>DASRUA010000058.1:0-14011 GCA_035655615.1 Dermatophilaceae bacterium
AGGTCTCCTGAGGAGCGCCTGACTGAGGAACGTGCGACGCCGGTGCCTCAGCCTCGTATGCCGCCGATGCCCCAACCTCGTATGCCGCCGGGTCCGGGACGCGATGTCGCAGCCAGAAAAGCAGTGCCAGCACGACGACGCCCGGAACGATGAGGACGCCGAAAGCCAGGCGATAGTTGCCTGAGTACTGCCACAGGACGGCCGCCAGCAACAGTGGCCCCGCCATCGCGCCGGCCTGGTCCATCGCCTGATGGACCCCGAACGCGGTTCCCCGACCGGTCTGCGTGGAGGCGTGAGACAACAGCGTGTCCTTGGCCGGTGAACGTACCGCCTTGCCCAGCCGCTCGGTGCCATAGAGCAGCAGCGCCGGAGCGATCACGTTGGTCGAGCCGATCAGGGGGACGCTGAGCACCGTGAGCGCATAGCCCGTGATGGTCCACGTCCAGTAGTGCCCGCGGCGCTGGACAAGGTACCCGGAGGCCACGCGCAGGCCGTAACCGATGAACTCCCCTATGCCGGCGACGGTTCCGACAACTGCCGCTGACGCGCCAAGAGTCGCAAGGTATGGCCCGATGATGCTGCGGCCGCCCTCGTAGACCATGTCGGCGAACAGGCTGACCAGGCCGAAGCAGATGACGAAATACCACGGGCGCAGCTGTGGGCGACTGCTAACCGGGGGCGTCCACAACTCTGCCAAGAATCCGGCGCTGGATCCGAAGGTCATCGCGGATGCCGTACGGCACCGGCAGATTTCTGGCGTTAAGCTCGGCGGTGTAGGCCTCGAGTGCCAGCAACAGGCGTGCTCTTGGCGCGTCGACCAGACGCGACCTGCCCAGGGGTGCGCGGCGGGCCACCGTCATCGCGGCTCGTGCGCTGGTGACCTCTTGGAACAGGGTCATCAGGTGGTCGAAACCGAAACTCGGATCAGCCGCAGCAACCGAATCGGACGCCGTGGCCGGATCGGAATCTCTGTGGGGAGCCATAGGTTCAAGCCCCCGTTTCTGTTCGGTCACAGCCTCGTCGGCCGACGAACCTTGTCGGCACCACTGACACTACGCCAGCAGTGCCCCTCTGCGGCGGTTGAAAACGTGTGACTTCAGTCGACTTGTCACTGAGCTTGCGGGCCGCCGGGGTCGGAGGTGCCATCCCGTTCGTCCCGCTCTGCCCACTCCAGCAGGGTCTCCAGCGAGTACGCGGCGTCGTCGATGCCCGCATGCAGGTCACCCAGCGCCGCGAAGCGCGCGGGAACGGTCTCGATGGTGCAGTCTGCCGGCATGACGTCGTCGACCTCGGCCCAGGTGACCGGGGTGGAGACGGTCGCTGCAGGAAGGCCGCGAACCGAGTAGGCACTGGCAACGGTGTGATCCCGGGCGTTCTGGTTGTAGTCGACGAATACGGCCCGTGGATCGCGGTCCTTGCGCCACCACGTGGTGGTCACCTCGGCCGGTGCCCGCCGTTCCACCTCTCGCGCGAAAGCCAGCGCCGCCCGGCGTACGTCTGCGAAACCCCATCGCGGCTCGATCCGAACGTAGATGTGCATGCCCGACCCGCCCGAGGTCTTCGGCCAGCCAACGGCGCCCAGCTCGTGAAGGACCTCGCGGGCGACCTGGGCAACGTGGCGAACCCTGTCAAAACCGCACTCCGGCATGGGATCCAGGTCGATCCGCCACTCATCGGGACGTTCGGTGTCGGAGCGCCGCGAGTTCCAGGGGTGGAACTCGACCGTGGACATCTGCACCGCCCAGATCACGCTGGCCAGCTCGGTGACGCACAGCTCATCGGCATAGCGGTTGAATCGCGGGAAACCCACCCGGACGGTCTCGACCCAGGCCGGCGCACTGCGCGGGAGCCGCTTCTGGTGTACCTTCTCACCGCTGACACCTTCGGGGAAACGGTGCAACATGGTGGGCCGCTCGCGCAACGCGCGAACTATCCCGTCACCAACACTGAGGTAGTAGCGCACCAGGTCGAGCTTTGTCTCCCCCCGCGCCGGGAAGTAGACCCGATCCGGGTTGGAGATGCGCACGGTCCGGCCCCCGACGGCTAGCTCGACGGCTGGGGACGTGCTGCCGGTGGGGGCCATGGAAATCAACCTAACGACGTTCTACCCTTCGCTCCAGAGGAAACATGACTAGTTGTAAGTATTGGCAACTGATCGAACTGTATGAGATCATTCCAGAGTTCCTCTCGATGAGAGCCTCCGTGCACGGAAGGGCAGGACGTGATGCCAGAACCGATCGACAAGTTGAAGGCTGAGTTCTTCAAGACTCTGGGGCACCCGGCACGAATCCGGATTCTGGAGCTGCTCTCCGAGGAGGAGCACTCAGTGGGCGAGCTGATGCCCAAGCTCGGACTCGAGTCCTCGCACCTTTCCCAGCAGCTTGCCGTCCTGCGCAGGACCGGCATGGTCGTGGCCCGCAAGCAGGGCAACAACGTGATCTACTCGATCGCCTCCAAGGACATGTCAGAGCTGCTCCTGCTCGCCCGCAAGGTGCTGACCGGACTGCTCACCGACCAGATGGATCTCCTGAAGGATCTGCAGGCCGACAACAAGACCGAGGTGCAAGCGGACCGCTGATGAAAGCGGCCATCACCCACGCGTTCCCAGAAGCAGGGACCACAAGCAGGGCCAAGGAGCAGGACCAATGAGCTGGATCGGCAAGATCCGTCGAGTCGGGCGCATCGTCGAGGCGGCGGATGAGGCCCCCGAGGCGACCGCTGCACCCCCAACAGGGGTGACCGGCTCGCTGCAGCTACGGCACGTTGACTGCGGTTCGTGCAATGGCTGTGAGCTCGAGATATCGGGTGCCTTCTCCTCGGTGTATGACGCGGAGCGGTTCGGGGCACGAGTGGTCGCCTCTCCTCGACACGCCGACGGACTGATCGCGACCGGCGTGGTAACCCGCAACATGCACCAGCCGTTGCTCAACACCCTCAAAGCGGTTCCGGAGCCTCGGGTCGTGATCGCGGTCGGCGACTGCGCCATCAATGGTGGTGCATTCGCTCAGGGCTATGGCGTGGTCGGTTCGGTCGCCGACGTCATACCCGTGGATGTGCAAGTACCTGGCTGTCCGCCCACCCCGCAGCAGATCATCGCGGCGCTGCGTACGGTGACCGGCCGGTGACCACTGCCCTCAACGACTCCCCCACTGCTCCCGTTCTTGACGAGGCCCTGCGCACAGCGCGGCGAGCTCGCGGTCAGGCGATGCTGTCCGGGGGTCTCACAGCGGCCCTCGGAATGGCCGGCGTGGCGCTCGGCCTCAGTGCGATCTTCGGCGAGACCCGGCACCTGAAGATCAGCTGGCTGCTGCCCCTGGTCGGTGTCATCTTCGACCTGGGCCAGGTTGGCGGGTTCTTCGTTGCCGCCACCGGCGCGGTCTCGATCGCCGTGGGCATCTATGCCGTCGGGTACGCCCAGCGGGAACACTGGGCTCGCTTCCCCCTGGTCATGCTCCCGCTCTTCGTGGCCGCCATGCTCCTCGTTCCGGCCGCGGGATCGGTCACCACATTCCTGCTGGCCTGGGAGCTGATGGCCGGGGCCTCGCTGGTCCTGGTGCTGTCCGAGCACCAGCGTGAAGCCGTCAGGTCCGCCGGGGTCTTCTACGCCGTGATGACCCAGCTCGGCTTCGCAGCAATCCTGGTGGCGCTCGTGGTGCTGTCCGCGGCCGGCGGCGGCGACGCCTTCGCCACCATCGCCGCGCACGCGGGTGGCCTCTCGCCCGGCACGCGCACAGCGGTGTTTCTGCTGACCCTCATGGGATTCGGGTCCAAGGCCGGCCTGCTTCCGCTACATGCATGGTTGCCTCGAGCGCACCCCGAGGCGCCCAGCCCGGTATCGGCGTTGATGAGCGCGGCGATGGTCAACATGGGCATCTATGGCATCATCCGCATCGACCTTCAGCTCCTGGGTCCCGGCCCGCACTGGTGGGGGCTGACACTGATGATCTTCGGTGCCGTGTCAGCGGTGTTCGGAGTCCTGCAGGCCTCTGTGGCGACCGACCTGAAACGACTTCTGGCCTACTCAACCACCGAGAACATGGGACTGATCACGCTGGCGCTGGGCGCCGCGACACTCCTGTCCTCCTATGGCGCGCATCAGGTGGCCGCCATGGCGATGACCGCGGCGCTCCTGCTCATACTCAGCCACGCCGCTTTCAAGACGCTCGCCTTCCTTGCCGCCGGGTCTGTGCTGGCTGCCACCGGGCTGCGCGACCTGGACAAGCTTGGCGGGCTGGCCCGCCGGATGCCGGGCACCACGGTGATGTTCGGCATCGCCGCGCTCGGCGCGTCTGGGCTGCCGCTGGGTGCCGGCTTCGTAGGTGAATGGCTCCTGTTGCAGAGCCTCATCCACTCCCCGCACGAGAACAACACACTGCTCGCGCTGACCATGCCCCTGTCCGTGGGCGCCGTCGCGCTCACCACGGGGCTGGGGATCGCGGCCATGGTGAAGGCTTTCGGGGTCGGCTTCCTGGCTCGGCCACGCTCGGCCGCCGCCGCGGCCGCCCGTGAGGCCCCCGCCAGCATGATGGCCGGAATGGGGATAGCTGCAGCGGCCTGTGCGGTATTCGCGGTGGCGCCAGTACTGCTCGGCCCTGTGCTGAGCCATGTCCTGACGGCGTTGCCGAGCGTGGGTGGCCGGGAGGCGGGTCCGGCCCTCGGCACGTACCTTCGCCTGCCGGGCATCGCCGGGTCCATGTCACCCGGCCTGATCGCCGCGGCCCTGGTTGTCGCAGTCATCCTGGCCCTCGGTCTGGCCCGCTGGGGCGCGCGGCACCGGCCCGTTGCCGCGACCGTCCCTCTGTGGGCATGCGGCGCGGACTCGCTCAGCTCGAAGATGCAGTACACAGCCACGTCGTTCGCAGAGCCCCTGCAACGCGTCTTCGACAACGTCCTGAAGCCCGAGACGGACGTAGAGGTCACCCATTTTGCGGAGTCGCAGTACCTGGTCGAAAGAGTCACCTACCGAACCTTGCTGGCCGACCCCGTGGAACAGCGGCTCTACACCCCCGTGGTGCGGGCTGTGACGATCTGGGCGCAGTGGGTGCGTCGCGCGCACCCCGGTAGCGTCCACCTCTACCTGACATACGGAGCGCTGGGGCTGCTGATCGTGCTGGTGATCGCGCGATGAACGCCACCATCGGACTGGCCGGCCACACCTACCTGACCTACCTCGCCACCGCCCTGCAGGTGCTCGCGGTAATCGTCGGAGCCCCGTTCATCGTTGGCGGAATGCGACAGGTGCGCGCCCGGCTGGAGGGCCGGGCCGGAGGCGGCATCGGGCAGCCCTGGCGGGATCTGCACAAGCAGCTCCGCAAGCAGCAGGTCACGCCGCAGGGAACCACCGTGGTGTTCGGGTTCGCACCGGCAGTCGTGGCCGGCACCGCGCTGCTGATCGCCGCGATCCTGCCGCTCATCGCGCTGGGCTCTCCGCTGGACCCGGCCGCGGACCTCTTCGGGGTGGTCGGCCTGCTGTTCCTGGGAACGGTCGCCCTGACCCTGGCCGGACTGGACACCGGCACCGCGTTCGGCGGCATGGGGTCCAGCCGCGAGATCACCATCGCCGCGCTCGTCGAACCAACCATCCTGCTCGCGGTGTTCGCGTTGTCCGTTCCGGGACGCTCGGCCAACCTGGCTGCCATCGTCTCGGCGACGGCTGACAACCCGGGGCACCTGGTCTCCCCCGGAAGCCTGCTGGCATTCGTGGCGCTGGCGATCGTGATCATCGCCGAAACCGGGCGACTCCCCGTGGACAACCCCTCGACCCACCTCGAGCTGACCATGATTCACGAGGCGATGGTCCTGGAGTATGCCGGTCCCAAGCTGGCGCTGGTCGAGTGGGCCAGCGGCATGCGCCTCACGGTCCTGCTCGGGCTGCTGGCAAACCTGTTCCTCCCGTGGGGAGTTGCCGGCGCTGATCCGTCGGTGCTCGCGATACTCATCGGTTTCGTGGCGATCACCGTCAAAGTGGCCGTGCTGGCCGGGCTGCTCGCCGCAGGTGAGGTCTTCATCGCCAAGCTCCGCTACTTCCGGATCCCCGAGCTGCTTGCCGGCTCTTTCCTGCTCGCCCTGTTGGCCGTGACCGCGTCCTACTTCTTCGCCACACCGACCAACTGACGGCCACTATATGAATCGCCATGACATGAACGCAGGCCCGGACAGACCACGCCATGAACAACCACCACATGAACAGCAGGCAAGATGACCCAGGCCACGTATAACGGCGTGCTCAATCTCGCCGCCGGAGCGTTCCTGCTGGCCGCCGTGCTCATCGTGTGGCGCCGTGAGCTCCGCGCCATCGTCGGGCTGCTGGCCTGGCAAGGAATAGCCCTGGCTGCGATCCCCCTCACCGAAGGCATCTACAAGCATGACGCGGCTCTGATCGTCGTCGGCGTCATCGTGCTTCTCCTGCGAGCGGTCGCCTTGCCGCTTCTGCTGATACGGGCCGTCGGCACTGAGCCTCACGAACGTCGCGAGAGCACGCCGCTGGTCAACACCACCACCTCACTTCTGATCACCGCGGGACTGACCGTCCTGGCCTACGCGGTGACCCGGCCGATCATCGCGCTGGACCCCTCACCGGCCACCCGTGCCGTGCCGGCCACCTTTGCGGTGATCCTGATCGCCGTCTTCGTCATGGTCAGCCGGCGCCGTGCCCTGTCCCAGGCCGTGGGCTTCATGATGCTGGACAACGGGATCGCGGCCACCGCGTTCCTGATCACGGCAGGTGTCCCCCTCATCGTCGAGCTCGGCGCCTCGCTGGACGTGATGTTCGCCGTCTTGGTGCTGGGTCTGCTCACCGGGCACATGCGTCGTACCTTCGGCGGCACCGACCTCGATCAGCTGAGGGAGCTGCGCGGCTGATGAGCCTCTTGTTGCTGGTGCCCATCGGCGCCCCACTCGTTGCGGCGGCGCTCGCGGCGGTCCTCGGCTGGCGACGGCTGACCTCGTCGGTGACCGTTCTGGCCGCTCTCTGCATACTGATCAGCGGCGTCATCCTCGGCTTCAACCACGGATCCGGTGTGCGTTTCGCGATCGCGAACCTGTTTCGGGCCGACGCCCTCAGCATCACCATGCTGATCGTCATCGGCACCGTGGGCACCCTGGCGACGTGGGCCAGCATCGGCTACATCGACGCCGAGCTCACCCACGGACACACTGATGCCAGGGGCGCGAAACTCTACGGCGTGCTGGTCCCGATCTTCCTCGCCGCGATGGCCTCAGCCGTCCTGGCCAACAACATCGGCGTGATGTGGGTGGCAATCGAGGCCACGACAGTGGCCACGGCGTTCCTCGTGGGACACCGCCGGACCCGCGCCGCACTCGAGGCCACCTGGAAATACGTCGTCATCTGCTCCGTCGGCATCGCGCTCGCCTTCCTGGGCACCGTGCTGCTTTACTTCGCCAGCCTGCACGCCGGTGCATCGAGCGGCGACGCCCTGAATATCGACGTGCTGCTCGCACATGCCAGCCAGCTCGACCCCGCGGTAACCCGTCTGGCCGCCGGGTTGCTGCTCCTCGGGTACGGCGCCAAGGCCGGACTCGTCCCATTCCACACCTGGCTGGCCGACGCGCACAGCCAGGCGCCGGCACCGGTGTCCGCGCTGATGAGCGGAGTGCTGCTGTCGGTGGCGTTCTACGCGCTGCTTCGGGTCAAGTCCGTTGTCGACCTCGCGGTGGGCACCGGTTTTCTGCGCACCGGCCTGATCATCGTCGGGCTCCTCACGTTGCTGATCGCCGCGTCGCTACTCGTGGTCCAGACCGACTTCAAACGGATGCTTGCCTACTCCTCCATGGAGAACATGGGACTCGTCGCGGTCGCAGCGGCCGCCGGCACCAAGCTGGCAATCGCCGCTCTGCTGCTGCATGTCCTGGCCCACGGGATCGCGAAGACGCTGGTATTCCTCGGCTCCGGTCAGCTGCAGGCCGCGCACGACTCCACCAGGATCAGCGACGTCACCGGCGTGCTGGCCCGATCCCGGATGGTCGGCGTCACCTTCCTGGTGGGCCTGGCGATCCTGCTCGGACTTCCGCCGTTCGCCATGTTCGCCAGTGAGCTGTCCATCTCCCGAGCGCTCGCCGGCGCCGGCCTCGAGTGGGTGCTGGGCGCCGCGCTGCTGTTCGTGGTCATCGCCTTCGCCGCCCTGGTCCGCAACGGCAGCCGGATGCTGCTCGGCCCACCAGATGCGGGATCACCGGCGATCACCGTGCCACGCTCTGTCGGCGCCGCACTGGTCACCGGCGTCATCCTGAGTCTTGTTCTGGGACTGACCGTCGGCCCGCTCCTGGAGCTCTTCCAGACCGCTGCCACCCTGCTCGGAGGCACCCGATGACCGACGACCCCGCTGTGAACGAATCCGCGTTGGCCGACAACCCCGCATACAAGGGCCGGCCGGCCGGCATACACCGCATCTCCCTGACCCTGGACCCGGCCCAGCTCAGTGAACAGGCGGAGGCACTGTTCGAGGATGGCTTCCGCCTTGGCCTGGTCGCGGCACATGACGACGGCGCCACCCTGCGCGTCGTCTACCTGTTCCTCGCCGGCTCCCCGGACCGCCGCATCGAGCTGCAGGTCACACTGCCCGCCGATGACCCGGCGCTGCCCTCGTTGGCGTCCCTTTCCTTCCCCGCCTCACGGTTCGAACGTGAGATGCACGACCTGTACGGGATCGATCCCGTCAACCACCCCCTGCCCCGCCGACTGGTCCGGCATGCGCACTGGCCCGCAGGCTGGTACCCCATGCGCCACAAAGCCGGAGCGCCGCCGCCGTTCACCGATAGCGAGGCATACCCCTTCCTCGCCGTGGTCGGGGACGGGGTCTATGAGATCCCGGTGGGGCCCGTCCACGCCGGCATCATCGAACCCGGACACTTCCGCTTCTCCGTCGTCGGGGAGAGCATCCTCAAGCTCAAAGCCCGGCTCTGGTTTACCCACCGTGGCGTTGAGAAGCTCTTCGAGGGGCTCGAAGCCACTGACGCCATCCACCTCGCCGAACGCATCAGCGGTGACACCTCCGCCGGTCACGCGCTTGCCCACAGTCTCGCCGTTGAAGACGCGCTCGGCATCACCATGCCCGAACCGGCCCATCGGCTGCGCGCCCTGGTCATCGAGCTCGAACGCCTCTACAACCACGCGGCCGACGTGGGCGCACTGGCCAACGACGTCGGATTCTCCCTTGCCAACGCACACGCACTCCGGATCCGCGAGGAGCTGCTCCGGATCAACCACGCCACCACCGGCCACCGACTTCTCCGCGGGGCCATCAGCCCCGGCCGGATCGAGCTGCTCAGCCTGCCCGATCCGGGGCAGCTGGCCCGGCTCGCCGAAGACCTTGCCGAGGTCGCCCAGCTCACCCTGGACAACACGGTCATCCGTGATCGCTTCACCGGCACCGCGGTTCTCACCCTCGACCAGGCGCGCGACCTTGGATGTCTGGGCTACGTCGCCCGCGCCAGCGGACTGGCAACCGATGCACGCATCGACCACCCCGCCTGCGGCTTGCCTGTCACCCCCGTCACCAACACCAGCGGGGACGTCCTCGCCCGTTTCACCCTGCGCGCAGGCGAGTTCGCGGCCTCCACCCACCTCGCCGCCCACTTGATCACCACCGCCGACCTGCTCAGCTTCCGGGGCACGCCAGCCGAGCGGGCAGCGGTCCGTGAACCTCAGAACGCCAGATCTCAGGACGGCGTGAGAAGCGGTGTCGGCATCGTCGAAGGCTGGCGTGGCACCATCGTCCACCGCGTCGAGGTCGACGCTGACGGACGCCTCACCAGGGTCAAGATCGTGGACCCGTCGTGGTTCAACTGGCCGGCCTTGCCCCTGGCCCTGGCGGGCACGATCGTGCCGGACTTCCCGGTCACCAACAAGAGCTTCAACCTCTCCTATGCCGGCAACGACCTGTGAGTCGCTGACGGCCCGCGGCCTCGGTAACTGAGCGCGCGCCTGTTGCCCGTGCCGGATCGATCAGGGGTCTGGTTTCTGACTGCGCCCGAGTGGGAACTCGTGCAGGAGCCGCCAGGAGCTGGGGGCTTTTGTGCCGGCGATCAGCAGAACCCCCTCGATGCGCGTGGACAGCGGCAGCCCCGTCAGCACGGCCTGCTCAGCTGCCCGGACCGCGGACAGGCTGCCCAGCCTGCATTCGGCGGCGGTCAGGTGTGGGACCACGTCGTCGTGGGCTCCGCCGTAGGGAGCATGAAGCGGGAAGGCGTTCCAGACCAAGGCGGTGAGATCGCGGAACCATCCGGCGGGTTCGGGATCCAGCCACAGCACGTCTTGACCGAACCACCGCGTCCGTTCGAAACGGCAGTCGAAAGCGGCCACCTGACCGAGCGCGGCGGCCAGGGTGGCGATGACCTGGTCATCGACCTGGTCCGGCTCGACGAACGGGTACAGGACACTCACGTGGGCGGGCACACCCCAGGAGGCCGCTGCGTCGAGATGGCGGCGGTGTTGGTCTAGCAGTGGGTCAGCGGGCAGGCACTGGGACGATGACCGCCGTCTGGGTAGCCGGCGGCGCGTCCGAGGCGGGGCTGAGGTACGGCACCCGAAGGACTCTACTGAGCGACGGCTTCCACGCTGTATCTGGACAAGCACAGCATCTCGTCGAAACGCAGACGTGCCCGCCGCGAACGTGTCACGGCGGGGCACTTCTGCGCACTGGCGCGAACAGTGTCTCTGCCTGGTCGCACCCGGGGTTTGGCTGTCTACTCAGCTTGGATGACGGTGCAGACCACCGTTGACGTGCTGCCTCCGATGTTCAGGGTGGCAAAGCGCCTCGCGCCCGCGATCTGGTATCCGGCCGCCTGCCCGGTGACCTGCAGGTAGCTGTCGAGCAGCATCCGTACGCCGGTCGCCCCGACCGGGTGGCCGACACCGATGAGCCCGCCGCTCGGGTTGATCGGCAAGGCGCCATCACGGGCGGTGATGCCGCTGTCGACGGCGTCGCCGCTGCACCCGGGCTTGGTCAGGCCGAAGTGGTCGATGGCCATGTACTGCGAGATGGTGAAGCAGTCATGGGTCTCGATGCCGTCCAGCTGGGAGACGTCCTCGACGCCGGCCCGGGAGAAGGCGTCCGTGATGGCGTCCCGAACGTGGGGGAACAGGTAGTCAGCGTGAGCGCTGGCATCGAACTTGTCCCGCAGGCTGAGAGACGTGCTGCGGTGTCCCCAGCCGGCGATCCGCGCGACCGGCCCATCAAGAGTGCCCCCGTGCTCACGCAACCACCGGTCGGAGACCAGCACGATGCCAGCCCCGCCGTCGGTGACCTGGCTGCAGTCATACCGGCGCACCCGCCCGACAACCGTCGGGTTGGCGCCGTCATCGGCGCTGAAACACTCCGGTGGCGTCGCCCACGCACGGGTCTGCGCCTTGGGATTGGTCTTGGCGTTGCCGAAGTTCTGAGCGGCAATACGTTGCAGATGCTCATCGCGCAGGCCATACCGCCGGTCGTACTCCTCGGCGATCTCGGAGAACGTGTACGGCCAGACGAAGTCCTGCCCCTCCCCCTCATGACCGACCCACGCAGCGGACGCCAGGTAGCCGGCCCCCACCGCCCCTGGGACGTTTCGCTCGATCTCGACGCCCAGCACCAGGGCGACGTCGTACCTTCCGGACTCGAGGTCGGCCATCGCAGCCAGCACGGCCACGCCTCCGGACGCACACGCCGCCTCATGCCTGGTCGAGGGAATGCCAGCGAGCTCCGGGAGCACGCTGGCCACCATCGAACCGAGGTGACCCTGCTTGACGTAGAACTCCCCCATCGCGTTGGCAAGGTGGATGACCTCGATCTGTGCGGTGGAGACACCTGCGTGAGCGAGCGTGCCGGTAGTCGTCTCCCGGACAAGGTCACCGATCTCCAGCGACTCCTTGGTGAAGTTTCGCGCGAAGTCGCTCTGGTAGCCGCCGATGATCCAGACGTGTTGCTGTGTCGTCATGTTTCGGTCCCCCCTCGGTCGAATGTGATTACGCCGCTCATGATTCCGGTTCCCGAGGGCCTGCGCCAGACCTTCCCAGACGGAATAAACAGGGCGGTCCGGCCTGCCATTCAGCGATGGATCATGATGGCTGTGTTGCGAACCGAGCGATCGCCGTGACCTTTTCATCCTGCTTGCGCCAAGTCCCGGCAGGTAGGCGCGATGCAGTCGAGTCAGGAGCCATCGCCGTGGTTGTGCAACCGCTCTCGCTGGTCCGTTGGACGGCGCTCTGCGCGGTCGCGGAGGCAATCGGCATGACCGCCGCGGCCGCAGCCGCAAAGACCTCGCAAGCACGAGTCGGCGAGCCCGGCAGCGGCCGCGAGATCGCGCTCGCACTCTCGATCGCGGTCGGTGGCGGTCTTGTCGAAGGTGTCGCTCTCGGTGGGCTCCAGGCCGCCGGGATGGGGCGCCTCCTGCCGAACCTGAACCGGCCACAGTGGGTGCTGGTCACCACGGCCGTGGCCGGCGTGGGCTGGGCGGGCGCCTCTGCGGTAGCCGGAGGGTCCGGCCAGGACGATGGGGCAGCCCCTTCACTCCTGCTCATCCTCTGCGTCGCGCTCGCGCTCGGGGCGCTGATGGGCGCTCTGCTAGGCGCCGGCCAGGCGACTCTGCTGCGCGGTCAGGTACGGCACCCGTGGCGCTGGGTCGCCGCCAATGTGGCCGCCTGGGCACCCGCAATGGCGGTCATCTTCTTCGTTGCCAGCGTGCCGGGCGCCGACTGGCCGGCATCGACCGTGATCCTGCTGGCCACCCTGACCGGTCTGGTCGCCGGCACCATCCTCGGTCTCATCAGCGGCTGGTTCCTGCCCAGCCTTGACGGCCCATCGGTGCACAACCGTTTCGTCCTGCACCTGCTGGGTAGCCGGGCCCACCGACTGCTGGACCGGTCACTGGCCGCGCTGCGTGTCCGCGGGGTTGTGTCAGGTCAGACCTTCGAGTTCCCCGTGCAGTACGCCACCGACGACAACGCCGTGGTGGTCGTCCCCGGCAGACCGGAGACCAAACGCTGGTGGCGCAACCTAGTCCAGCCCGCGTCGGTCGACGTGCTCCTGCAGGGACGCTGGCAACCCGGCTACGGCATACTGCTCCGTCCTGGCGAACCGGGGTATGACGCAGCGCTCGGCGCCTCCCAGCAGCGGTGGCCGCGCATGCGAATACCGCCGGACTGTCCGTTGGTCCAGGTCCGGTTCACTTCCCTGCTCACCCCGGCTGAAGCGCGAACTCCACCGACTCCCCCGGCCACAGAGTGAGCCACTGATCGACGCAGCAGACCTGGATCTCGGGGACATCCCCGGCCACCGCGCTGACCCGTAGGAGGGTGCTGCTGATCCGGACGATGATGTCGTGCTGGCGGAACCGCAGTCGGCTGGTGAACGTCCCGAGCCGCTCAGGCCATTGCGGGTTGAATCGCAGCACGCCGCCGCGGGTCTCCAGTCCGGTGAAGCACCGCTGCAGAAGGTCGACACTTCCGGCCATGGCGGCCAGGTGGATACCCTCCGCAGTCGTCCCCCCTTGCACATCGGCGACGTCGGACTCCAGGAGGAGCCTGAAGTACTCCAGCGACTGGTCCCGGTGTGCCCTGGCGAGCACCCAGGCATGCACGAGCGCGCTGAGTGTGGAGCCGTGCGAGGTGCGGCTGAGGTAGTACTCGATGGTCCTGGGGATGACCTCCGGCTCCAGTGCGTAGCCGAGATCACCAAGAATGTCTCGCAGCTCGTCCGCGGACAGAAGGTAGAACAGCATGAGGACATCGGGCTGCTTCGAGGCCTGGTACCCGTTGACCGAACGTCCTTCAGCCTCGAGGATCCGGTCGAGCCGCTGGATGTTGCCGTAGCGCTGCCGGTAGGACTCCCAGTCGAGCTCCTCCAGGTCTCCATACCCCTCGAACTGGCTGATCACGCCGAGGTGGAAGGGCACGAACATCTTGCGGACCATCTCTTGCCAGAGCTTCACCTCGCTGCGCCGCAGCCCGAGACTCTCGGTGAGCTCCACCCGCCGCCGCACGGGCAGCGCGTCAAGAACGTCAAGTGCCCTCCGC
>DASRUA010000059.1:0-36225 GCA_035655615.1 Dermatophilaceae bacterium
CGGGCGGGTTGACGATTCCCGCGATGTGTCCCGAGGTACTCAGCACGAACCGGTTGGCGCCGCCGAACAGCTGGGTGGTCTTGTAGCCCGAGACCCACGGGACGATGTGGTCGTCCACCGCCGCCAGCACGTAGGTGTCGATCTCGATCTTCTCCGGGTTGAGCTTCTGCCCATCCACCTCGAACTCTCCCCTCGCGAATTCGTTGTGAAGGTAGCAGGACCTCAGGTATTGCGAGTGCATCCTTGCTGGCATCCGGGTGCTGTCCTTGTTCCACACCAACAGGTCAAAGGCCGGGGGCTTGTTGCCGAGCAGCCAGTTGTTGATGACGTAGCTGAAGATCAGGTCGTTGGCCCGCAGTGCGTCGAAGGTGTGCGCCATGTTGCTGGAGTCAAGGAAGCCGGCCTTTTCCATCTGCTTCTCCAGACCGGCGATCGTGGGCTCATCGGTGAAGACGCCGAGCACGCCCGGAGTCGAGAAGTCGGTGAGGGTGTTCAGGAACGTGGCGGACTTGATCGAGTGATCACCGTTAGCTGCGTTGTGAGCCAGAGCCATCGCCGTCAGCGTTCCCCCCAGACAGACCGACAGGGTGTTGACCTCCTCCGCGCCGGTGATCTCGCGCACGACCCGGACCGCGTCCAGCACGCCCTGTTTCAGGTAGTCCGCGAAGTTCAGGTCACGCATCGTGGCATCAGGGTTGCGGTAGCTGATCGCGAAGCAGGTGTGTCCATGCTGGACCGCCCACTCGATCAGGCTTCTGCCGGGAGCCAGGTCCATGATGTAGTACTTGTTGATCCACGGTGGGCAGAAGAGAAGCGGGACGGCGTGCACCTGCTTGTCCTGCGGTTCGTACTGAATCAGCTCGATCAGATCGCTCCGGTAGACCACCGCACCGGGGGTCGCGGCCATGTTGACGCCAACCTCGAAGCCCGTGCTGTCGACCTGCGAGGGCCAGCCTCCGTTGTGGAGGATGTCGTCCAGCATGTTCTTTGCGCCCCTGAAAACGCTCTTGCCCCCGGTGTCGAACGCACGCCGGACGGCCGCGGGGTTGCCGGGCAGAGTGTTGGTGGGCGAGAGAGCGTCGACGATGAACCTGGCAGCGAACCGCGCCTTGGTCTCTTCAGTGGCATCCAGCTCTGCCGCATCCAGCAGCTCGTCCACCATCTGGCTGGTCAGCAGGTACTCCTGTTCCAGCAGGTAGTACAACGGGTTGTCGGCGAACGCTGGATCGACGAACCGCTTGTCGGAGGGTTTGGGCGACACAGGTCCGGACTCGTCGACGCCCACCGCTCGCGCTCCGGCTGCGCGCACTGCGGCAGCCAGGCCGATCGCCAACCGGCCGCTGGCGGCGGCCGTCCCGGCCGGGTTCTTGGCCAGCGCTCCACCTGCAGCAACAAGTGACCGCAGGAACGCCACCGGGTCGGCGCCGACCAACGGGTCCTCGGCAACCCCCAGACGGTCGAGAACCGATCGCCCTGCTGACTCGACGGTGCTTATTGCAGACTCGAAGCTATTCGCTGAACTCATGATGTCGAACTCCTAATCGGCCTGTGAACGAAGAAGTTTGGTGCCCCAGCGGTGGGTGGAATCAGGTTTCTGTGTCGGTGTCCGCGACGTAGCTGCGGTAGACCCCGAGAAGTGCGTGGCGTTGCGCTTCCGTGAGCCGCCGGTCGGCGCGGATCGCGTGTTCGGTTGCGTCGTCGTCCAAAGTGTCGGCGGGACCGATCAGGCCGGCCTGCTCGAACAGCGTCTCAGCCGACACGTTCAACGCCTCCCCGATCGACTTGAGCACCCGCACGGACGGCTCATGCAGCCCGCGCTCGACCTGGCTCAGGTAGGGGTTGGAGACCTTGGCCAGCGCAGATAGCTGACGCAGCGACAGATTGGCCATCTGTCGCTGCGCCCGGATGAAGTCTCCCAGCATCCGCCGGGCGTCATCCTGTGCTGTTGTCATTGACTCTTCTGCTTCCTGAGTCTCTGTTTCCTGCGTCGAATCTATGTGCTGCCGAGCTGAGGCCGTGATCCGGATCAGTTCGTCTTCGCGGGGACGAGGGCGTTCGTCAGCTGCAGAGCGAACTCACGCTGGGCGTTGAGCAGGTCAGCTGCAACATCGAAGGTGTACTTGGTTGCGGCCTCCATGCCAGGCATGGCCGGGATGCCAGGAATCTTGGGGAGGTCCATGACGGGAAGCACCGAGACGGCCTTGACCCAGGTCTGGGCGGCGTCGATGGAAAGCTGCTGGCCCTGCTGGACGGCAGAGACCAACTGCTCACGGAACTTCTGGGCAAGGGCCGGCATCTCGGTGGCGGTATCGCTCGCGGTCTTGGTGTTCGGTGTTGCCACTGTGAACTCCTTAAGAGACTTGGAAGGTGCACGGCGTCGCCGACACACGAGAAACATACCTACCGAGTGCTTGGTATGTCAAGCACTCGGTAGGTATGTTCTTTCTTCGTATCTGTGTGGTGCCTACTACATGTCCAGACCGCCGTTGACGCCCCAGACCTGGCCGGTTATATATGCTGACGCGTCCGCAGCCAGGAAGTGGACCACGCGTGCGATTTCTTCGGGATGGCACAGTCGGCCGACGGGAATGGTCGACCTGATCTTGTCCAGTACCTTTTCCGGGATGTTCTCGAGCATCTCGGTGGCTACGAATCCGGGGGTCACGGTATTCACGGTGATGCCGACGCCGTCTTCTTGGAGCCTGCCAGCCCGCGCGAGGATGAAGGCCGCCTCCTTCGCGAGGGTCTTGGTCAGTCCCAGCATGCCTGCCTTGGATGCGGCGTAGTTTGCCTGACCGATATTTCCGGTCTCGCCGATGACAGAGGAGACGAAGATGATGCGACCGGTCCCGCGTTCGACCATGTGCTCCAACGCTGGCTGAGCCATGTAGAACGAGCCTGAGAGGTTCACCGACAGAACGGTGTCCCAGTCCTGTATCGACATCTTCATGGCCATCTTGTCCATGGTGATGCCGGCGTTGTTGACCAGGATGTCGATCCGGCCGTGCTGGTCGAGCACCTCCTCGACCACCCGACGACAGTCGTCGGGCTTGGAGACGTTGCCCTGGTGGATGGTGGCCCGCCCGGGGCCGTCGAAGTCGCGCTCGAACTCCTTGATGAACTGCTCGGCGTTTTCCCGATCCCCGCTGTATCCCGCAGCGACTGAAGCACCCTGGCTGGCAAGGCTCTTGCAGATCGCGGCCCCGATACCCCGGGTTCCGCCGGTGACGAGTGCGACTCGCCCCGCGAGCTTCTCGCCCACTACCCCCGTGGCTGGTTCGATAATGACTGAGCTGATGTCTTTCATGAGGCGCCTCCCAGGCTGTTGCCGCAGAACGCCGGCAAGTTGCCGAGCCCAGCGCGCGCCACGAAATCGCCGTGGGCACGGTCAAAGACAGAGTTGTATGACGTCCTTCGCCCAGGTCGACTCGTGGCTGATGCGTTGAGTATGTCGTGATAGTCGTCCCCTGGCTAGGGTTAGATTTCTCACCGAGGCAATGGCTATCTTTTCACCGAGCGCATCAGACCTGCCCCGGTTAGGGTTGAGTCGCGACCTCGCTCCAGCGTGGACTTGGGCCCGCGCACCAGCCGGGAGACGGCTGATGTTGGGCAAGCGCCCCATCAGAATGAAGAACCCTCAAAGGATGTGGCACATGCAGCCATTTGTTGTGAACCGTCATGACCGGATCGTGTTCCCGTCCAACTTCGTCCCCCAGCTGGACCTGTCTGTCATACACAGCCTCGAGCAGCTTGACAGCGTGATCAGACGCGACTTCGAGGTGAAGGCGCCGTCCGGCACGGACATCTTGCACAGGGTCGAGGAGGGCGCCTACGCCACTCGCTATGACCTGCTGCGCGACCTTGCCCTGAACCTCTTCTGGACCAACCGGTTTGCGATGACGCTGTATGAGAAGCGGCCCATCCGCTGGGCAGATGTTCCGCGCACGCGTCCCGACGTCTTCATGCCGATCGTGACTCCGTGGCGGGACGGTGACCGCAAGGTCGCCGCCGTGCTGGGTGCCTACGAGGCGCTGCCACCGACCTGGGACCGCGAGGTGGAGGACGGCATCTTCGCGACTCTCTTCGACGTATTCGGCCACCGTAAGCACGACGCCACCGATCTGCAGCCGGTCAAGCCCACCGTGGCCGAGATCCTGTCCGATCCGCGCAACCTGACCTTCAGGTTGCCCCGCTTTGACCCCGACTTCCCCATGTACGACTTGGCCGACATCGTCGACAGCGCCGAGGAGGTGCCCGAGCTCGAGGCACTGAGCCGCTGGGCCAAGGTGCTGCACAACCAGTACCCCTGGGAGCGCTCCCAGGCAGAGCTTGTCGAGGTCGGCCAGTTGCGCGACGACGACTACGTCGTGGTCATGTACCCGCGTGACCAGGAGGTGCGCCACTTCCTGCGACGCCTTGAGTCCGGCGTGGTGCCTGCGGCCGGATCGAAGGCCCCGGAGGCCGTCCAGCCGGTGCGGCCCTACCCGGCAGTGAACGTGCGGAGCCAGTTCTCGGTGATGCCGAAGATCGAGGCGCTGGCGGTGGTTCACGGTGAGCTGGTCTGCAGCAATGACGACCTCATCCGCAACTCGGCATACAACTGGTCACCGATGACGGCGGACGAGATCCTTCAGAAGACCGGAATCGAGTCGCGGCGTTACACCGTGCAAAGCATCGAGGCGATCGCGCTTCAAGCAGCCAAGGCTGCCCTGGCTCACTCAGGCCGTGGTCCCGAAGAGATCGGGGCGGTACTGGTCTGCACCTGCACGAGCACCCGGATCATCCCCTCGATAGCCACCTGGATCTCGGGAGAGCTGGGCATCTACCAGACTCATGCGTCCTGCGACATCATCGCCGCGTGTGCCGGGATGGCTTACGGTCTGTCCGATGCGACCCGGCTTCTCCAAGAGGTGCAGCGTCCCGTGCTCGTCGTGTGCGTGGAGAAGTTCTCGGACAAGATCGGCAACGTCCGGCCGTCTCGGATGATCTTCGGTGACGGTGCTGCAGCTTTCGTGGTTGGCGTTGCACCGGCGGGCGAAGCGCCGGACATCGAGTTCATGCAGACCTACGCCAGCGGTCCCGCGAGCCAGGTGAACTCGATCATCTGGCCCAACCCCGCCTTCGACAACAACATCACCGTGTACGGCCCGGAGGTCAAGAAACTGGCCGGTCGCTACCTTGAGCAGATGATCGGAGAGCTCACAGTGCTGCCCGATCCCGACGGAGTGAAGGCTTCATTGCTGGAGAGCATCGACCTCATCGTTCCCCACCAGGCCAACAAGACGATGGTGACCGCCCTTGCCCTGAAGGCTGGGCTGTCGGAGGACAGTCTCTACTTCAACGTCGAGACGGTCGGCAACGCCTCGTCGGCGAGCATTCCGCTGGCGATTCATGACGCAGTCCGTGACGGCGTCATCAAGGAGCCCACGCGCATCTTCGCTCCAGGCTTTGGTGCCGGTGCGGTGGCCGGGTACTGCGTGATGCGTATTGATCCGGCCGTCGTGGCAATCTCGGTCGACGTGCCGGCCGGGCACGGTGAGCCCTTCTCGGCGAGCGGGCAACAGGTTCCCCAGCCGTCCCCGGAAGACACGCAGCTGGCGTTCGGGTAGGCCCTTGCCTCGGTAGGCCTGCGTGGGGTGGGTCTACAGCGGGCAGGTCTTGTAGCGGGGTGGTCGGCAACGGCGCCCCGCTACAGGAGTTCTGGGTGCTGCAGCGGAGGCATCCGCAATGCGCGTATTGCTAATGCCTGGCCGGTCCAGGGCCTGGACAGAGCGCGGCGATCTCAGATGGCGGCGACTCGTTGGAGGTAGTTCAGCGAAGCCCAGCCGAACGGGATGGGCAGCCAGTAGGTGCACAACCGGAAGAGCAGGACTGACGAGACGGCGATTTCGCGGTCCAGGCCGCCCACCGTGACGAGCCCCCCGATCAGCGCTAGCTCGACTCCGCCGAGACCTCCCGGGGTCGGCACCGCCGAGCCGATGATGGCGCCCGCGAAGTAGGCCACCGCCACGGTGGGGACAGCGGGCGTTGCCCCGAAGGCCCGGGTCGCGCAGGTCAGCGCGGCCACGAACGACATGTCCAGCATCAGTGCCCCGGCGAACAGGGTCACCACCTTGCGTGGGTCCTGGAATATGGCCACGACCCGGGGGACGACGCGGCGCACCACCGGCAGAAACCGTCCGATGACGAGTCTGCGACCGGACGGCACGGCAAGTGCCAGGAGCAGCAGGCCCACGAGCACGATCAGGCCGATCACGGCCGGCAGCGCGGGTCTGAAAGCCGCTTGTGACCCGGTGCCGGCCAAGACGCTAGAGAGAAGGAGCAGGACGAAGTAGCTCGAGAACTGGGCGAGCTGGGCCAGTCCGAGGCTGCCGCCGGCGACCGCCGGGTCGACCCCCGCCTTTTGCAGATATCGCATGTTGAGCGCGACGTTGCCGATGGCCGACGGGGCGACCAGTCCACTGAAAGCCACCGCGAGCTGGGTCATGTATGTCCGCACGAACCGCAGCTGGGTGGTTACTACCCCGGTGATCACCAGCGACGCCCCCGTAATGGTCAGCGCGGTGAAGCCGAGTACCCCCAGGGCCCAACCCCACTGGGCTTGGGACAGGACCGTCCCGACCTTCATCCCCGCCAGCTGCGTCAGCAGCACGTAGGCCGCGATGCCGCCACCGAGCACCGTCACCAGGGTGCGGGGGGTCAGCCGCCGAAGCTCAATCGGCTCGGGCGGCGCTTCTTCAGGAGCCAGCTCGAGCACCAGCTCACGGATTTGCCGCAACAGGCCCTTGTGAGCTCGCAGGGCGGCGCGGGTCGAGGTGCTCATGGCGACGCTCTGGACCAGTGGAAGGGCTTTGACCATGGCCTGGCTGCCGAGAGATGACACACCGCTGGCCACAGCTCTGTCCGGACCCACCAGAAGTGCCAACGTTGTGAGGAGCTGCGCCACGTCGATACGCAGCGAGAGGTCCGCGGCGGCGATGTCGCCGGTTCCCGTCGCACTCAGGCCGGCACCCCCACGTTTGTCGAGCAGGAGATTGTCCAGGCTCAGGCCACGGTGGGCGATCTGGGCTCTTTGCAGGAGGATCAGAAGCTGCCAGAAGGCGGCCAGGTCGGCGTTGCTCAGGGACCCCGGCTCCACCTGGTCAAGGGTTGAGCCCTCGGTCGGACGGTAGGCAAGGACCGCCGCAAACGGCCCCACCTCAGCGGCCGCGAGCAGCTCTGGCGCCCTCACGCCAGCGCTGGCCACCGCCATTGCCATCAGGGCGTGGTGCTCGACCGCGCGGCGCACGCTCAGGGATGGACCGCGGGCGGATGGCCCACGCAACCGCAGCCGGCGAAGCAGGCGCCGGCTGGCGGCGGCGCCGAAGGTGTCACGGTCCAGGACGCGAACGTCCAGGCGCCCCGCCGGCCCTGACCCGGCATACCGCCGTCCCGTGTTGGGTGCCGGGTCGAGCAGCTCCAGCCGGCTGATGTCCAGCCCGCATCCGAGGAGCGCGTCGGCGACCTCGGTGCCTCGCGGGCGGTTCGAGACGACGCCCCAGGCGACGTGCGCCATCAGCCCGACGACCCAGCCGAGAATGGCGCTGGCGAACAGCGCCAATGCCGTGACCCCACCGGACAGGAACCCCGACAGGATCGCGGATCCCACGACAACCACAGCTGCTTTGCGCAGGATGGACCGACCGCCGAGCCCTGACACGGTGAAGAATGCAACGCTGGCCACGATCAGCCCGTCCAGGGGCTCGGTGCGGTCGGCCGTGGGTTGAACCTTGGTCAAGGCGTTTACCACGGCGCCGAGGTGGCCAGCGAGAATCAGCTGTTGTAGCAGCAACGCCAGCAAGGCACCGACGCCAGCAGCGATGACTGCCTCCAAGAGCTGCCATGATCGCGAGCGCATCACCAGATCGACGCCTTTGACCACCAGCAGGAGAAGGAGCCCGATTCCGCCGGCCCAGCTGAGGAGCTGCAGCAGAACGCTCGGCAAGGCGCCACCGGCTCCGACGAGGTCCTTCTCCAGGCCGGTGGCGGTTCCTACGGCGAGGGTGCCCAGACCAACCGTGGCAGACAACAGCACCAGGGCGAACAGCAGGGCGAACACGTCGATGGGACGCCGGACCCGACCGCTGGGCGGCTCGATGACTTCCACCCTTTTCGCCTCGACATGCGCGAGCGGGGTCTGGTTCACTCCTTCATACTGCCGTGACCAAGCGATATTGCGTTACTTATACGGTGCGGCATGTCTTCCTTGTGCCGATGAGTGAGACCGCTGCTGACGGCTTCAACCAGTCGCGGACGGAGTTCGCGCGCACTGATCACCGCGTCGACCGAACCCACCTGCACCGCCCGGTCAATGCTGTGGATGCTGTCGAACTCCGCGGCGACCTCGCCGAGCTTCTGGGAGCGAACACTGGAGCGCAGCTGTGCCAGGTCGGTGACCAAAGCTGCCCGCTCGGCGCCCTCGGCGCTCGACATCACAGCCTCGAGATCCACGACCCGCGGGTCGGACGCGGTGCGTGAGTCCACCTCGCCGGCGAAGACCACCGCCGCCGCCGGTGCTCCTCCGATGACCGATGCGAACGACCCCTCGACCGCTAGTACTGTCAGCCCGGCATTGAGCGCCTTGGAGAAGACCACGAAGGCACCGCCGTGATATCTCGATACGACGCAGAACACGATCGGTCCTTCGAAGTTCACGATCGCCCGGCCGATCTCGGCGCCGTACTCGAGCTGCAGGTGTCGCATCGAGTCCGGCGACCCGTCAAAGCCCGACAGGTTTGCCAGGACGACGACAGGCCGGTTGCCGCTTGCGGCGTTGATCGCCCGGGCGGTCTTCTTCGACGATCGTGGGAACAACGTTCCTGCCGTCCAGGTGTCGGGTCCGTCGCTCGGGGGGAACCCGGGCCGCGGCTGAGGCCGGGACTCGATCCCGATCAACGACACCGGCCACCCGCCAAGGTGTGCGTCGAAGACGACCGAGGTCTCGGCTCCGGCCATACCGGCCCAGCGCTCGAGCACCTTGTGGTCCTGGTCGGCGACCGAGTTCATCAACGTGCGAATGTCGAACGGCTTCTTGCGGTCGGGGTTGGTTGCCGGAGAGAAGATGTCGCCAACGGTTCGGAACTCGTTGTCAGTCACCTCGTGCGGGTAGCTGCATACGTCGCGGTCCACGGGGTCACCGGTGGCGGCCCGTCGTGGTGCGCCTTCGCCCGGCACGACGTAGGTGTGGTCGTAGTGTGCGAGCAGCAGGTCGCAGGCACCGGCCAGGTCGGGCGCCCAGTACTGCGCCTGACCGTTCGGACCCATGACACGGTCGTAGCCGCCAATGCCGAAGTTGTCCTCGGCCGAGACCCCGCCCGAGAAGTCGAGCGAATGCTTGCCGGTCAGCACCATGGCGCTGTCCGGCGTCATCACCAGGATCCCCTTGGTGTGCATCAACATCGTGGCTTCGGCATTCCAGTAGGGCTGGGCTCCGACATTGATCCCCGCTACGACGATGTTGATCTCGCCGCCGCCCTGGGTGAAGGTCACGATGCGGCGTAGCGCCAGTGCCACCCAGTCCATGTTCTCGGTGCCCGAGTCCATCGAGATCCGCGCGCCCGCCGACAGTGCGAACCACTCGACAGGAACGCCGAGCTGCTCGGCCAGATCGAGCGCAGCGATGACTCTCGCACACTCGGCCTCGGCCACGGCACCCAGCGCACGGGTGGGGTCACCCAGCAGAACGACCCGCGTGACGCCCTCGGGATGACGCACGGTCAGGGTCCGGGCCAGCCCGACCACCAGCCCGGCGCGGTTGCCTCCGGGCGCGCGCTGAACCGGCACGAGCGCACCGTCGTCGTCCAGGTCGTGCTCGACGAAACTGCCGTACTCCCTGGTGATCAGGCTCACCAGCTCATAGGGATATACGGTGCCGCGTCGGCGGGAGCGTAAGACCTTCTGCGCGTAGTCGTCCAGCGGGTGCAGTCGCTCGGTCGGCGCGCCGGTCACTGCCGTGACGACGCCGGCGCCGGGCTGGTAGGAGAACCGGACGGCGGCGGAGTGCACCCGTCCGTCGCGGGCCGCGATCCGGCCTTGCACGAGCACTTCCTCCACCCCGGCGCCTCGGGTCAGCGGCGCCATGGTGGCCTGCATCGCGGTGAGCTCGTCAAGAGGTGCGTCGATTGCCGGCCAGATGTGCAGGAACACGTGGTTCATGTCGAGGTTCAGGCCGGCTGCGCCACGCGCGGCGCGCGCGCGCCGGATCGCTTCAAGGCAGCCGGCGACCGCGCGCTCGGCGTGGGGCAACGACGTGACGTGTCCGTCGGCATCTCGCACGACGGCCATCTGGCGGATCTGTGCCAGCGCGACGAGCCGCTGGTCGGCCGGGTTTTCCGGTGCGATGCAGTGGTACAGCAGCACGTCTTCCGGCGCGTCCAGCCGGGTGATCTTGAAGTCGCGCAAACGCCACAGGTTGAGCCGTCGGCCGAGCATCGGGTGGACTCCGCGGACCAGATCGTCTTCAAAGATCCCGTCCGGGCCCGGGCGGAAGGTGAAGTACGACACCCGGCGCCCACGGCCAGGACACACCGCGATCGCGGTGCGTCGAACTCTCTGGGCGAAGGGTAGTGCCGTCAAGAGCCCTCGCAGCGCATCCGAGAGCTCGGTCGCCGGCTCGGGGGCGTCGGGCCAGGACAGGTACAGGTCGATCACGACCGCGTGGCCGGCTGGCGCCTGGTCAAGCTCGGCGTCAATGGCCGCCACCAGGTCGGACGCGGCGACCAGCTCTGACGACTGCGCAATCGTCGTGACCAGCCGGGTCGGGCGTTCGTCCACGGTGTAGTCCGCTGTGACGAAGGGCCTGCCGGCAGCGGTCAGCCAGCGTATGTCGTGCAGCTTGTACTCGCGGTAGTGCCGGCGGATCAGCACCTCGAGCATGGGCTCTCGTTCGGGCAGCGTGTGTTCGATCCGTCGGGACAGGAACCCCACGATCTGCTCGGGGATCGCGGCCAGATCGTCCAGCCGGGGCCCGTAGTCGGGAGCGTCCGGGTTGTCGGTCAGATAGATGAGCTCGTCGCTCACGCCGGCCAGCACGGTCTTGCGCTCAGCGTCGACCACCGGCTGGTCGAACCAGCGGAAGCGGGCGCTACGGGCCAGGTCGCCCACCATGGGGTAGCGCAGCTGGGTGGCCAGCACGAGCCGGTCCAGAACCTCGTGCGCCCGGTCTGCAACCTCGCCCACCGGTGGCGGCTCAGCCATCCAGTGCTGCAGCAGGGGGATGACGACCAGGTCGGACGCGGTTCGCTGGGCAAGGAAGATCCGGAAGACCGCTTCCTCGAGCGCGGGACCGCGTTCCAGGTCGGTGACGTCGTAGTGCGCCAACGCTCGTGACAGGCGCCGGCGGAAGCCGTCTGGCAGGTGCTCGCGTTCGACGTCCAGGCTGTGCAGGTAGGCATGGAAGTGCTCACGCGGGCTGTGCACCAGCTCTTCGGCTTCCTCTTCGCTTGCCGGCCGGTTACGGGCCAGCTCGGCCAGATCGGCGAACGTGCTGAGCACTTCGATCTCGCGGCGCAGCGGCGGCTCGCCAGTCGAGGTCAGCTCGTCGCGGGCTCGCCGGTAGTTGGCGACGGTGCGGGTGGCGTCCCCGTGTGCAAGATCGAACCCGAGGAGCAGGCTTTGGAGGTCGTCGAGGCTGCGCGCGGCGCGGGTGGCTGCTGTCGTCTCCGGCAGCGTGGGCAGGTCGAGGAGCTGGAGCGGGGCGGCCAGCACAGGTGCTCCGGAAGTGTCGACCTCGTGGGTGGCGACCGGCTCCAGCCGGACGACAGGTGTGCCCGTCTCGACCTGACCGCCGGTGCTGACCATCAGCTCGCGCACCCGCGCGGCATACGGGGCACGCAGCACCGTCTCCATCTTCATCGACTCCAGGACCAGCACCGGCGTGCCCGCCTCGACGTGGTCACCGACCGTCACGGGCACCGCGATCACCAGCGCCGGCGCGGGTGAACGCATCACGCCTCCCTCGTCGCGGGTGACCCTGTGGGTCGTTGAGTTGACCTCGATCAGGTGGACGGGACCGTGGGTTGCGCTGACCAGCCGGAATCGGCGGTCCCCGATGATCAGGCGGCCGACATACTCGTCGAACTGCTCGAGGTCGGCTTCGACCTGGCGGTCCCGTTGTCTCGCACCGAATCCGACCCAGAAGCGGGTGGGGCCGACTTGCGCGACGGTGACCCGGTGCGAAGTGCCACGCAGCTTCAGGTCGATGGCCCGCCCGACCTCGTGCCGGGCCTGGGGCCGGCCTCCGTGCGAGGTGGCGAGGAAGTGCAGCCGCTCGGCCTGTTCCTGTTCCTCGTACGCCTCGATCGCCGCGGCGACCAGCGCGACTCCGGCGTACCGCTCAGGCTGGAGCCGGCCCTGGTTGCGGACCCGGTCGATCCATCCGGTGTCGGCGCTGCCGTTGATGATCTCGGGCTGGTCGAGCAGGTCGAGCAGGAAGCTCTTGTTGGTCGTGCCGCCTTCGATCAGGACTGTCGTGTCGGCCAGCGCTCGCCTCAGCCGGGAGAGCGCTTCCTTGCGAGTGCGCCCGTAGGCGATGACCTTGGCGATCATGGAGTCGAAGTCAGCCGGAATCAGGTCACCGGGACCGACGCCGGTGTCCACCCGGATGCCGGGGCCGGAGGGCAGGTGGAGCAGCACGATACGTCCGGGGGAGGGGGCGAAGTCACGGTCGGGGTCCTCGGCGTTCAGCCGCGCCTCGACGGCGTGCCCCATCTCGATCGGGCGTTCGCCCTTGAGCGGTTCACCGGAGGCGACCTGCAGTTGCCCCTTCACCAGGTCGTAGCCTGTGGTCAGCTCGGTGATCGAGTGCTCGACCTGGAGCCGGGTGTTCACCTCCAGGAAGGCAAAGGTGCGATCACCGGGGTGGTACAGGAACTCGACGGTTGCCGCGCCGCAGTAGTCGACGGCGAGGGCAAGCCGCTCGGCCGACGTCTTGAGGTCGTCCACCTGTTCCTCGTCCAGAATGGGTGAGGCGGACTCTTCGATGACCTTCTGGTTGCGCCGCTGAACCGTGCAGTCGCGCACCCCGAGCGCCCACGCCGTTCCCTGGCCATCGGCAATGACCTGCACCTCAACGTGACGCGCACCGGTGACCAGGCGCTCGAGAAATACCACGCCGCTGCCGAAGGCGCGGGTGGCCTCGTCGCGGGTCCGTTCGAACGCATCCGTCAGCTCCTCTTCGGAGGTGACGACACGGATACCCCTACCTCCGCCGCCGGCAGTTGCCTTGAGCATGAGGGGGTAGCCGATTTCCTGGGCCGCGGCCAACGCGGCATGGATGTCGTCGACTGCGCCCCTGCTCCATGGGGCCACCGGCACGCCGACCTCCTCGGCCAGCAGCTTCGAGCCGATCTTGTCGCCCAGATGTCGCATGGCGCTTGCGTTGGGACCGATGAAGGTTACGCCGATGCGTTCACACATCTCGGCAAAGTTCGGGTCCTCGGCGACGAAGCCCCAGCCGACCCAGGCGGCATCCGAACCCGTCTGGGTGAGGGCCCGTTCAAGAACGGCGAGGTCGAGGTACGGGCGGTCCGCGGCAGGCCCGAGGGAGTATGCCGCGTCAGCCTCGCGCACGAACATGGCCGACCGCTCGCCGTCGGTGTACAGCGCGACGGTCTCGATCTGCGCCGCGCCGCCCTGGGCGTTCAGCTCGCGCACAGCGTGGATCAGCCGCATTGCGGCCTCTCCCCGGTTGACGATAGCGATGCGCTTGATCATGTGTGGCGTCTCCCAAACGTTCGGCGGGTACTGACAATAGGGCTCAGGGTTCGGATCGGGCAGGGCGGTCCGGCTGGACCGCAGGTGCTAGTCGTCACGTCGACTCAAGGCGGAGATGGTCAAGCCGCTCGCGAAGGTCTGGGTCGGACATCACCAAGTACACCAGCCCGCACCGCGCCTGTCATTCCGGCGGTTGTCGACCGATCGTCGCTCAGGGGCCGATCAGCCTCAGGCCGTTGAACCAGCAGATGGCGCGCAGCCAGTCGTCGTCCAGACGCGGCTCCCGTTCGCAAAGCTGCCCGAGCGCTTGGAGCTGACGGATGTACGGGTAGGGGATGTTCGGGAAGTCGCTGCCTAGTAGGACCCGATCGGGCATGGCTGCCAGCCGTGGCAACAGGTCGGCAGGGAAAGGCGCGGCCTCCTCGAAGAAGTCCGTGAATGCCATCGTTGTGTCGAGGTGCACTCGCGGGTACCGCTCGGCCAGGGTCAGGAACTCGGCGTACTCCGGTGCACCCAGATGCGCGATCACGGCGGTCAGCTGCGGATGGCGACGCAGCACTCCTTCGAGCTTGTCCGGTCCGGTGAAGCCCGCTCGCGGAACGGGGCCGCTACCCACATGCACGACCACCGGAGTCGCCGCATCCGCCAGGAGCCCCCAGACTTCGTCCAGTGCCGGTTCCCGCAGGTCGAACCCACCCACCTGTGCGTGGATCTTGAACACGCGCGCACCTCGCTCGAGTGCCGAATGCACCTGGGCCAGGACGCCGTCTTCGGGGAAGAACGTTGCGCTGGGGATACAGTCCGGCTCGGTCTTCGAAAGATCCAGGGCGAAGTCGGTGAGGTCGCCGGCCATGCCGGGCTGGTGCGCGTAGGTCAACGCCGTGAATCGGCGTACGCCCATCTGCCGCAGGTGGGCCAGTCGCCTTTCCTGGTCCCAGCGATACTCGATCGGCCAGGGGCGTCCGATCAGTGGCCCCGCTTCGTCGAAGTGCGCCCAGACCCGTCGCATCATCCGCTCGGGCAGGAAGTGGGTGTGGACATCGAACAAGCCTGGTAACCCGAGTCGCTGCCACCACCGTGGAACGTCGGAATCAGTGAGCGGCTCCATGTGATCTCCTTGTGGCAAGCGATCTGGGTGTTCGTCGAGGAGCCGTGCTAGTCAGCGTGGCGCCGCCACCTGCATCTTGGCTCGAAGAATCCGTCGCGCCGAGGCAACCGCCTGTGCGCGGGGGCAGCCGGCCGTCCTTGATAGCTTGCGCTACTGCGGTGGTGACCCCGTCAACCGGAGCACAGCAGACCATGGCGACGTCGGCCCCGGCTATCAGAGAACTTCAGCAGCTGGTGTGCGTTGGACCACTGTTGTGACCGAGCACCTTGTCGATGAGCCGGCTACTACCGCAGGGAATGAGGGTGTGGCCCAGTTCCCGGTTGTCGCAGGTATCTCCGTCTGGGCCCTTGTCGGATGCCTGCACGCTCGTAGACGTTACATGCGCGATCACCGACTGACCACATGCGCGATCACCGACTGACCGGCCCCAGGGGTCACCGACAGCAGAGCGACCTGGGTGTCGAAGAAGGTGGAGGTTCCCAGTGCGAAGGACGACGAAGACGCCCCTTGCAGCCTTGGGCTCGCTGCGCAGGAACTGTGGAGCGCGGCTTGCGGCAGGAATCGCTCCCAGTAGTTACTGCAGTGAGTGCCCGGCGATGGAGGCTTGTTGGACCGCAGTGAACGTCTTCGGGACCTTTGACTCTGGCGCGAAGGGTCAGGGCTTCCTTTGCTTGGGGGATGCTCGTTTATGACTTCACTCGAATCCCCTTGCCGGTCACACAGGTCCGGCACCGGCTGTTCGTGGCGGTGAACGGGTTGTGGCAGCAGGTGGCCGAAGCGGCCTATGACGAAGGTGAGGCACTGCTCAGCCGGGTGGGCCCCTTTGGGCCGGTTCCCGGGTTGTCGAAGGCCGTCAGCCTGCGTGTGGGCAAGGTCCGGGATCGTGGCGAGGGGTTCGTCATGCCGCTCCAGTGGTCGGCGACCGGGCCCACCGAGCTGTTCCCGGTGATGGTGGCCGACCTCGAGATTGCGCCGCTGGGAGCACACGATTCGCAACTGAGGCTCTCCGGCAGCTATGACCCGCCACTTGGACCCATCGGCAGGCAGCTGGATCGGCTGCTGTTGCATCAGCTTGCGGAGGCCACCGTGCGCGCGCTTCTGGGCCAGCTGGTCGCGGCCCTCCTCGTGGAGCCCGCACCGGAAGCAGTGGGGGCCGGACCCGATCTCACGGAGTCTCAGCCGGACAGAGAGCCTGGACCCGATGTCGTGGAGCCAGAACCGGAGGTCAGAGAACCTGAGATGCAGCCCGAGGCAGACGGGCGTACGCCACTGCGCTGATTTCCAGGACCTCTGGTGTTCGGCCAGTTCCGAGTCAGGGCGCTCGTTGTGGTTCTAGATGCGTCTGGACATCGGTATCGGGCAGATCCTTCGAGATCGCCAGCTCGACGTCGTCGGCCAGAGCGTGACCTCGCTCGACCGTCCAGTTGGCGGGAACGAGGACGGTCAGCGAGACGAAACGGTGCCGGCCTGACTCCCGGGTGCGAAGGTCGGCGAAGTCGAGGTCCGCTGTTCGCATGCGGTCGAGCACGGCAGTCACCCGCGCGAGGTCCTCAGTCGGCATTGCGGCGTCGAGCAGAGAGGTCACCGACTGGGACACCAACCGGAACCCGGTCACGAGGATGTTCACACCTACGATCGCCGCCACGATCGGGTCGAGCCGCTGCCAGCCGGTGAGCCCCACCAGGAGCACCCCGATGATGACGCCGAACGACGTCCATACATCGGTGAGCAGATGTTTGCCGTCCGCGGTCAGGGTGACCGAGCGGTGGGTCGCGCCAGCCCGCAGCAGGAGCATGCCCACGGCGCCGTTCACCGCGGTGGCCACGGTCGAGATCGCCAGCCCCAGCCCGACGCTCTCCAGCGCAGCGGGATGCAGAAAACGCTGCACCGAGCTGACCAGGATGAACCCTGCCGCGACGAAGATCATCAGTCCTTCGATGCCTGCAGAAAAGTACTCCGCTTTGCCGTGGCCGAAGTTGTGGTTGTCGTCAGCGGGTCGTGCGGCAACGTGCAGGGCGACCAGAGCTACCACAGCCGCAATCAGGTTCACGCCTGACTCGGCCGCGTCCGACAGGAGGCCGACCGACCCGGTCAGCAGGTAAGCCCCGGACTTCAGCCCGATGGTCAGCACGGCCGCCGCGATCGACAGCCAGGCGAACTTGGCCAACCGTGGTGGGGCGCCCTCGGTTTCGGCACCCACCTGCGGAAAAGCAATCTGTCTCATGTGTTCAGACTGTCATGTCTCGTTCGCGGGGATGCGCGGGTGGCACCGGCCGGCATTGCCGCTGTGGATGATTCAGGGAATTGGCTGAGGCGTATTGGCCAGCAGTGTCGATGCGATCAGCTGGTGACCCGCCGCGTTGGGGTGGTCGCCGTCAGCGGCCAGCAGGGAGGTCGGGTTCTTGGAGCCGTTTCCTTTGAAAGGCCCGTAGAGACCGACGCAGGTTGCGCCCGCCCGCCGCGCAGCGTTGCAGATCTGCGAGCTCGACGCGCGGGTGAGTACGTCACTCCAGCTCTGGAAGGACCAGCCGTTCTCGGCGGTGCCCACGTCTCCGTCCTGGAAGACGTTCCAGTAGTCCGTCACGAGAATCGTCGGGGGGTGATCCGGGTGGGCAGCTCGCGCAGCGGCAAGGATCAGCTCCACGTTGTGTCCGACGGCGTCGACCAACGGCCCGTAGCAGGTCGCCGGGCAGCCGGCGGCCTGCTTCGTCTCCAGCGGGTTGAGGTCGTTCGCCCCGATCGTCACCAGCAAGATGTCGGCCTTGGCGACTTGATCGCGGAACGCCCCTGGTTGGGTCAGGTTCTGCAACAGCTGGGAACTCGTCCAGCCGGCCGCGCCCAGGTTCACCGAAGAGGTCTTCAAATCTCGCTCGGAGGCGAGGCCCGTCGCATACAGCCCGACGAAGCTTTCGCAGTTGCAGTTGGTACCCGAGGTTACCGAGTCGCCGATGCCGACAACTGTGATCGACCGGCTGATGCCCCCCGATTCGTGGGGCGTGGTCAGGGCCGGCGCGGCGTTCCAGGTCGTCTTGGTGGCCACACTCTTGCCTGGTGACCCAACTGAGGCTGGCTGAGCGAAAGCGTTCAGTGTCAAGACGATTGCGACGGCAGTCAGCATGGCGAATGCTCCGGCGGACTTGAGCCCAAAGCGGTTCGCCCAAGTCCGGGGAGTGCGCTCCCGCTTCATCGACATGACGAGTATCCTATGTCGCCAACTTTGGCGCAGCCTGAGATCCTTCGTGTTCCGGGTGACCGTCGACTTCCAGCGGCTCTGCGGCCTCACGCAGGCCGGCCGCTGCCCTATTTCCAGCGGAAGTGGACGAAGACGCGGCCGAAGTTGTTCGAGTCCTTCTCCACCCGGTGGTAGAGGGCCTTGATCTCCTTCTGATCCAGAAAGCGCAGCACATGTTTCTTCAGGGCGCCCGAGCCCTTGCCGGGAATGATCTCGACCAGCGGCGCCTTCTTCCGGACTGCCTCATCGATGATTGCGCGAAGTGCGCGGTCGATGTCTCCGCCGTGGTTATAGATGTCATGCAGGTCCAGCTTGAGCTTCATGATGTCATCGGCTTTCGGCCCCATGCGGAGACCATCGGGGAGGTGGCAAGGTCGAGACGGCCAGTCAGCACGTTGAGAAGATGCTCGTCGACCTCAGCCTCGGTGGCGATTCCGGCTGAGGTGAGGGCGTGGCGGACCTGCTCCACCGTGGCCCGCTCAAGCTCGGTGCAGGCAGGCCCGCCCATCGGGAAATAGGCGTCAGCCTGCACCTCACCCAGTCCGGCGTCTCGCAGGAGCCTCGGTAGCTTCCTCCCATAGGCAAGGTCGACGCCGCGCTCAGCGAGCAGTTCGCGGAAGCCGTGTTTGATCTTGTTGGCCAGCTGCTGCTCTGCACCCGACTCGTCAGGGCAGACCAGCGGCTGCAGCCCAGGGTCGGCCTCCTCCAGCAACAACCAGCCGCCGGGTTTGAGGGCAGCGATCATCGAGTCCAGTGCGTGCTCGCGCCGTGTCACATGCACGAGCACCAGCCGGGCATGCACCAGGTCGAAGAAACCCGGCGGCGGTGGTTCCAGGCCGACGTCGTGACGCAGGACCTCGTAGGTGGCATCTGCACTTTCCAGCCACGAGGTGTCGATGTCGGTCGCCAGAACGTGTCCCTGCGGGCCCACCTGTTCTGCGAAGTGGGCCGGCACGCTCGGGCTTCCCGCGCCGACCTCCCAGACTCGCCATCCCGGCGTGAGCCCGAGCGACTGCGTGTGCCGGAACGTGGAGGGATTGAACAACACCGACAGCGCGTCGAACCGCTGTCCGGCCTCCACCTGCTGGTTGTCGAGCAGGTACTTCTCGCCTCGGGTCACGTTCTCATCCTGCGCCTTCGACGTATGGCGGGCCAAGAATCGCTCGCGTAAACTGCGCATGCGTATGTTACCGGTCGGTAGAGTTGAAGGAGTGGCCGTGGCTAAGAGGCGCGCACACACCGCGATGCTGAGCGGCCACGAGTTCTGGTACCTGGACAGCGGCGATGGCCCGGCTGTTCTGTTCATTCACGGACTGACTGGCTCGCATCGCAACTGGGCTCATCTGGTCGAGAAGCTCGACATCGATCACCGCGTCTTGGTGCCTGATCTTTTCGGCCACGGCGCGTCGGCCAAGCCGATGGGGGACTACTCGCTGGGGGCGCACGCGGCCACGCTGCGGGATCTGCTGGATCGGCTTGAGATCGATCGGGTGACCCTGGTGGGGCATTCCTTTGGTGGCGGTATCGCGATGCAGTTCTGCTACCTGTTTCCGGAGCGGGTCGAGCGTCTTGTCCTGGTCTCCAGTGGCGGCCTGGGACGGTCCGTGAGCCCGCTGTTGCGCGCGGCCACGCTGCCGGGGGCCGGAGTGGTGCTGCCGCTGATCGCATCCGGCTGGGTGCGCGGACGAGTCGAAGCCGCCGGACGGCTGCTTAGCAGCACGGGTTGGCGGGCGGGCCCGGACACGACGGAAATCTGGCGTGGTTTCACGTCCCTTGCTGACGCGGACACTCGACGAGCCTTTCTGGCCACGACTGGAGGCGTCATCGATCCGGGCGGACAGACCGTGAGCGCCCACAATCACCTGCCGATGGAGATCAAGATTCCCACTCTTATCGTCTGGGGAACGCGGGATCGGATGATCCCTGCCTGGCACGCGACCACCGCACACGAGGTGATCGCCGACAGCCGGGTGGTGTTGTTCGAGGGTGCTGGACACTTCCCACACCTGGACGAGCCTGAGCGGTTCGCTCAGCTGGTGGGCGACTTCATCAGACGGTGAGCCCTGCCCGGGAAGCCGGTCATGGAGTCCGACATCAGCTCACAGCCTGACTACGCCACAGGTCGATACCACCATCGACCGCATGGTTGTCGATCTCGGCCAGCTCCTGCGCGCTGAACTCGAGGTTGTCCAGGGCAGCGATGTTCTGTTCAAGCTGCCGGACGGACGAAGCACCGACCAGGACCGAGGTGACTCGCTCGTCGCGGGCTATCCAGGCAAGCGCCATCTGGGCCAGCGACTGGCCGCGCCGCCGGGCTATCTCGTTCAGGGCGCGGATGTGCGTGAGGTTCTGGTCGGTCAGCAGATCCTTCGACAGCGATGAGTTCTCGGCCATCCGTGAGCCGGACGGAATACCGTTGAGGTACTTGTCGGTCAACATCCCTTGCGCCAGCGGCGAAAAGGCGATGCACCCGGCGCCGACCTGTTCCAGGGTGTCGAGCAGGCCACCTTCGACCCAGCGGTTGAGCATCGAGTACGACGGCTGGTGGATGAAGAGTGGCGTGCCGAGCTCGGCCAGGATCCGGGCAGCTTGGGCAGTGCGCTCCGGAGAGTATGACGAGATACCTGCGTACAGGGCCTTGCCCGAGCGAACCGCCGCGTCCAGCGCTCCCATCGTCTCTTCGATCGGGGTCTCCGGGTCAGGGCGATGTGAGTAGAAGACATCGACGTAGTCGACGCCCATCCGCTTCAGGGACTGGTCCAGGCTCGCCAGCAGGTACTTGCGGGACCCGAACTCGCCATACGGGCCGGGCCACATGTCGTAGCCGGCCTTGGTGGAGAGGAAGAGCTCGTCACGGTATGGCAGGAAGTCCTGGCGCAGGATCGCTCCGAAGTTGGCCTCCGCCGAGCCGTAGGGCGGACCGTAGTTGTTGGCAAGGTCGAGGTGACAGATACCGAGGTCGAAGGCCCGGCGCAGGATCGCCCGCTGCGTGTCCCGAGAGTTCTCGTCCCCGAAGTTGTGCCACAGCCCCAACGAGAGGAGGGGGAGCTTGACTCCGCTTCGTCCCACCCTGCGGTAGGTCATCGACTCATAGCGGTCCGGCGCGGCGACGTATGTCATGAAGCGCATTCTTGCACGCTCACGTGGCTGGCTAGTCCACGCCGGCTGAGCGCACCACCGCGACCGGGCCGGTGGCCCGTTTCAGGATGCGACGGCTGACCGACCCCAGCAGCAGGCCGATGAACCCGCCACGCCCGCGCGATCCCACGACCAGCAGCCTGGCGCCATGTGACTGGTCGAGGAGCTCGACGACCGGATCACCCCGCACGACGTGGCTGCGAACGGGAACATCGGGGTACTTCTCGGAACAGCCGGCCAACACCTCGGAGACCAGGGCCGCCTCCTGGCTCGCGATCTGCGCCCAGTCGCCGATCCAGGGCTCGCCCAGACTGACCCCCTCCAGCGGTTCCCACCACCAGGTGTGGACGGCGGTGAGGCTGCTCCCTGTCGATGCCGCGTAGGCGAACGCATAGGCGAGCGCGGGCCCGGAGGCTTCTGAGCCGTCCACCCCGACCACCACGTGTCCTGATGCGGCGCCTTCCGGGCTGACATTCTCCCGCACGACCACCACAGGGCAGCTGGAGTGAATCGCCACCTGCTGCGAGACAGAGCCAAGAAGAACGGTGGGTATGGCGCTGCGGCCATGGGACCCGACAACGACGGCGCCGGCGATCTTGGAGGCCGCGACCAGCGTGGTCGCGGCGAAACCGGTGACGCTGTGTGGAACTGTCTGCACCTCGGGCGCCAACGTCCGGACGACGTCCACGGCGGTGGTGAGGACGGGGTCGCTGCTCGCCGGGGCCTCCTTGGTGCCGAGCTGTTGCTTGTCCGTCAGCACCACCTCGTTGTCCAGGGCATGCACGACGTGCAGGGTCTGTCGTGTTCGCTGGGCCTCGGCAACCGCCCAACGCAAGGCGGACTCACTGGAGGGAGAACCATCCACGCCGACGACGACGCTACCCTCGGTGATCTGATGGGTGCTCATGTTGGGCTCCTTGGGTATGACGTCATGTTCCGCGGGCGACACCAGCATGGCCGCCCGCGGGCTTCGCCGCATCAGACGACGGTCTTTTGGTGTCAGAAACTTGACGAGTCCTTAACGCCAGACGGTCAGATTGATGTCACCCACGGCTTACGCTCAGGAAATGGCGACCCAGGCGGCAGAGATCAATGGTGCGCCCAGCGCGCCTGCGGCGTTGGCAGGCTCGGCGGATCTGCCTGAGCGTCTTGGGTATCGGCTCAAGCGACGGGCCTTGGGCCCGCCGCTGACCACGGATCAGATCGAGCACGAGACGCTGTCCAAGAAGCTCGCCCTCGGTGTTCTCTCGAGTGACTGCATCTCGTCCTCGGCATATGGGTCTGAGGAGATCCTGCTCATCCTGATACCGATGTTCGGGCTTGCGGCATACACCTTGCTCTTGCCGATGACGCTGGTCGTTCTTGTCGTCCTTTTGCTGGTCACCCTGTGCTACCGGCAGGTTGTCATGCTCTACACCAAGGCCGGCGGATCCTACGTCGTGGCACGGGAGAACTTCGGCCCGGTCGTCGCCCAGGTGGCAGCGGTCGCGCTCATGGTCGACTACATCGTCACCGTGGCCGTCCAGTCCGCAGCCGGGACGAACGCGGTCACCTCTGCGATTCCGGCTCTCGTGCCCTACAACCTCGAGATCACCGTCGCCGTCGTGCTGATCCTTTTCTACGGCAACCTTCGCGGGCTGCGCGAGGCAGGTCGAACGTTCGCCTTCCCGACATACTTCTTCGCCGGCTCCATGTTTGTCGTGATCATCGGTGGCATCGTGCGGGAAGTGCTCGGAGACCTGCCGCAGTACGACCCGGCCCACGCAGCTGGCGCCTTCCCGATGGGCCACAGCACCACGTTGCTCAGTTTCGGCGCCATCTACATCCTGCTGAAGTCCTTCGCCAACGGTGGGTCGTCGCTGACGGGGCTCGAGGCGATCTCCAACGGTGTCAGCACCTTCAAGACCCCCCGGGGCCTGAACGCCCGCAAGACGCTGGTGGTGATGAGCTGCATCCTGGGCTTTCTCGTCGCCGGAGTCTCGTGGCTGGCCCACCAGACCCACGCGGTGGCCTACGTCAGCGGCTCGCCGACAGTCATCTCCCAGGTTGCCAAGGCGGTGCTGGGGGACAGCGCGGCCGGTCACGCGGGGTTCCTTCTGGTGCAGCTCGCCACGATGCTGATCCTGTACACCGGAGCCAACACGCCCTTCAATGGGTTCCCTTTCCTTGCGAACTTCGTTGCGGCCGACGGGTTCCTGCCTCGCTGGATGACGAAAAGAGGTCACCGCCTGGCCTTCTCCAACGGGATCGTCGTGCTGACGGTTGCGTCGCTGGCTCTGCTCCTGGGCACCGGCGCGCACGTCGACAGGCTGGTGGCGTTCTACGCCATCGGCGTCTTCACCGGCTTCACATTGGCCGGCTTCGGAATGGCCAAGCACTTCAGGACCTTCCGGGGTCCCGGCTGGAAGTCGAAGGTGGTGCTCAACAACGTGGTGGGTGCGGTCTCGGGCCTGGTCGTCCTCATCTTCGCCGTCACCAAGTTCACAGAGGGCGCCTGGCTGGTCGTCCTGATCTTCCCGATAATGGTCATTGTGCTGCTACGACTGCACCGCGCTTACGACCGGGAGGCCGAGCTGCTCGAGGCTGTGCCAAGTGCCCAACCAGTGGTCCGCGCAGCTCGCAGTGTTGTCGTCGTCCTGGTCGACTCGGTGGACCTCGCGGTCATCCGCGCCATCCGTTATGCCCACACCTTGCGGCCGAGCGAGCTTCATGTTGTGCACTTCGTCATCGACTCGAGCCACGCCGCCGAGCTGCGCAGGGCGTGGGACGCCCAGCCCGGTCTTGACCTTTCGCTGGAGGTCGTGGACTGCCCGGACCGTCGGCTGCCACGGGCCGCCCTCGAGCTGACCGAGCGGCTGGTCGCCGAAAGTGCCTCCACGCAGGTGACCATGCTGTTGCCCCGGCGTTCCTACGGCGCCTTCCTCGGCCGCATGCTGCACGACCGGACCGCGGACGACATTGCGGCGGCCGTCTCGACCGTGCCCGGTGCGGTGGCGACGATCGTCCCCTACGACGCCACCAAACCCACGACACTCTTGCGACGCGGTGGATCCGGACGTGGCCCGCAGGTGGGAACCGGAGAGGGCGCTATGTCGCCCGGCGAGGAGGAGGCGCTACGCGAGACGGTCGTGAGACCTCCGGCTGAGGCGACGGATCAGGGGAATCGGGTGGCTATTCAGAACGCCACGCACCGTCAGACAGCAGTCGTCCAAGGTCGCATTCGTTCCGTTCAGGTCTCTCCGATCTCGGGCAGTCCCGCCCTGCGCTGCGAGCTGGTCGACGAGACCGGTGGGGTGACCCTCCTCTTCTATGGGCGACGATCGATCGCCGGCATCGAGCCTGGCGTGCAGCTGCGGGCAGAGGGTCGCATCGGCACCTACAAGGGGCACCTTGCGATCGCGAACCCCTTGTACAGCCTGATGCCTCGGGAGCGCGCCGAGACCTGAGAGGTCTGGTCATGCGAGGCTGATCATCATGATTTCCGCTGTGCCGACAACCGGCTGGACCGCGCTTGTGCTCGCAGGGGGACGTGGTTCCCGACTCGGCAACGATGACAAGGCCGCGATCACCATCGGCGGCACGTCTGTGCTGGATCAGCTCCTCTCCTCACTTCCCGCAGGCGTCCCGGTCGTGGTCGCCGGTCCCGAACGCCCAACGTCGCGGCCCGTCACCTTCCGGCAGGAGTGGCCCGTCCATGGTGGACCGGTCGCCGGTATTGCCTCGGGGTTGGAAGCGGTGAGTACGCCAGTCACGGCGTTGCTCGCTGTGGACATGCCATGGGCCGGGGGACTCGTGGAGCATCTGATCGCTGAGTTCGCGTCCTGCGACGCGGCTGCACTGGTGCCGGTGGACGCGTCGGGATTCCGGCAGCCGTTGTGCGCGGTTGTCCGCACCCAGGCGGTTCGTCGTGCCTTGGGCGAGCTCGGCAACCCCCATGGACGGTCCATGAGGGACCTGATGCTTCTTATCGACGTTCAGGAGCGCCCACTCAGTGCGGCCGAGAGTCCCTGGGTCGAGGACATCGACACCCCGGGCGACCTTCACAAGGCACGATCATCGCGGGCCCTGTCAAGAATGGTGGCACCCTTACCCGGGACCGGCGCGCCCGCCGTCAGTGAATCCGCCATCCATGAAGAAGGAGCAAGGCCCATGATGCAAACCTGGATCGACGCTGTATGCGCGGAGCTGAACCTGCCCGCAGACGTCAACATCGACATGATCCTGGATGTCGCCCGGGTGGCCGCCCACAACGTTGATCGGCCGGCCGCGCCAGTCACTACCTTCCTGCTCGGCTCCGCAGTCGCGGGCGGGATGGATGTGAACGAGGCTGCCGCCAAGATCCAGCAGCTCGCTGCGACCTGGGAGACTCCCGCAGAGTAGGCCGGCTGGGCAGGGCCAGTCCCAGACATTGTCCTGGAGGGGCTGGCTGCCGTTGGCCTACGCTCGGGCCATGCCTGAGCTCCACTACCCAACGCCGCCCCTCGCCGACGACGTCGCGCTGTTGCGCCCATGGCGGGAGGCGGACGTGCCGGACAACGTGATGGCTTTCAGCGACCCGGTCATCCAGCGGTTCTCGTGGCCCCTGGCCACTCCCTTCACCGAGGAAGATGCCCGCGGCTACTTCGCCGGCCAGGAGCTGGCTCGTCTTCGCGGGGAGGAAGTGCAGTTCGCTGTTGTGTCGCCCCGGGAGGAGGAACAGCTACTCGGCTGTGCCTCTCTGTACTCACTGAACCGCGAACAGGGAAGTGCCGCCGTCGGCTACTGGCTCACCCCGCAGGCTCGGGGACGCGGAGTTGCGTCGACCGCTGTCCGGCTGCTCGCGACGTGGGGGTTCACGACGCTGGGGCTGGTCCGGATCGAGCTGACTTGTGGGCCGGACAACGACGCTTCCCAGCGCGTCGCGGCACGTTGCGGCTTTGTGCAGGAGGGCGTCATGCGCTCTCACATGTCTTTCAAAGGCGGCCGGCGCGACACCATGCTCTTCAGCCTGCTTCCCGGTGAGCTTCGTCAGTAGCTGCTTCGGGTTAATCTCCCGCTGGCTTGTCGAAGTACTGTCAGTGCGAGCAGGCCGCGCCTAGGGTGGAGTGCATGCCCGCGCTGCCTGGTCACCGACCGTCCTTGCTGCTGGAACTGGACCTCGCCGAGCTTCCCGCGGCGCCGGACGTCGACGACCCGATCGCCCGGCTGCGCGCTCGCGGCCGCCACCAGCTTCGCCCGATCCTGCGCGCGCTGCACGACTCCGCAGCTGACCCTCACGTTGTCGGCCTGATCGCCAAGGTCGGCGGAGCGCTGCCGTGGGCGGCCATGCAGGAGCTGCGCCTCGGTGTGCGTGCCTTCGCCGCCAGCGGCAAACCGACCCTCGCGTGGGCGGAGAGCTTCGGTGAAGGCACCGGCGAAATGGCCGCATACGTGCTGGCGACCGGGTTCGACAAGATCTGGCTGCAGCCCGGCGGGGGACTCGGGCTGCTGGGCGTCGGGGTGGAGACGACATTCGTTCGCGGCGCGCTCGACAAGCTGGGCATCGAGCCGCAGTTCGAGCAGCGCTACGAGTTCAAGAACGCCGCCGACCGCTTCATGCGCACTGAGTACACGCAGGCCCACCGAATCGCGCTCGAACGCCTTACCGAGTCAGTCTTCATCGAAGCCGTGGCCGCGATCGCCAAGGGACGGGGGATCGAGGCCGTACGCGTGCGCCAGCTCGCCGACACCGGGCCGCGCACCGCGCCTGAGGCGCTCGAGGCCGGCCTGGTCGACGCTCTCGGCTACCGCGACCAGGCCTACGCAGCGATGCGCTCGCGGGTCGGCACCGATGCCGAGCTTCTGTTCGCCGATCGGTGGCGCCCGCAGCGCCGCCTGCATGTGCCGTCGCGCGGTAAGGGCCATGTCGCCCTCGTCGAGGTCCGCGGCGCGATCGTGTCAGGGCGCACGCGACGCACTTCGATGGGACGCCAGGTCGGCAGTGACTCGGTCGGGGCAGCCCTGCGCGCCGCGACCAACGACGAGCACGTTCGTGCGGTCGTGCTGCACATCGACTCCCCGGGAGGCTCGGCTGTCGCGTCGGACACGATCTGGCGCGAGGTGTGCCGCGTACGTGACGCCGGCAAGCCGGTCGTCGTGTCGATGGGCGAGGCGGCGGCCTCTGGCGGCTACTACATCGCCTGTCCGGCCAGCGTCATCGTGGCGCTGCCCTCGACGCTCACCGGATCCATCGGCGTCTTCGGCGGCAAGATGGTCGTGCGAGAGCTGTTCGATCGGCTGGGGCTGACCACAGGGTCGGTGTCGCAGGGGGACCGGTCGCTGATGTTCTCGCCGCGGCGCGGTTTCACCGACGATGAGCGCGAGCGGCTGGCCGCCACGATGGACGCGATCTACGACGACTTCGTGGCCAAGGTGGCGCAGGGGCGGGGCCGCCCTGTGCCCGAGATCGAGGGCATCGCGCGCGGTCGGGTGTGGACGGGCAGCGATGCGCTCGGCATCGGCCTGGTCGACGAGCTCGGCGGGTTACACGACGCGGTGCGCATCGCCCGCTCCCGCGCCGGCCTGCCGGCCGATGCCCCGGTGCGCCAGGCCATTCATGTCCCTCCGCTGGCCCGGCTGGGACGTGCCAAGAACACCGAGGACCCGCGAGCAGTGATGCGGGCAACGCTCCCGGGACTCTCCGACGTCGTTGCCGCCCTTGGGCTGCCCGCCGAGGCTGCGTTGCGTATGCCGTCCGTCACGGTTCGCTGAGGACCTGCCGGCAGTGCCGGGCTGCTGAGGGTCGTTCCTGACTGGCGGCTGTCAGGCGGCCTTGGGGTGAGCTTTCAGCGAGACGAGCTCGGCGCCTCAGTCCTTGACTGGCTGGAAGATTCGCGTACACCAGCTCGCGGGATCTGGTTCCGTGCTCGGGTCTGTGAGGTAGACCTCCCACATGTGATCGGCCCGGGGTGAGTCCTTGCGCGGCCATCCACTCACGCATCTGCGCATAGGTCTCGTGCAGGGTGTCGTACGGTCCGACGTGGACCGTCGTGACTGCCCGCCCCCCGGGCAGCTCCATGGGCACGACGTCACCAGCCGGTTGGACCGCACCAGAGACTGGGAACCCGGCGGCCACCTCGACAACCTCCGTCGGCGTGTTGGGACAGAAGGCGAACGGCTCGCCGGCAACCTCCAGGCCCTGGCCTGCTGCGGCAGCTGCCACCGCACCGTAGGCGCGCGCGAAGAAGAGCGGCAGGTCGCTCGCAGCCATGCTGGCTCGTACTACAGCCGCAGGGCGGGGACCCAGCTCGACGAGTTCGGGAACAGGCATCGGACGCTCGCTTCCACTAGCGGAAAGGACTCCGTCGGTCGGCTGACCAGCCCAAGGATGCGCCAACGAAAGGCGGTGAACAAGACTCGAACGGCCCACGCGGCTCGCCCGTCAGCCAACAGCGACCCACGTCACCTCACGTGTGGCGCCGGACGATCTGCTGCAGCTTGGCGTCGTGAGCGCCATGCCAGTAGACGTGTCGGCAGGACCGGCACCGGGAGAACTGTTGCTGTGTTCGCAGGGTTCCGGGTTGAAGCTGGTCTGTCACCTCAGCCTTCGAGACCGGCGTCAGCGTCCCTCCGCAGAGCGGGCACAGGCTCCACGGCTGCAGGGGCGGCCGGAACCGCTCGATGACGTCCGCCAGCTGGTCGTCGGGGTCCTGCCCGCGCACGAATGCCGCACGGCGCAGCGCCCGGCGCATCAACAGGCCACGGTCGCGGCTCAGCAGTACTCGGTCCTCACGATCGGCCTGCTCGACGAGATGGTCATCGTCAGCATCCTTGTCGTACGCCGCGTTGACACCCAGGAGCCGCAGCCTGCGGGTCAGTGCGCCGAGGTGCACGTCCAACAGAAAGAGCGCCGGCCCCTGCAAGGGCTGCGGCCGGGCCCGGACGACGACCTCGAGCCGGTCCTGCTCTTGCAGCCGACTACGCCAGGAAACTGACGTCCCGGCCACGAGCAGGTCCCCGACCTCGGTCAGTGGCACGCCTGCACTCTGGACGACGTGGCCCACCGATGCAGTCGGGTCGCGCGGCAGGTCGAGCTCGCCGCCGTCTCGAGCACGGCGCGGCAGAAGGAAGCGCAGCGCGGGGTCGACGCGCAGCCGGACACTGCCGGGCGCCACTCGGGCTTCTGCGGGGGAGACGTCGACGGGACGCGAATCAGCCACGGCTCCAGACTTGTCCACCAACGCGCTGGACGCCAGAGGTCTGCCAGACCCAGGGCAGGGAGATGGAGGGCTGGGAGACGACGCTCGAGAGGGGTGTCCGGGGGGAGATTTGAACCCACTGACGGAGATATGGCCCGGGCGGGGCCGAGCCCGTAGCATTTCCTTAGACCCTCGACGCAGGGAGCTGATAGTCGTGACCGTGGCTGGGCCAACGTTCGATCTGGTGGTTGCCGCAAACCGCCTGCCTGTTCACCGCGTCGTCGATGGCGAAAACGGCTGGCGACGCAGTCCGGGGGGTCTGGTGACAGCGATGGAACCGGTCATGCGGGGGCGAGACGCGGCGTGGGTGGGATGGGCGGGCGAGTCCGGCCCGGCTCCCGGGCCGTTCCGCGAGGACGGGCTGTATCTGCGCCCGGTGAGCCTGTCGCTCATGGAGATCCAGGAGTACTACGAGGGGTTCAGCAACGACACACTTTGGCCGATCTTCCACGATGTCATCGTCCAGGCGACCTTCCACCCCAACTGGTGGAACACTTACCAAACGGTCAACCATCGCTTTGCCCTGGCCATCGCCGAGGTGGCTGCGCGGGGAGCCACCGTCTGGGTGCATGACTACCAGTTACAGCTGGTTCCGGCGATGGTCCGAGCGCTGCGACCCGATGTGCGTATCGGCTGGTTCGATCACATCCCGTTCCCGCCCGTCGAGCTCTTCGCGCAGCTGCCGTGGCGTCGGGCCTTGGTGGAGGGCTTGCTGGGCGCGGACTTTCTGGGCTTCCAGCGCACCGCAGATGCTGAGAACTTCCTGCGCGTCTGCCGTCGGTTGCTGGGCGTTTCGACCAAGGGTGACACTGTCACTTTCACCCCGCCCGGCGGCGACCCATCGGCTCGGCGGAAGGTCCGGGCCAGCGCGATACCGATCTCGGTGGATTTCAAGGGGCTCGACGCCCTGGCCCGCACACCCGAGGTGATGACCCGCGCGACAGAGATCCGTGCCTCGCTCGGCAACCCTGAGATCTTGCTGCTGGGCGTCGACCGGCTGGACTACACCAAGGGGTTCCGGGCACGGCTGAAGGCCTACGAAGAGCTGCTGCAGGATAAGGCGATCGCCTCACCCGAGGCGGCGCTCATGCTCGTGGCTTTGCCGAGCCGTGAGCACATCGACGCCTACCGCGTGCTTCGCGAAGAGGTCGAGGCCACAATCGGACGGATCAACGGCGAGTACTCCTCGTTGGGCTCGGCAGCGGTTCACTACCTGCACCAGTCGTATCCTCGAGCCGAGATGGCCGCGATGTTCCTGGCCGCCGACGTCATGCTTGTGACGCCGTTGCGTGATGGCATGAACCTCGTCGCCAAGGAGTATGTTGCCTGCCGGCACGACCTGGGCGGCGCCCTGGTGCTGTCGGAGTTCGCCGGCGCGTGGCACGAGCTCCGCGAGGCCTACACCTGCAACCCGCACGACATCGCAGGCCTGAAGCAGACGATCATGTGCGCGATCAACGCCCCCGAGGACGAAGGGCGACGCCGGATGAAGGCCCTCAGAAGGCGCGTCGCCAACCACGACGTGCAACGTTGGGCCACCCGCTATCTCGAATCACTGGCATCGGCGCCATCGAAGCCACACCAGCCGACCCCCGCCAGCGACCGGCGAGACGCTGCGGACGTCACCATGTCCAACGTTGAATGAAGAACTCTCAGGCACCATCAACGGCGCGTGAAGGCAATGGGGGAGGGGTACGGTCATGACTTGCACGCCTACGCCGTGGACGCCATCGGTCGGCGGGCGCGACCGGGCGATAGGGCAGGTGGCGGCATGAACCGGCCCGGCACCGTCTGGATCAACGGAAGGCTGGAGCCGGCCGAGAGAGTCTTGTTGACCGTCACCGACCGCGGCTTCCAGGTCGGCGACGGGATCTTCGAGACGCTCCTGGTGGTCGGTGGACGAGTGCTCGAGCTTCCGCTTCACACCAGCCGGCTTCAGGCCTCGGCTGCGGTGATGGCCATGCCTCTTCCGGACGAGCTTGAGCGCCTCCTGGGACAGGCCATAGCGGACCTCTGCAGGGCCAACCGGCTGGACGGCTCCGATACCCAGTGCGCGGTCCGGGTCACTGTGAGCCGTGGGGCCGTCGATGGGCGCGCCCTTCTCCCGCCTGATGACGTCAGGCCGAACCTGGTCATCCAGGCGTGGCTGGTCGATCCGCCGCCGCCAGAACTGTTCAGCCGAGGTCTCCGCTTGGCCATCTCGGCGGTGCGGCGTGACCCGGCCAGCCCGCTGGCAATGGTGAAGACGACCAGCAGGGCCGAGTTCGTCTACGCGCAGCTCGAGGCGCACGGACGCGGCGCAGATGACGCTTTGTTCCTGACCACTGACGGAAACCTGGCCGAGGCGACTTCAGCCAGCCTCTTCTTGGTCGAGGGGGTGGGGCTCGCGACGCCGTCGCTCGACTGCGGCATCCTCGTCAGCACGACCCGTGAGTGGGTCATCTCCTCGGGCGGGCCCGAGCTTGGGCTGGCTGTCCGTCAGGACCACCTGACCCCGAACGATCTCTTCGTTGCCGACGAGGCCTTCCTCGCCAGCTCGGTGGCCGGAATACTGCCCATCACCAGCGTCGACGGCAGGCCCATCGGTGTCGGCACGCCAGGAATCTGGACCACGCGCCTGCGAGCGCTGCGCGAGGACACGGTTACGGACATCTTCAGAAGATCAACGTGATCGAGCCGTTGGTGTCGGCCGTGGGAGCGTCTGGGCCGGCGTCTAGTCTGCTGCGTGCTCGGCCTCGCCAGCCATCTGGAGCAGCACGGCTGCGAGTTCGCGGGCTTGGGCGGGGCTGAGGCTGTAGTTCTGACAATCCACGCGGATCGGGTGCCGGAAGTGCCCTCGCTCGTCGACCTGCTCTCGCTGATCGAGCCGAACATGCATCTCGAGCGGGATGCGGTTGCCGTCGGTGTACTGGGTCGCCACGATGACGTCAGGTCCTTCGTGCCAGAAGTCATCCATCCGGTGCAGCAACATGTGCTGCAGATGCCCATCGCCAGTGACGCACCACGGTGGGCAGGGTTGGTCGTCGCTCCAGCCGTAGTCGTTTGACGTAGTCATGACAGGACGATGACACGCACCTATTCACTCCCGCAGGACGACACGCCCGCGGCCTTGACCGAGGCTAACGCGTTCACTCGTCGACTCTGCCTTGGGCGCGACCCCGGCTGCCGTCGGGATGCCTTCGGCTGCACAAGGGTCCGCTGCGCTCACGGCTCAGCGCTGAGCATCCGGACCGCCTCCACTGGCCGGGCCAGACTTCCTGCGTAGCTCGATCTCTTGCTTCAGCTCGATCGTCGTGAGCTCACGCCCGACAGCCAACCGCTGGAACCGCTCGAGCACCTCCAGCCGCTCCAGCTCCCCGGCGCGCTGCTCGGCAGCTTCCCTTTGCGCTTGCATCTGTCTGGTCACATCGCGGGCTACGGCGAACACGCCGAGGACGTTTCCCCTCGTGTCGTGGTAGGGCGAGGCGTTGCACAGAACCTCGGTCAGTGTGCCGTTCCGATGGCGCAGAGTCAGCGGGTAGTCCACGGCCATCCCGCGCGTGAAGACCAGCCGGTAGAGCCTGTTGGCCTGGTCAGAGTCGGTGAAGTAGTCGGAGAAGTCGGTCCCGATAAGCCTGTTGCGGGGCGTGCCGGTGGCCCTGACTGCGGCCTCGTTGACGTCGGTGATCTTGCCGTAGGGGCTGATCGTCACCAGCGGGTCCAGGGCAGCCTCGATCAGGCTCCGGGTGTATTCAGCCGCATGCTTCAGCTCGGACACATCGCGGCAGGTCACGGAGGCACCGAAGACCGTGGCCTTCTCATCGCGGATCGGCGAGATGGTGACCGACACAGGGAACACCGTTCCGTCACTTCGGATACACGTGGTCTCAAGGTGCTCGACGGACCTGCCCGCGCTGATCTTGGCCAGGATCGAGATCATCTCGTCGGCTCGATCCTCGGGTGTCAGGAGGTCGATGTGCTTGCCGACGATCTCCTTGCTGGAGTACCCGAACATCCTGGCGGCGGCTGGGTTCCAGCTCGTGATGATGCCGTCCAGCGTCCTGCCGATGATTGCGTCTTCCGAGTACTCGACGATCGCTGCCATTCGCTGTGCGATCGCCAACGCGCTCTTCTGTTCGGTCAGGTCGCGGTGGATCACGGAGGTGCCGACGACCGCGCCGTCAGCGTCTCGAATCGGGGAGACGGTGAGCGAGACCGGGAACACCGTTCCGTCCTTTCGGACACGCTTGGTCTCGAGGTGCTCGACATGACGGCCGGCTCTGATCTGCTCCAGGACGGCTTTGACTTCGCCTGCTTGATCCTTGGGAGTCAGGAACTTGGCGGGCTTGCCGATGACCTCCGCGGCGGAGTAGCCGTACATTCGCTCGGCGGCTGGGTTCCAGCTCGTGATGATGCCGTCGAGCGAGCCTCCGCTGATGGCATCGTCCGAACCCTCGACAATGGCAGCCATGCGCTGGGCGGCCTCGAACGCCTTTTCCCGCTCTGTCATGTCCCGAGCGATCACGGAGGCGCCGACGACCGCGCCGTCAGCGTCGCGGATCGGGGACACGGTGAGCGAGACCGGGAACACCGCTCCGTCCTTTCGGACACGGACGGTCTCGAAGTTGTCGACTGGGCGGCCGGCGCTGATCTTGGCCAGGATCGAGACCATCTCGCCGGCTCTATCCTCGGGACTCAGGAGGTCGATGGGCTTACCGACGATCTCCTTGCTGGAGTAGCCGAACATCATCACCGCGGCTGGGTTCCAGCTCGTGATGATGCCGTCCAGCGTCCTGCCGATGATCGCGTCGTCCGAGCTTTCGACGATCGCAGCCAGGCGCTGGGCGACCGTCAAGGCCTGCCCTTGCTCGGTCAGGCTGTGGTGGACAGCGGAGGCGCCGACGACTGCGTCGTTCTCGTCGCGGATCGGCGCGATAGTGATCGAGACCGGGAACACCGTTCCGTCTTTTCGGACACGCTCGGTCTCAAAGCCCTCGACATGCTCTCCGGCTTTGACCTTGGCCAGGATCGTCTTGATCTCGTCGGCTCGATCGTCAGGAGTCAGAAGCCTGCCGGACTTGCCGACGATCTCCTTGCTCGAGTAGCCGTACATCCCCTCCGCGGCCAGGTTCCAGCTCGTGATGGTGCCGTCGAGCGAGCCGCCGATGATCGCATCATCCGAATACTCGACGATCGCCGATATGAGCGCTGCGTTCTTGACCGCCTGCTCCTGTTGGGTCACGTCGCGCACCGCCGTGATCGCCAACAAGACGTCTCCGGTGTCGATGGTGGACAAGCTGATGTTGATCGGGAACTCGGTACCGTCCTGGTGCTGTCCGCTCAGCTCCAGCTCGAGTCCACTTGACCGAGTCCTGGGGTCGGCGAAGTAGTCCTGCAGGTGCTCGGTGTAGATCTGCCAGAGAGACTCGGGCACCAGCGTCTCGATAGGCTGGCCGATCAGCTGGTCGCGGTCATAGCCGAACAGTGATTCGGTCTGGTAATTGACAAACCGGATCACGCCCTTCTGATCCATCCCCACCAGGGCATCAGGCACAGCCTGTAGCAATCTCTCGAACCTGGTTGTCTGCGCAGTCATCGGCCTCCCCTTGGAACAGCGGCAAAGGGCACAAATGCCGGAAATGACACAAATGTCACAATCTTATGACTTTGCCAGGTCTTTACGTTATGAGTCTCTCACGGAGCCTGTCAAGTGGGCAACATGCTATGCGAGAACTTGTGTGAGGAGGCCGGGTTCCGGCCGACGTTGGACTTCGAGGGAGACGACCTGCCAACCGTGCGTGGTTTCGTGGCTGCAGGGCTTAATGTTGCGATTGTGCCGGCTCTGCGCGAGGGATCGCCCGACGCGGTGACCGGGCCGCTGCACTACGTGGAAATAGCCGACCCCCTTGCGTTCCGTGGGATCGGCCTGACCTGGTCAACCGAGCGTCGGCTGCCACCCGCCGCCGACCTGTTTCGTGAGCACGCGATCGGCAGAGCGACCGCGCGACGACTCCCCGCCGTCGCGAAGGGCGGTTGACGCCAGGCACTTCCTGGCGCGGTCTCATCGTGCGGCGCAAGGCGTCACACACGAACGAATTTGGCGTGGTTGGCGTCAGGGATCCCGGGGAAGCCCCTTCTGGTACGACGAACGGACAGCGGAGCACGTGATCGCTGGTCACTCCGCCTAGACCTTCCCCCGGAGCCCGATCTCACCGGACCAGAACGCACACCCATCGGTGCCAGATCCGGTAGTTCGCTTGCAGCAAAGTTGGTGACGCATCCTCGTCGCGTCAGAGTGAGCGCGCCAAGCCGGCGGCGCCAGCCGAGGGACGCTCAGGGTGCATGACCAACCGTTGTTTCTTAGGACGCTGTCAAGGTTCGCCGAGGTTCTGCCTGCGCGCTACGACCTTGAGGTCGTGTTCACTGATCTCACGGAGAGCGCCATCGCTGTCTTGGGGCTGTGTGGCAGCCGGGTCACTATGGCCGAGGATGGGAATCGCGTTTGCGCTGCTCAGAGAGGTATCTTGATGTTAAGAGAAGTGTCCGGAGGGGGACTTGCCCACCCGTCGCAGGGAACGCGCACCAAGCCAAAGAAGATTCAAACGTTTCAAGACTTGGAGTCATACGTCTCAGATTGAACCAGCCGCTGGCTGGCCTGTCCAGTAGTGCCAAAGGTCCCGGGCGGGCCGATACCAGCCTCTGTCCGATCCACCTGTGCCTGTCGACCACGTCAGGGGAAACGCCCCTGTCCCCAGATGTTCATCCTCAGGTCCCTCATCGATCTGCCCGGCCTCGCGCAA
>DASRUA010000060.1:0-14514 GCA_035655615.1 Dermatophilaceae bacterium
CCGTCCTCACCGTGAAGTGAAAGACGACGGGTCGGGCCTTGTCCTCACGACCGGGTACGGCACGCCGATCGACCCTCGGAACTTCCAGCGCTTCTTCCAGGCCCGGGCGACGAAGGCTGAAGTGCCGGCCATCCCGGTGCACGCAACGCGGCGAATGCGCGTCCCTGCTCGTTGCCCTGGACGTCCACCCGCGGGTTGCCATGACAATTCTTCGGCAGCAAGGTCGCGGTGACGATGGACATCTACACCCAGGTGTCCTCGGCCTCGACCAAGGAGGTGCTTAAGCGCCTCGGCAACGAGTTTGGAGAGGGGTCCCCTGACCCCGTTGCCATACTCTTCTGGAGTACGGGCATGAAAGAGGCCCCCTCCGACGAGCGGAAAGGGCCTCTAACCTGGGTGGAGACACGGGGAATCGAACCCCGGACCTCCTGCTTGCAAAGCAGGCGCTCTACCAATTGAGCTATGTCCCCGAGAGGCGTCCAGTTGTGCTTGACCAGCGTAACCGGTCGTTCAGTTGTACTAAATCAGCCTAGACCTTGTCTGTGGCCTCGGCCCACAGGTCCTGCTCGGCCTGCTGGTCCTTGAACTTCTTCTGGATGGCCAGGGCGCCAACAACGGCGGCGATCAGCAACAGGATCTTCTTCATGACCGATGCTCCTTCGTGCAGCTCATCGTGCAAGTCGTGGAACTTGTCGTGCATAGTCATTGTCCTGCTCGTCGTCCCCCACAGGAAAACAAGGAGAAGGTGGTGGGCCTAAGAGGACTTGAACCTCTGACCTCTTCCTTATCAGGGAAGCGCTCTAACCGTCTGAGCTATAGGCCCGTTCGCCATCTCCAGAGCGCCAGACCCTCAAGTCGTGAGTCACAGGCGCGCGACGCATGACGTTACCCCACGCTTGTCGTCCCTCCAAAACGGCCCCGAAGGTACACCTCGATTGCGCGAGAATGTGAGGCTTTCAGTCGTCCGTCAGCGTGACCTGCAGACCGCCGACAAGGCTCGAGCAGACGTTGTACAGGAATGCACCCAGCGTTGAGATCGCAGTGATCAAGATGACATCGATGACCGCGATGACGATCGACAGAGAGACCACACGGCCCAGCCCGATGTAGTTCATGAGATCGAACTTCGCGCCGTTGGTGGTGTTCAGGACACCCTCGACCGTGCGGTTCATGTCGGTGAACACGCCCATGCTGGACAGGATCAGCCACAGCGCCACGACCATGACGACCGCGGCGATACCGACGGCAACCGACAACAGGAATGACAGCTTCATGGCCGTCCACGGGTCAACGCGCGAGACGCTGAGCTTGACCCGCCGGGGCACTGAAGCGTGGTCGCTTCCGGGAGTCACCGCACCTCCGGACGTGTGGACAGGGATGGGTGCACCGTCAGGGCGCAGTGCGGTGCCGGCCTGGCCAACAGTGCTCACTCGCTACCTCCCGCATTGTCGTCGGCATTGAGATCAAACGTTACGCTACCGGCCGGCGACGCGTCTTCAGACGCGCTATCCGTCATTACCGGGGCATTTGTATCACTTGTCGTTGGGGCAGTTGTATCAGTTGTCGCGGCGTCGCCGGGCTCTCCGCCATCCGTGACACCCTCTGAAACACCCAAGACGGTGTCAAGCACGACCTCGATACCGCGGTCGGCATTGCGGGCCACGGCAACGATCGAGTCCCGCTTGTCCGGTGTGGCGAACTGCACACCCATAGTGTTGCGGCCGGTCCGACGTACCTCGTCGACTCGTGAACGAACGATCTTGCCCTTCTCCATGACGACCAGGACCTCGTCCTCCTCGTCCACGGTGAGTGCACCGACCAGGTCGCCACCCCGGTCGGACAGCTGGGCGACCCGCACGCCCAGGATGCCGCGGCCCTTGGCGGTGTAGTCCGAGGCGCGCGATCGCTTGGCCAAGCCGTTCTCGAACACGACGAACACGTCTGGGTCGGAACCATTCACGATCACACTCATCGAAAGCAGGTGATCGCCGTGGCGGAACTTCATGCCGGTCACGCCACTGGTGGAGCGCCCCATCGGGCGCAACGTCTTGTCGTCGGCGGTGAACCGGACCGACTGGCCTTTGACCGACACGAGCAACAGGTCATCGGTGGCCGAGCCAACGTCGACGCCAACCAGCTCGTCGCCGTCGCGCAGGTTGACCGCGATCAGGCCACCCGAACGATTGGAGTCGTACTCCGAGAGCCGGGTCTTCTTGACCAGTCCATTGCGGGTTGCCAGCACCAGGTATGGGTCGGTGACATAGTCCCGCAGGGCCAGAACCTGAGCGATCTTCTCGCCGGGCTGAAAGGCCAGCAGGTTGGCGACGTGCTGACCTTTGGAGTCACGACCGGCTTCGGGCAGCTCGTAGGCCTTCGCCCGATAGACCCGGCCGAGGTTCGTGAAGAACAACAGCCAGTGGTGGGTGGTCGTGATGAAGAAATGATCCACGATGTCGTCGCCACGAAGGTTGGCGCCCTTGACGCCCTTGCCGCCGCGATGCTGGGAGCGGTAGAGGTCGACCTTGGTTCGCTTGGCGTAGCCGCCCCGGGTGATCGTGACGACTACGTCCTCCTGGGGGATGAGGTCCTCCATGGACATGTCACCGTCGAACGGCACAATCTTGGTCCGGCGATCGTCACCGTACTTGGCGACGATCTCGGCGAGCTCCTCACTGACGATCGTGCGCTGACGCTGTGGCGAGGCCAGGATGGCGTTGAACTCATCGATCATTGCCTGAAGCTCGTCGTGACGGTCGATCAGCTTCTGCCGCTCGAGAGCTGCCAGACGGCGCAGCTGCATGTTGAGGATCGCCTGCGCCTGCAGCTCATCGATGCCGAGCAGCTGGATCAACCCGTCGCGCGCGACCTCAACCGTGGACGAGCGGCGGATCAGCGCGATGACCTCATCGAGGGCGTCAAGGGCCTTGAGCAGCCCACGCAGGATGTGGGCCTCTTCCTCGGCCTTGCGGAGCCGGAATGCCGTCCGTCGCCTGATGACCTCAATCTGGTGGTCGACCCAGTGCCGGATGAACGCGCTGAGCGGCAGGGTTCGCGGCACGCCGTCAACCAGGGCCAGCATGTTGGCGCCGAACGTGGTCTGCAGCTGGGTGTGCTTGTAGAGGTTGTTGAGCACGACCTTGGCCACGGCGTCGCGCTTGAGCACGATCACCAGGCGCTGGCCGGTGCGCCCGGAGGTCTCGTCGCGGATGTCGGCGATCCCGGCCAGACGGCCTTCCTTGACGAGCTCCGCGATCTTCTGAGCGAGGCTGTCCGGGTTGACCTGGTACGGCAGCTCGGTCACCACCAGGCAGATGCGGTTCTGGATCTCCTCGACCTCGACCACTGCACGCATGATGATCGAGCCGCGACCGGTGCGATAGGCATCCTCGATCCCCTTGCGGCCGAGGATGAGTGCGCCCGTGGGAAAGTCCGGACCCTGGATCTGCGTCATCACATACGCAAGCAGCTCTTCGCGGGGGGCCTCGGGGTGCAGCAGAAACCACTGGACCCCGGCGGCGACCTCGCGCAGGTTGTGCGGCGGGATCTGGGTGGCCATGCCGACCGCGATACCGGCCGAGCCGTTGACCAGCAGGTTCGGGAACCGGCTCGGCAGGACCGTTGGCTCCTGGGTCTTGCCGTCGTAGTTGTCCTTGAAGTCGACCGTGTCCTGGTCGATGTCGCGAACCATCTCCATGGCAAGTGCCGCCATCCGGCACTCGGTGTATCGCGGCGCGGCAGCCGGGTCGTCACCGGGCGAGCCGAAGTTGCCCTGCCCGTCGACCAGCGGGTAGCGCAGCGACCAGTCCTGCACCAGCCGCACCAACGCGTCATAGATGGAGGCGTCGCCGTGCGGGTGATACTGACCCATCACCTCGCCGACGACACGCGAGCACTTGTTGTAGCCGCGGTCGGGACGGTAGCCACCGTCATACATCGCGTAGACGACGCGACGGTGCACGGGCTTCATGCCGTCGCGCACATCCGGGAGCGCCCGGCTGACGATGACCGTCATCGCGTAGTCGATGTAGCTGCGCTGCATCTCGAGGTTGATGTCGACCGGCTCGATGCGGTCGTGCTCAATGATTGGCGGCTGCTCAGTCACGCGCTTTCCTTACTCTCCGGTGCATATATGTCTTGAGGCTGCAGAGCCAGTCTGGATGTGGGCTCCAAGCCAGTTCGTATGGCGCAGAGCCCGCGGGCGGGCAGGTGCTAGATGTCAAGGAAGCGAACGTCGCGGGCGTTGCGCTGGATGAAGCTGCGCCGGCTCTCCACGTCCTCGCCCATCAGAATCGCGAAGATCTCGTCCGCGGCCGCGGCGTCGTCGAGGGTGACCTGAAGCAGGATGCGGTGATGAGGGTCCATCGTGGTCTCCCACAGCTCCTGGTAGTCCATCTCACCAAGACCCTTGTAGCGCTGGATCCCGGCTTCCTTGGGCAGCCGCCATCCATGGCTCTGGCCGGCCGTGATCATGACGTCGCGTTCACGGTCGGAGTAGGCGTACTCGTGCGGGTGGTTGCTCCACTTGAGACGGTAGAGCGGCGGCTGCGCGAGGTAGACGTACCCGGCCTCGATCAGCGGGCGCATGAAGCGGAAGAGGAGCGTCAACAGGAGCGTCCGGATGTGCAGGCCATCCACATCAGCGTCGGCCATGAGAACAATCTTGTGATAGCGGGCCTTGGCCAGGTCGAAGTCCTCGCCAATGCCGGTGCCAAACCCCGAGATCAGGGCCTGGACCTCATTGTTGGCCAGGACCTTGTCGATCCGGGCCTTCTCGACATTGAGGATCTTGCCTCGGATCGGCAGGATTGCCTGGTTGTGCGGGTTGCGCCCACGAACCGCCGAACCACCGGCGGAGTCACCCTCGACGATGAAGACCTCGCTGATGGTGGGATCGCTGCTCTGGCAGTCCCGCAGCTTGCCCGGCAGGCCGCCGGACTCCAGCAACCCCTTGCGGCGGGTGGCCTCGCGAGCCTTGCGGGCCGCCATCCGGGCTGCCGCCGCCTGGACCGACTTGCGGACGATGTCCTTGCCCTCGGTGGGGTGCGCACTCAGCCAGTGGCCGAGCTCGTCGGTCATCGCCCGCTGGACGAATCCCTTGACCTCGGAGTTGCCGAGCTTGGTCTTGGTCTGGCCTTCGAACTGTGGCTCACCAAGCTTGACCGAGATGACTGCGGTCAGGCCTTCACGGATGTCATCACCGGTGAGGTTGTCTTCCTTGTCCTTGAGCAGCTTCTGGCCCCGGGCGAAGTCGTTGACCAGCTTGGTCATCGCCGCCCGGAAGCCCTCTTCGTGGGTGCCGCCCTCGTGGGTGTTGATGGTGTTGGCGTACGTGTGAACCGACTCGGAGTAGCCGCTGGTCCACTGCAACGCGACCTCGAGGGACATGTGCTTCTCGGTGTCCTCGAGCTCGAAGGAGATGACCTCGGGGTGCACCGGCTCGGAGCGCTTGGATGAGACAAGATGCTTGACGTAGTCGACAAGGCCGTCCTCGTAGCGGTAGGCCACCGTGCGCGGCTTGACCGGCTTGACCTCGACCTCAGCCTCGTCCAGCTCTTCGGCCTCGTCGGCATCCTCTGCCGCCTCGATGGCCCGGGGTCGCTCGTCGGTCAACGTGATAGTCAGGCCCTTGTTGAGGAAAGCCATCTGCTGGAACCGGGCACGCAGCGTCTCGTACACATACTCAGTGGTCTCGAAGATGTCGGGGCTGGCCCAGAAGGTGACCGTGGTGCCGGTCTCGTCGGTGGCCTCGTCCTTGGACAGGTCGGCTGCGGGCACACCCGCAAGGAAGGTCTGACGGAACACATGGCCGAGCTGTCGAACCTCCACCTCGACCTTGTCCGAGAGCGCGTTGACCACGGAGATCCCCACTCCGTGCAACCCGCCGGAGACCGAGTAGCCGGCGCCGCCGAACTTGCCCCCGGCGTGCAGTTGGGTCAGCACAACCTCGACGGCCGGCTTGCCTTCGCCGACCATGATGTCGGTCGGGATGCCGCGGCCGTTGTCCACCACCTTGACCCCGCCGTCAGAGAGCAGGGTGACCTCGATGTGGCTTGCGTAGCCGGCCAGTGCCTCATCGATGGAGTTGTCGACGACCTCCCAGACCAGGTGGTGCAGACCGCGCTCGCCGGTGGAGCCGATATACATGCTGGGGCGTTTGCGGACCGCCTCGAGACCCTCCAGGACGGTGATGGCGCTCGCGTCGTAGGCCGGTCCGGCTGGCCTGAGTGCTTTCGCTGTTGATGAGGGCTCGGGCACGTTCTCTGGGCTGACCTCGGACACGGTGCTCCTTTTGCTTTCATGCAGTGGTCCAGTGGTCCGTGCGACCCGGGACCTGCGTCGCGGGACTATCGGCCAAGGTCGGGAAGTGGAAGCGGCCACGCCTGACGTCGGGTGTTCCCAAAGAAGCCTCCGTGTCGTCTCACGTGAAGCAAACCCCCGGGCACCTCATCAGGTAGGCCGCCGAATCGTGTCCAGTCTACCTGTCGGCACGGACAAGAAAGTGCTCAGGAGGCCCGTTAGCGGCATTTTCCGGCAAAAAGATGGCCACTTCCTACTCCCCCTACGTGGCTGGGTCTCTCACTGCCCGGAGATGGCCGTTATGTACGAGTTGTCATCGGAGGTCAACCGTAGGTGTCGCGCGGGCCGGGCCCGGTCGACTTTCGCAGTCCCCGGGACCATGACGGCGCGCCCGGACCCTGCACCCGGAGCTCGGTCACCGCGTCCTTGCCGACCTCGGTCTCGAGCCGACCCAGGATCGTCGATGACATCAGCCTCAGCTGGGTTGCCCAGGCCGTCGAGTCCGCCCGCACGATCAAGACTCCATCACTGAACGTCACGGGTGTGCAATGGCCGGCGACCTCGCCACCCACGATGGCCGGCCACCGGCCCATGACCGAGCCGATGGCCACGTCAATGTTCCATCCACGATCAAGTAGTAGCCGGTCCATCTGGTCACCAAGCAACGACGGGTCTCGCCCATCCCTGCCATCCCGGCCATTGCGTCCCGAGCCGGCCGAGCCACCACCTGGTTGACCCTTGCGTCTGCGCCCTGGCCTGCTACCCGGGCGCAGGCCCTTGGCCCGGGCGGCCTCACGAGCCCGGGCCAGCGCCGATGCCGCGGCAGTATCTGCGGTGTGCGCCTCCGGAAGGCTGCTCGCCGCATCCTCGGGGGTCGCAGCATTCAGTGCAGCATCATCGTTTGCATCGTCAGTCGGCACGGACCACCTGCCCCAGGGTCACCCGATAGGTCGTACCAGAGTCTGACAGAACTGCGGGTACGTCGCCGGGAAAGGCGGCAGTGATCAGCACCTGCTCGCAGTCGGCGATCAGCGTGGCCAGCCGTTCGCGACGGCCGGAGTCAAGCTCAGCGAACACATCGTCCAAAATCAGCACGGGGTCCTCGGCAAGGTCGTGCCGCAGGAGCTGGTATGCCGCCAGCCGCAGGCCCAGCGCAAAGGACCAGGACTCGCCGTGGCTTGCGTAGCCCTTGGCCGGCAGTCCGCCGAGGGTGAGCACCACGTCGTCACGATGAGGGCCGACCAGCGAGATGCCACGCTCGATCTCATTGACCCGCACCGCTTCAAGGGAGGCCAAGAGCTCATCATGGAGCTCCTGCAGCTCGGGAACCGCACCTGCCGCGATCGCGGCGGACACTTCCTCGCGCATCGAGGCCTTGTAGGAGATACGTGCATCAGACTGCGCGGCGCTGACCTCGTCATACGCCTTGGTGAGGTACGGAGTGAGGTCGCGCATCAGGCGCAGCCGCGCATACAGCAGCTGGGCGCCGACCTTGGCGAGGTGGCTGTTCCACACATCCAGGGTGTGCAGCGCGCTGATGGTCGAATCCACACCCTTATCCACAGTTTCTGTGGATAAGGGTGTGGATGACCTGTGGGAACGGTGGATACCGCGCCTCAGAACCGGTGCCGCGGACTTCAGTAGGGCGTTGCGTTGCTTGAGTACCTTGTCGTACTCGGACCGGACACCTGCCCACCGCGGCTGACGGGCCACGAGCAGCTCGTCCAGGAACCGGCGACGCTCGGACGGATCACCCTTGACCAGGCCAAGGTCCTCAGGAGCGAACAACACTGTGCGGAGAGTCCCGAGAACCTCGCGGGGGCGGGCGGCCGGCGAGTGGTTGAGGCGAGCCCTGTTACGGCCGCTCGCACGCCCCGTGTTGATCTCGAGCTCGATCAACGTCTCTCGACCCTCGCGGATCACGACGCCGCGGATGATCGCCTGCTGGGTACCGGCACGGACCAGTGGCGCGTCGGCTGCCACCCGATGTGAACCGAGCGTCGCCAGGTAGCCGGCGGCCTCGACCAGGTTCGTCTTGCCCTGACCATTGAGCCCGATCAGCGTGGTAACCCCTGGTGCCAGGGGCAGTTCTGCGCTCGGGTAACTACGAAAGTCGGTAACGCTCAGATGCCTCAGGTGCACGGCGGCACCAGATCAGTGATCGGTCAGCACACCGGACTCGCCGGCTTTGGTGACTGCGTGCCCGCCGAACTGGTTGCGCAGCGCCGCCACAGCTTTCATCTGGGGCGAGTCGTCCTGGCGCGACGAGAACCGGGCGAACAATGACGCCGTGATGACCGGCATCGGCACAGCGTGGGCGATACCTTCCTCCACCGTCCAGCGGCCCTCGCCCGAGTCGTTGACGTAGCCCCTGATCTGGCCCAGGTCGTGGTCCTCCTCGAGCGCCTTGACCATGAGATCGAGCAGCCAGGATCGCACAACGGTGCCACGGGTCCATGCCTTGAAGCTGCCTGGAACATCCTTGACCGTGTCCTTGGCCAGGAGCAGCTCGAAGCCCTCGGCATAGGCCTGCATGAGGCCGTACTCGATGCCGTTGTGGACCATCTTGACGTAGTGCCCGGATCCGACCTCGCCGGCGTGAACGAAGCCTTCGTCGCGCGGGCCCTCCGGACGAAGGGCGTCGAAGATCGGCATGACCATCTCGACGTGCTCGACGTCACCGCCACACATCAGGCCGTAGCCGTTCTCTTGACCCCAGACGCCTCCGCTGACACCACAGTCGACAAAGCCGATCCCTTTGGCCTTGAGCTCACGGGCGTGCACGATGTCGTCGGTGAACTTGCTGTTGCCACCATCCACGAGCAGGTCGCCCTCGGACAGAAGGTCCCCCAGGGCGGTGATCGTCTGGGCCGTCGCAGCGCCGGCGGGCACCATGACGATGACGACGCGAGGGGTCGGCAGGGCAGCAACCAGCTCTTCGAGGCTCGTGACGTCGCGAATGGGTGACGTGCGGCTGTAGCCGGTGACCTCGTGACCTGCGCTGCGGATCCGCTCGCGCATGTTGGCACCCATCTTGCCGAGGCCGACGAGTCCGATATGCATGGCGTAGCTCCCGTTGAGGTGGATGTGTTTGAGGTGAATGGTACGCAGTGAATGTGAACCTGCAGCGAGGGCGACCAAGCGGTGAGTGCGACCTTGCGGTGACGTGACTGAATCGGTGAATGGAACTCTTCAGCTGGCGAAGCGGACGGGCATCAGGACGTAACGGTAGGACGTGTCAACAGGCCCGTCGAGCTCGTCCTGACCGGAGAGCACCGCTGGATGACTGCTCTGGGTGAAGGACAGCCGGCTGTATGCCGTCCCCACCGCTCCCAGCCCGTCCAGCAGGAACTGCGGGTTGAACGCGATCTCGATCTCCGGTCCGGTCAGCACCGCCTCGACCGCCTCGCTGGCCTGGGCGCCATCGCCGGTGCCGGCCTCGATGGCGACCTGGCCATCGCTGAAACGCAGGCGGACCGGCGTGTTCCGCTCGGCGACCAGGGCAACGCGTTTGACCGCTTCGACGAGAAGAGCCGTCTCGATCACCGACTCGGTGTCTGCACTGGAAGGAAAGATCGAGGTGACTTTTGGGTACTCGCCATCGAGCAGGCGTGTTGTGGCGAGGCGCTGCCCAGCCCCGAAACCGATCAGGCCGTCGCCTGTGGCACTGCTACCGAGGTGAATCTCGATCGATCCCATGGCGCCAAGAGCTTTGGCGGTGTCGGACAGGGTCCGGGCCGGCACCAGGGCGACATGGCTGGCGTCGGTGTCTTCGGGGTTCCATGTCAGCTCACGCATCGCGAGTCGGTAGCGGTCGGTCGCAAGCAAGGTGATCTTGTCGCCTTCGATCTCGACCCGCACAGCGGTCAGGATGGGCAATGTGTCACCGCGGTCGGCTGCGATCGAGACCTGAGCCACCGCCTGGGTGAAGACGTCACCGGCGATGGTGCCACTGGCAGCCGGGGCGGTGGGCAGGGTGGGATAGTCATCGGCCGGCATCATCAGCAAGCTGAACCGCGTGGAACCGCAGGTGACCTGAACCTTGGTGCCCTCGGTGACCACATCAATGGGCCGATCCGGCAGGTTACGTGAGATGTCGGCCAGGAGCCGTCCCAGCACCAGGACCGTGCCCGATTCCCCCACCTCGGCAGCGACCGTGATCTTGGCCGAGACCTCGTAGTCGAAGGCCGACAAGGTGAGTATTCCCTCGTCACTGGCCTCGATCAGGACGCCGGCCAGCACGGGAACCGGCGGATGGTTCGGCAGACCTCGAGCGACCCACGTCACAGCCTCTGCAAGAACATCGCGCTCAACCCGAAACTTCATCGGTAACCCGCCCTTCGACGTGCGTGGGTGCTGGTAGCGACACAGCAGTGCGGTACAGAGGTGCGGATTGACCCTAGTGCCATGAGGTCTTTCGGCCAACATCTGGCATGGAGTCGTTATTTGTAGTTTTGCATGAAGATCTTCACCGATTCACCCAGGCTTCATCGGGAGCGTGTTCTCCCCAGGTACTCGGGGCGGGATGCATCTTTCTAGGTCTCGCCATCGTCATAGGGCCTGTGGATTCTGTGGACAAACGACATCGTTGCAGGTGACGTGTCTGTCGCGGTGTGGATGACACGTGGACAGGAATCGTGGACAACCCGGCTTCGTTGTGGATCAGGTCCGGTCGTCCACAGGAGGGTTCGTACGAGAGGAGAGTTACCAACAGCTGAGGGGCCGTCATACACAGGTTGTCCTCCTCGGGTCCACAGGCCAGTTTGCGAGTTCTCAGAACACACGTCCACAGAGTTATCCCCAGGCTGTGGACGATGAAGATGACGCGGGAGTGAATGGCTGGTCACGAGCCGATAACAAGGCCACAGGGTTGTGTACAGACCTGTGGACGGAGCCTGGGTGCCTAACGAGACTGGTTGCGGATCCGGTTGGTCAGCTCGGTGACCTGGTTGTAGGTCGCGCGGCGTTCGCCCATCAGCTGTCGGATCTTTCGGTCGGCGTGCATGACCGTGGTGTGGTCGCGCCCACCGAACAGCTGGCCGATCTTGGGCAGGGACAGCTCGGTGAGCTCACGACAGAGGTACATCGCGATCTGCCTGGCTGTGACCAGGACCCGGGAGCGCGATGCGCCACACAGGTCTTCCATGGTCAGGCCGAAGTAGGCCGCGGTCTGCGCCATGATCGTCGCCGACGTGATCTGGCTGCCCTGGTCCTGCGGGAAGATGTCCTTGAGCACGATCTCGGCCAGGTTGAGGTCGACGAACTGCCGGTTGAGGCTGGCGAACGCGGTGACCCTGATGAGTGCGCCCTCGAGCTCACGGATGTTCGTGGTGATCCTGCTGGCGATGAACTCCAGCACCTCGTCTGGGGTGGTCATCTTCTCCTGGATCGCCTTCTTGCGAAGAATGGCGATCCGGGTCTCCAGGTCAGGTGGCTGAACATCTGTGAGCAGACCCCACTCGAAGCGGCTGCGCATCCGCTCCTCGAAACCACCCAGCTGCTTGGGAGGCAGGTCGGAGGTGATCACGACCTGTTTGTTGGCATTGTGCAGGGTGTTGAAGGTGTGGAAGAACTCCTCCTGGGTCTGCACCTTGCCCTGCAGGAACTGGATGTCATCAATGACGAGTACGTCGACGTTGCGGTATCGGCTTTGGAAGGCGGAGGCCTTGTCGTCACGGATGCTGTTGATGAAGTCGTTGGTGAACTCCTCTGAGTTCACGTATCGCACCCGCACGTTGGGGTAGAGGTTGCGGGCGTAGTGGCCGATCGCATGGAGCAGGTGGGTCTTGCCCAGTCCGGATTGGCCGTAGACGAACAACGGGTTGTAGGCCTTGGCCGGCGCCTCAGCCACTGCGACGGCGGCTGCGTGTGCGAAACGGTTGCTGGCGCCGATAACGAAGGTGTCGAACGTGTATTTGGGGTTGAGCCGGGTGGCCTCAACCTCGGTGGCATCGCGGTCGGCGATCCGCGGCCGCCCCGACGAGCCGCCTGCAGTGGTGGCCCGGATCGTGCTGAACGGTGAGCTCAGGTCCGGCAGCTCGTCGGCTTCGAGCTCGGTCAGGCTGGCCAGATCGGCGATCGCCTCGGGTTCAGGGACATCTTCCGCGGCATTCTCTGCGCGTAGCGCCGGGTCAACGGTCACCGCGAGCCGGATCTCCATGCCGAGCTGACTGGACAGCGCCATCATGACCTGCTGGCGAATTCGGGTCTCGACGATGTCCTTGGTGTATTCGTCGGGCACGGCCAGCAGCGCCGTGTTCTCCAACAGGCCCACGAACTTGGCCTGGCGCAGGAACGCGCGCTGGGTCGGGGGCAGCCCATTGGCATCGAGTGCAGTCAACGTGTTGTGCCAGACGTGGCCGAAATCAACCTGTACTTGTGTCACGATCGGTACATCTCCACTCCCGTTGTCATGATCTCGAGCCGCGCCGGTCCGCTCGACGCCCGAGCATCTTATGCCCTTTTTCCACACAGTTGTCCACAGCCTGTGCATATGCTGTGGATGGTGTTATGTGGGGTGCGAAGCCTAGGAACGTCCGCCCTCACGGGGAGCCGTACGAGGGTCAAAATCGTAGTGTTCATGCTGACAAAACCGGGTGTTCACCGGCGCGTCGCCTGACAGGGATAGGCCGGCTGCACCACCATAGGCTGTTTTCGCCTGAATCGGTGGCACAGCGATGAGGCAAACACCAGACGAGTTTGACCGTGCCCGGCCGGCTCCCGTATCTTGGACAAAGCTTGTGTTGAGGGCCGTTTTCGCATGCCCGTGTATTTCACGCAGTCCTTGGTGGCCGCGGGCTTCCGATTGTGGCCGATCAGCGTCTCTCAAGCAGTGGAGCTCTTTGCACAGTCAATCAGTAGCCCTGTCGTATCAGTTGACTCGTCCCACCCCGTACCCCGCACCACCTTCAGCACACATCCCCGGATGGCTGTGCAGTAACGGAGAACCTCGTGAGCAAGCGCACCTTCCAGCCGAACAACCGTCGACGGGCCAAGACCCACGGCTTCCGCCTTCGCATGCGCACCCGGGCCGGCCGCGCCATCCTGGCCGCCCGCCGCGTCAAGGGTCGCTCCGAACTGTCCGCCTGAGGCTCGACGCGTGCTGCCAGCGCGTCATCGTCTGCGAAGCAGCACCGATTTCGCCGCAGTTCTTCGAGGCGCGCGCGGAGCAGGTGGATCTCGTTCAGGCAGCCGCTTCATCGTGGTTCATGTCAACTCGACCGACGCGCGTGCGGGTCAACCGCCGCGGGTCGGTCTTGTCGTCTCCAAAGCGGTGGGCAACGCGGTGGTCCGCAACCGCACCAAAAGGGTACTGCGGGCGCTGATGAGCAGTCGCATCAGTCAGCTGCCCGACGGTGTTGACGTGGTCATCCGCGCAAAGACGGATCTGCCTGGCACACCCACCGCCATCCTGGCCCACGACCTGGACAAGTTGCTGGCCACGGTGTTGCGCCGGGCCGGCTCGCAGGAAGGGCACTGAAGACGTATGTCCCTTTCTCGCGTGCGCGCGCTGGTCGCCGCTCCGGCGATCTGGCTGATCCGGGGCTACCAGCTGGTCTGGTCACCGATGCGGCCGCAGACCTGCCGGTTCTACCCGTCCTGCTCCGCCTACGCACTGATCGCCATCCAACGGTTTGGCCTCGTGCGCGGTTCGTGGCTTGCCGCCCGCCGCCTGTTGCGCTGCCACCCCTGGAACCCAGGCGGAGTGGATCACGTTCCAGACAGGGACGCCGAACACATGTCCGAACATCCCGCCCACCAGACTTGACCAGGATGGCGACCGACCGGCACACCGGTTGATCCCTTTCACAGCCCGCCGGTGAGCGACCAGCCCACCCCCTGACAGAGGACCTGATAAACGCGATGATTGATTCAGTACTCGCCCCGCTCGAGTGGGTCGTCGCCTGGCTGATGGTCGGCTTCCATCAGATCTTCACCTGGATGGGTCTGCCGGCCAGGTCCGGCTTTACCTGGGCCCTGTCGATCGTGGGCCTGGTGATCGTCATCCGGATCATCTTGATCCCGTTGTTTGTCAAGCAGATTCACGCCTCTCGGCGGATGCAGCTGATCCAGCCTGAGATGCAGAAGATCCAGAAGAAGTACAAGGGCAAGACCGATCCTGAGTCCCGGCAGGCGATGACCCAGGAGACGATGGGTCTGTACAAGCGCACGGGGACCAACCCGTTCTCGTCCTGTCTGCCGATCCTGCTGCAGTCG
>DASRUA010000061.1:0-14354 GCA_035655615.1 Dermatophilaceae bacterium
CCTGTGTTCGGCCATCCGGCCGTGGGCGGTGGCGATCCGCGCCTCAGGCACCAGCTCACGGACCCTGGCGGCCGCCTTCTCTATGGACGACACCCTGTTGTGGATCAGGAACACCTGGCCCTCGCGCAGGAGCTCGCGCCGGATCGCGGCAATGATCTGCTTCTCGTCGTAGGACCCGACGAAGGTCAGGACGGGATGACGTTCCTCGGGCGGCGTGGCCAGCGTCGACATCTCGCGGATGCCGGTGACAGCCATCTCCAGGGTGCGCGGGATCGGCGTTGCCGAGAGGGCAAGGACGTCAACGGCTGTGCGCAGGCGTTTCAGCTGCTCCTTGTGCTCGACGCCGAAGCGCTGCTCCTCGTCGACCACCACCAGCCCGAGGTCCTTGAAGCGAATCTCGTTGCCCAGCAGCCGATGGGTGCCGATGACAAGGTCGACCGTGCCGTCGGCCAAACCCTTGACGACCGCCTTGGCCTCGGCGTCGGACTGGAACCGCGACAAGGCCTTGACCACCACGGGGAACGGCGCGTAGCGCTCCGAGAACGTCTGGAAGTGTTGCTGCACCAGCAGTGTCGTCGGCACCAGGATCGCAGCCTGCTTACCGTCCTGGATCGCCTTGAACGCCGCGCGCACCGCAATCTCGGTCTTGCCGTAGCCGACATCACCACAGATGAGCCGGTCCATCGGGACCTCTTTCTCCATGTCGGCCTTGACCTCGTCGATACTGCTCAGCTGGTCGGGGGTCTCGACATAGACGAACGCGTCCTCGAGCTCACGCTGCCAGGGCGTGTCCGGCCCAAAGGCGTGGCCCTTGGTTGCCATCCGGGCGCTGTAGAGCCGGATCAGCTCGGCGGCGATCTGCTTGACGTGCTTCTTCGCCCGGCCCTTGGTCTTCGCCCAGTCGGCGCCGCCCAGCTTGTGCAGCGTGGGCGCCTCGCCGCCGACGTAACGGGTGATCTGATCGAGCTGGTCTGTGGGCACGAAAAGACGGTCAGCGGGCTGGCCCCTCTTGCTGGCGCCGTACTCCAGCAGGAGGTACTCGCGGGTGGCCCCGCCGACCGTGCGCTGCACCATCTCGACGAACTTGCCCACGCCATGCTGCTCGTGGACCACGTGGTCACCCAGGCGCAGCTCCAGCGGATCGACCTGGTTGCGACGCCGGACCGGCATCCGGCGCATGTCCTTGGTTGAGGTGCCGACACTGTTGCCGGTGGTCAGGTCGGACTCTGTGACGACGACGAGCTTCGCGCCGGGAGCGACGAACCCCTGCCCCAGCGCTCCGGTGGTCACCTGCACGAGGCCGGCCGGAAGCCGTTCGAGCATCCCCGCCTCAGCCTCGATGTGGTTGGCGACATCGCTGTCCGACAACACCTCGCTGACCCGCTTGGCCAGGCCGTGACCGTCCGTCACGACCAGCGTGTGCCATCCCTCGGCGGCCCAGTGGCGCAGAGCCGCAACGGCGCGATCGGTGTCGCCGCGGAAAGCCTCGACGTCCCCTGACTCGACGCTGAGCCGTTCCTTGCGGTTGTCCTCCGCCAGCTCGGCGTCGGCGCCGAAGCTGGTCAGCGACCACCAGGGCCGGCCGGTCTCCAGCGCGTGAGCGCGGACATCCTCCAGCAACCAGTACGACGCTGTACCCAGGATGCCCTGCAGATCAACGGGGACGGCGTTACCGGAGGCCGCGTTGGACCAGCTCGCCTCGAGGAACTCAGCGCTGGTGGCGACCAGGTCGTGTGCCCGTTTGCGCACCCGTTCGGGGTCGGTCAGGATCACGTGGGCGCCGGGCGGCAGCAGGTCGAGCAGGTTCTCCATGCCGTCAACCAGCGCCGGCGCCAGCGACTCCATCCCCTCGACGGCGATGCCCTCGGCCACCTTGCCCAGCATGTCCGCGACCCCGGGAAGCTGCGTGGCAAGGACCGCAGCGCGCTCCCGGACGGCCTCGGTAAGCAGGATCTCGCGACACGGCGGGGCCCAGAGCCCATGCTGGGCAACCTCGAGGCTGCGCTGGTCCGCAACCTTGAACCAGCGGATCTCCTCGACAGTGTCACCCCAGAACTCGATCCGGAGAGGGTGCTGCTCGGTGGGTGAGAAGACGTCAAGGATGCCTCCCCGAACGGCGAACTCACCTCGGCGCTCGACCAGGTCGGTGCGCGTATACGCAGCGGCGACGAGCGCGTCGACAACCTTTTCGAGCGGCATCTCGTCGCCGGCCTTGAGCGCAACCGGCACCAGCTCCCCCAGCCCCTTGACCAGTGGCTGCAGCAAGGCGCGCACCGGAGCCACGACGACGTCCAGCGGCCCGTATGCCGTGTCGCTCGGGTCAGGATGGGTGAGCCGGCGCAAGACGGCCAACCGTCGGCCCACCGTGTCACTGCGAGGGCTCAGCCGCTCATGCGGCAGGGTCTCCCAGCTCGGGAAGTCGGCCACGACGTCCGCCGGCAGGAAACAGCGCAGGGCCGCAACCAGATCCTCGGCCTCACGCCCGGTGGCCGTCACCGCAAGGATCGGACGCCGGACGCTGCGGTCGTGAGCACCGGCCAGGGCGGCGATGAGCGGCGGGCGGGCGCCCACGGAGACAGCGATGTCCAGGACCTCGCGGGCGCCCCTGCCTGGGCCGGCCGGGGACGTCAGGAGGTCCCGCACTATCGGGTCGGTGACAAGGACATCGAGCAACGGGGTGAGGCTCATGAGGGGAATAGCTCCTGGCTGTGGGTCGACAACACAAACGCCCCATTGCGAAGAGCCAACGGGGTAGATCAACAGTTTAGGTCAGCAAGAGGGCCTGGTTTATCGGGAGTGCCACTCCTGCTGCGCGGCGACCAGACCCTCCGTCACGAGGCGTTCGACGGCGTCAGCAGCATCACTGATCAACAAGGGGACCTCGCTGCGCTCGGTGCTGGCGAAGTCGTGCAGCACGTAGTCCGCCGGATCCATCCGCCCTGGCGGACGGCCGATCCCGACCCGCACGCGCAGGTAGTCACGGGTGCCCACCGACTTGGTGATCGAACGCAGACCGTTGTGCCCGCCCTCGCCGCCACCCAGCTTGAGCCGCACCTCGGCGAAGGGGATGTCGAGATCGTCGTGAATCACGACGAGATTCTCGACCGGGACCTTGTAGAACGACAGCAGCCCGGCTACCGGCCCGCCGGACTCGTTCATGAAGGTCACCGGCTTGGCAATGATCGCCCGTTGCGCGTCGATCCTGACCTCTGCCGCGGCCGCCCGTGCCTTGTGGGAGCGCAGGCTCGCCCTTGTACGGGCAGCCAGCTCGTCCACGACCATGGCGCCCACGCTGTGCCGATGACCGGAGTACGCGGGTCCGGGGTTACCGAGTCCGACGATCAGCCACGGAGTCATCGCGTCCATTCGAACTAGGGGTAGGAACCGGTTGGCCCGGTCCTGACAATAGTCAGGTCCGGGCCGACCTCAGCAGACTCAGGCCTTTTCGTCCTCCGCGGCTGGCGCCTCAGCGGCAGTCTCGACGCCTTCACCCTCCGCGGCGGTGACGCCGCCACCGAGCTCTTCGAGCTCAGCGGCGATCTCGGCCTCGAGAGCCTCGGCAGAGATCGCCTGGGTGATGTTGACGATCAGAGACGCGACGTCGGTGAGCAGCTCGGCGCCCTTGGGCAGCACGAGGTCGGAGGCATGGATCTGGGTGCCGGCCGGCAGACCCTCGATCGAGACCTCGACGTTGTCCGGAATCTGGGTGGCCTCGACGGCCAGCTCCACGGTGTTGTTCTCGACCGAGACGACCGTCTCGACCGCGGCGACGCCCACGAGGTGGATGGGCACGTCAACGTGGACCTTCTCGCCCTTGCGGACGACAACCAGGTCAATGTGCTCGATGACCGGCCTGATCGGATCGCGCTGGACGTCCTTGGCCAGGGCCAGGTGGTCCTTGCCGTCGATCTCGATGGTCAGCAGGACGTTGGAGACCTTGAGTGCCAGCATCGTCTGGTGGCCGGGCAGGCTGATGTGGACAGGATCGGTGCCGTGGCCGTACATGACGGCGGGGATGTTGTGTTCGCGGCGAATGGTGCGGGCGGCACCCTTGCCGAACGAGGTGCGGGGTATGGCGACCAGTTTGTTCCTGGACGTGTCTGCTGACTTGGACTGAGGCATGGGGGACTCCTAGTGTTTGCCGATCCGTGCGCCGCTGAGTCCGACATGCACGGGTGTTCTTGGGGTGTTATCAGTACGGTGGGCCTCGACGCGGGGCGCGGCACGACGCGGGTAACCAGCGTGGCAAGCGCACTTCAGCCTGTGAAGAACCGGGCGTCTGGCGCCACCGCGTCGATCACGGAGCACTGCGACAAACTGACTCAAATCAGGCTGATTCAACTCAAATCAACATCAGTCATGCAGCGTCCCTCGCCGAGGCAACCCCGGAAGTCTAGGCGACCTGGCACGGCATACGAAATCCTGGACGGACTGCGACCAGCCAGACCAACGAAGAACGGAGGTCAGTCGGTCTGTTCGAAGAGGCTGGTGACCGAACCGTCCTCGAATACGGCGCGGATCGCCTGACTGAGCAGCGGGGCGATCGAGAGCTCGGTGAGCTTGTCGAAGTGGCGCTCGGAGGGGATCGGCAAGGTGTTGGTGACGATGACCTCGCGGGCGTGGCAGTTCTTGAGCCGGTCGACAGCCGGTCCGGACAGGATCGCGTGCGTAGCGGCAATGATGACGTCCGCGGCGCCCGCGGCGATCAGCGCATCAGCCGCTTTGGTGATCGTCCCGCCGGTGTCGATCATGTCGTCGACCAGGATGCAGGTGCGACCGGTGACCTCGCCGACAACGCGGTTGGCGACACTCTCGTTGGGCCGGGTGATGTCGCGAGTCTTGTGGATGAAGGCCAGAGGCGCCCCGCCCAGCCGCTTGGACCACTGCTCGGCGACCTTGATCCGCCCCGCGTCCGGCGAGACCACGGCCAGCCGTTCGGTGCCGTACTTCTTGCGCACGTACTTGGACAGGATGGGCAGCGCCACAAGGTGGTCGACCGGCCCGTCGAAATAACCCTGGATCTGGTCGGCGTGCAGGTCGACCGACATCAGCCGGTTGGCCCCTGCGGTCTTGAACAGGTCCGCGATGAGTCGCGCCGAGATCGGCTCGCGGCCACGATGCTTCTTGTCCTGGCGTGAGTAGCCGTAATACGGCATGACGACGGTGATCCGCTTGGCCGAGGCGCGCTTGAGCGCATCGACCATGAGCAGGTGCTCCATGATCCACTCGTTGACCGGAGCGGCGTGGCTCTGCAGGACGAAGGCGTCCGAGCCGCGAACCGACTCCTCGTAGCGGACATACATCTCGCTGTTGGCGAACTCGTAGGCCGAGGTGGGCACCAGGTTCGTGCCGAGCTGGTAAGCCACCTCTTCGGCGAGCTGGACGTTGGACCGACCGGAGAAGATCATGAGATTCTTCTCGGTCGCGCGCTTCAGGCCGTTCATGCGCTCGCGTTCCCTTCGGGGACGATGACGGAATCTTCGGGGACGACAGGCGAATCCCCACTGGCAGCAGCCGCCGCCTGCGCCGAGGCGGTACCTGCACGCTTTGCGTACACCCAACCGAGCAGATTGCGTTGCGGCGACACGTTGATAGCCAGAGCACCCGGTGGAACGTCCTTGCGGACGACGGTCCCCGCGCCGGTGTAGGCGCCGTCACCCACGGTAACCGGCGCGACGAACATGTTGTCCGATCCGGTGCGGCAATGACTGCCGACGGTGGTGTGCATCTTGTTGACGCCGTCGTAGTTGACGAAGACGCTGGACGCGCCGATGTTGGAGTGCTCACCGATCGTCGCGTCCCCGACATAGGTGAGGTGCGGCACCTTGGATCCGGCGCCAATCTGGGCATTCTTGGTCTCGACGAAGGTGCCGATCTTGCCGTTCACGCCGAGCTCGGTGCCGGGACGCAGATACGAGAAGGGCCCGACCATGGCCCCTTCTCCGATGACGGCCAGGGACCCGTGCGTTCGTATGACGGTGGCGCCGCGCCCGATCGAGACGTCCGTGAGCGTGGTGTCGGGCCCGAGGACGACGTCGTCACCGATGGTGCTGGCACCGTGGATCTGGGTCTGCTGGTGGATGGTGATATCGCGCCCGAGCCTGACGTCGGCATCTATCCAGGTCGTGGCCGGGTCGACCACGGTCACTCCGGCACGCATCCAGCGCTCGACGATGCGGCGGTTGAGCTCGGCGCCGAGTCGCGACAGCTGGACGCGGTCGTTGACGCCCTCTGTCTGCCACAGGTCCTGGACCAGGTGTGCGCTCACCAGAAGGCCCTGGCTGCGGATGATAGCCAGCACGTCGGTGAGGTACTTCTCGCCCTGGACGTTGTCCGTGCCCACCTGGCTCAGCGCCGCGCGCAGGACCGCCGCGTCGAACGCATACAAACCGGAGTTGATCTCGGTGATCTCGCGCTGCGCGTCGGTGGCATCCTTCTGCTCCACGATGCCCGCCACGGAGCCGTCCCCCGCTCGCAGTATGCGTCCGTAGCCGAACGAGTCGGGCAACGTGGCGGTGATCACCGTGGCGGCGCTCCCGCTGGCGACATGCGCCTCGAGCAGTCCGTTCAGAGTCTCCGCTGAGAGCAGGGGCACGTCGCCGTTGGTCACCAGAATGGTTCCCTCAAGGCCTGCCGGCAGCGCCTCGAGCGCACACTCGGTGGCCCGGCCCGTGCCCTTGACCTCATCCTGGTCGACAACGACTGCGTCGGGATCGACAACCGCGATGTGTGCCGCGACGAGGTCACGGCCGTGGCGGACCACGATGGCCAGGTGCTGGGGGTCAACGCCTCGCGCCGCGGCAATCGCATGGGCCAGGAGGGTGCGTCCCCCGATGGCGTGCAGGACTTTGGGAGTGGCCGACTTCATCCTGGTGCCTTCGCCAGCGGCAAGGACGATGACAGCGGCCGGGCGGGGTGCAGTCACGCGATGAGCTCCTGAGGGTCGGAGTCGATGCATGCAGCCACACCCTGGCCGTTCCCGTCACGAAGGGACGGCGGGCTGCACTTCCTGAGGCAATCTTACCTGTCGTCCACCGGTGGTTCACCCGCGTGTGCGGCTGGGTCGGCCGTCATACCGATCGAAAGGCTCACCAGGCGTCCACTGCGTGCCGGGCTCGACCGACGTCATGTCGACGCCTGGACGAGGCAGTGAACCGCATCGGGCCCGAAGTGGTCGATACTTATTAGCACAACCACCATGCCTGCGGGTGCCTGCCGACACTGGAGAACCGATGCAACTGCACATCAGGAGAGTCGCTCTGGTCGACGGGCACGATAGATCCGAGGGCCAGCAGTGAGCGACGGCGATGCCCTGAAGTTCCATCAGGATCTGGCAGAGCAGATGATCATTGAGGTCCAGTCCTGGAACGAGTCCTCGGGTGCGGATCTTGAGGCGCTTCGCCAACTGGCCAGAAAGGCTGTGTTGCCGGAGATGCTCGCAAGCTTCCTCGCGGCTGCCGCAGCGGACAGCAGGACGCGAGTTGATGAGCTCCTGTTCGTTGTATGACACCCCTGGGACCGTCGTGAGACCCCTCACCTGATTCCACACGGTCGATCTTGATCGGCTCCCCGGGAAGGAATCGAACCTTCGTCGCTATTCCTGATTCAAAGTCAGGCGGGCCCTGCCAGCAGACCAACCGGGGAACGACCCGCCTTCGCGGACTCTGGCAAGGGTAGTGGACCGTGACGGCTGTCAGGGAATCACCGCAGAAGCCCGCCAACCTACGGTCAGGAAGGTTACGCTTGCGTAAGTTCAGTGAAACCGCCGCTGTCGATCCCCAGGAAGCAGACACCGTGAACCGGCCAAAGCACCAAGGTCTACGTTCGGACATGATGGCGTGGTGACCCAAGCACAGGAGATACCCGCGGCGACGATCTCCCGCGCCCGGATGACCGGCAAGCAGCGGCGTGAACAGCTCCTTGAAGTCGGCCGAAAACTGTTTGCGGACAAGGGTTTTGAGGCAACAACGGTCGAGGAGATCGCCGCCAAGGCCGGTGTCTCCAAGCCGGTCGTCTACGAACACTTCGGGGGCAAAGAGGGTCTGTATGCCGTGGTCGTCGACCGCGAGATCCGCTCGCTGCTCGACGGCATCACCGGGGCGCTCACCTCCGACGGTCATGCCCGCCGGCTCCTCGAACAAGCCGCGCTGGCCCTGCTGGACTACGTCGAGAACTCCACGGACGGCTTTCGGATCCTCGTGCGCGACTCGCCCGCCGGGCAGGCGACAGGGTCGTTCGCCAGCCTGCTCAGTGATGTGGCCAGCCAGGTCGAGTACATCCTGGCGGCCGAGTTCAAGCGCCAGAAACTGGACCCCAAGACCGCGCCGATCTATGCCCAGATGCTTGTCGGCATGGTGGCACTGACCGGTCAGTGGTGGATGGACTCGCGCAAGTTCAAAAAGGCCGACGTGGCCGCACACCTGGTCAACCTCGCCTGGAACGGCCTGGGCGGAATGGAGCCAAAACCCATCCTGCGCACCATCAAGAAATAGCCGCACCATCAAGAACAGCCCTGTCAGGCTGACGACCCCCCCAGAAGCCCGCGGACCTGCTTGATACCCACCTGCTCGAAATGCTCGTAGTGCTGCCCGACGCTGCCGAACCGCATAGGCATGCTGAGGCAGATGACCTCGTCGAAGCAGGACCGCAGACTCTGGCTGGTGCTCAGGGCGGCGACCGGCACCGCGAGGATGACCGGACCGGCGCCGGCGCCGCGCAGGACGCTTGCAGCGGCTCGTGCGGTCGCGCCGGTGGCAACACCATCGTCGACAACGATGGCCATCCGGCCGGTCACGTCGAGGGGATGCGTGGCCGGACGAAGTTCAGCCACCACGTCGTCGACCTCCTGCGAAGCCTTGCGAATCAAGGCATCCAGCTCGTCAGGCCCCACCCCGCTGGCTGCGACAACCTCATCATTGAGCACAACAGCACCGTGCTCACCGACGGCACCCAGCGCCAGCTCGGGCTGCCACGGCACGCCAATCTTGCGAACGACGAGCACATCCAGCGGAACGCCCAGGGCGTCGGCCACCAGCGCGGCGACAGGGACACCACCCCGAGGCAGACCCAGCACGATGCAACCAGCCACCACTGCCGAGCCGGCAGGGTCCGCCAGCCGGCTGGAGACGAGCTCCGCCAAAAGGCGCCCAGCATCTTTCCGGTCCCGGAACATCCCCCAAGTCTGCACCTGAGCGCCCTGTCATATCGGCGATGATCGCTGTCAATCACGCCCTTCCTTCTTCTGGGCCACCGCGAAGATCCGGCGGAAGGGAAAGACCGTGCCGAACGGCTGGCGCGGATAGGCCTGCAACAACGCCTTGCCGTATGCCGCGACAAAGTCGGCACGCTCGCCCTCGTCCTTGAGCACCCCGAGCACCGGGAGCAGGGCGGTGCCCTTGGTCCACTCCAGCACCGGCCCGTCCTGGAGTGCGTCAGGATCGAGGATCTGTTGGTAGGTGGTCTCCCACACATCGACGTCACACCCGATACCGGCCAGCAGGAAGAGGTACACCGCGGGCTCACTGACTGCCTCACCTCGCCCCAGGCACGGCAGGAGCTCTCCGGCGCGAGGCGACTTCGCGGCCACGTCGCGCAGCAGGGTGTGCGAAGGCGCGTTGAAGTTGCCTGGCACCTGCATCGCGAACCAGCCACCCGGCGCGAGTGCTGCGATCCAGCCGGGGATGAGCCGCGGGTGGGAAGGCACCCATTGCAGCAACGAGTTGGAGATGATGACATCTATCGGTGCGCCCAGAGACGCCGGATCCCAGGACTCGACGTCGGCGAGCACCCACTCGACCAGGTCGCCGGAGTCACTGCGTCTCGCCTGATCGAGCATCTCGGCGGACAGGTCGACGCCGATGATCCGCGCCCGCGGCCACCGCCTCGAAAGCTCGAGGGTATGGGTGCCAGACCCACAACCCAGGTCCACCACGATCTCTGGGCTGCCCGCACCCACCCTCGACGTCAGGTCCGCGAACGGGCGTCGCCGGTGGTCGCTGAATTTCTCGTACTGCTCCGGGTTCCACATCTGTGCCACCGTTGCCGCCTTCCAAGATCTCTTGATATCAAGATACCTACTGCTAGGCTTTCTTCATGTCCGCCGCGCCCACCGATGAGGTCGACCGTATCGTCGATGCGTGGCGGCGCGAGCGACCAGACCTCGACATCGCGCCACTGGCAATCCTCTCGCGCGTCCTGCGACTCGCCCGGCACCTCGACCTGGCCCGCGGATCGGCCTTCGCCGAGCACGACCTCGAGGGCTGGGGTTTCGACGTCCTGTCCGCGCTGAGACGAGAGGGCCCGCCGTACGAGCTCTCCCCCGGACAGCTGGTCGCCCAGACGCTGGTGACCAGCGGGACCATGACCAACCGTGTCGACCGGCTCGCCGCTCGCGGCCTGGTCAGTCGCGGTCCCGACCCCAGCGACCGGCGCGGCGTCAAGGTGAGGCTGACCACCGCGGGCCGTGCCGTTGTCGATGCTGCCATGGCCGACCTGCTCGACCGCGAGCGCATCCTGCTCAATCAGCTGCCGGCGTCGGAGCGAGAGCATCTCGCCGAGCTCCTGCGTCGGCTCCTGTCGCCGTTCGAACCCTGATACCCCGCACGATCCCTAGGTTTGCGGGGGAAAGTCGAGCACAGTCCCTAGGTTTGCGGAGTTGGTCAGCCGATGATCTCGGCGACCGAAAGCCACTCCAGCTCAAGGGTCTCGCGCTCGTCCAGGATGGCCCGCAGCGTGTTGTTGAGCGCCAGCACCGCGGTGTGGTCGGCCGCCTTGGCCGCCATCTCGACGTGAATCCGGTCCTCCTGGGCAGCGAGCTTGGCCAGCTGGCGGTCGATCCGGTTCAGGTCCTTCTTCGCCTCACGAAGGTCGGCGGCCGACTGCCGCGACGCCGAGGCCCCAGCCGCAGGCGAAGAGGCAGCAGACACGCGGGCGCCAGCGGAATTGGCGGAGCCCGCCGTGGCCGCTGAGGACGCGCGGGCGGCGTGACGCAGGTCGAGATACTGCTCGACCCCGCCCGGCAGGTCCCGAACGGCCCCATCGCCCAGCAGCGCAACCTGCCGGTCGCACATACGTTCCAGCAGGTAGCGGTCGTGGGAGACAACCAGCAGGGTCCCGGCCCAACCGTCAAGAACGTCCTCCATGGACGTCAGCGTCTCGATGTCGAGGTCGTTGGTCGGCTCGTCCAGGATCAACACGTTGGGCTCGGCCATGAGCAACCGCAGGAACTGCAACCGTCGGCGCTCGCCACCTGAAAGGTCACTGACCCGGGTCTGTTGACGCCCGCCACTGAAGCCCAGCCGCTTGGCGAGCTGGCTGGCGCTGACCTCCTTGTCACCCAGGCGGGTGTACTGCTTGACGTCCTCGATGGCCTCGATGACACGCCAGTCGGCGAACTTCTCGAGCTCGCGGACCTCCTGGGTCAGATAAGCCATCGACACGGTCTTGCCGACCTTGCGCTTGCCTGCGGACAGCGCAATGTCCCCGAAGATCGCCCGCATCAGGGTGGACTTGCCGGAACCGTTGACGCCGACGATGCCGATGCGGTCGCCCGGTGCGAGTCGCCAGGTCACCCGGTCGAGCAGGCGCCGCTCACCGAAGGCCACGGTGGCGTCGATGAGGTCGACGACGTCCTTGCCGAGCCGGGTCGTGGCAAAACGGACCAACGACACATCATCACGGGGGGCCGGCTCGTCGGCGATCAGCTCGTTGGCCGCATCGATCCGGAACTTCGGCTTGGTCGAGCGTGCCTGTGCACCGCGGCGCAGCCAGGCCAGCTCCTTGCGGATCAGGTTGCTGCGACGCTCCTCGGTGACCTCTGCCACCCGGTCGCGCTCGGCCTTGGCAAGCACGTATGCCGCGTAGCCACCCTCGTAGGAGCTCACCCCGCCGTCGACGACCTCCCAGGTCGTGGTGGCCACCTCGTCCAGGAACCAGCGATCGTGGGTGACCACCACGACGGCGGTGCCATCACGGGTACGCCGGGTGGCCAGGTGGTCGGCCAGCCACGCCACCCCCTCGACGTCGAGGTGGTTGGTCGGCTCGTCCAGCAGCAGCAGGTCGGGATCGGCCGCCAGCAGAGCGGCGAGCGCCAGCCGGCGACGCTCACCACCGGACAAGGGGCCGACCAGCGCCTCGAGGCCGCCCACGTCTTGCGCGTCGATGCCACCGAGCAGGCCGTCCAGGATGTCGCGGATGCGTGGGTCGCCAGCCCAGACGTGCTCGGGCAGATCCCCCAGCACGGCCTGGCGGACGGTGGCCGACGGGTCGAGGGTATCGACCTGGGTGAGCATGCCGACGGTCAGCGAGCCGACCATGGTGACGCGCCCCTCATCCACAGGCTGGATACCGGCAAGCACCCGCAAGAGGGTGGACTTGCCGCCGCCGTTGCGTCCCACGACACCCACCCGGGTGTCGCTGCTGACGCCGAGGGAGACGCCGTCGAGTATGTGAGTCGTGCCGAGCGCCAGGGAAGCGCGTTCGACGGAGACGAGATTGGCCATCGTTGTTCAGCTGCTCCTGAGTCCTGCGGGGCCGGTATGCCCGGTTGACCCGAATGAGCCGCGGGGTCCGGATGCCGCGGTGATGATGTGCGCTCCACGAACGGGGCCGACGGCGCGCTTGACGGCGGCAGCGACTCCCGAAGCGGTCAGGGCAACGGCCAGGTCCAGACTGCGCTCGGTGTCGGAGACCAGGAAGGCGACGGTCGGTCCGGACCCGGAGACGATACCCCCCAGGGCGCCGTTGTCCATCCCGGTGAGCAACACCTCCGCAAGCTGCGGCTGCAGCGACAGGGCAGCAGGCTGCAGATCGTTGCTCAACGCTCGCCCCAGGGCTGCGGCGTCGCCGGAGCGTAGCGCAGTCATCATCGACTCGGACGGTTTTGGCTCGGGAACCCGCACGTCGGCGCGCAACCGGTCGCACTCGGCATACACCTTGGGGGTCGAGAGCCCCACGTCGCTGAGCGCGAACACCCACGTGTAGCGGCCTCGCCCGAGCACCGGAGCGAGCTGGTCCCCGCGCCCGGACCCTATAGCGGTTCCGCCCAGGAGTGCGAACGGTACGTCGCTGCCCAGCTCGGCTGCCAGGCGCTCGAGCGCTGCCTTGGAGGACCACACGCCCCAGAGCGCATCGCAGGCCAGCAGTGCCGCCGCCGCGTCGGCTGACCCGCCGGCCATGCCCGCCGCGACCGGGATGTCCTTGTCGATGGTGATGTGGACCGGGACATCGATGCCGACCTCGGTGGCCAGCAGGCGCGCGGCCCGCATGGCGAGGTTGCTGTCGTCGGCCGGGACCAGATCGGCGTAGGGTCCGTTGATGGTGATGCCCCAGTCCTCAGCCGGCTCGACGCTGACGTCGTCATGGAGACCGACCGCCTGGAACACCGTTGCCAGGTGGTGGAACCCGTCCGGGCGTGGCGGGCCGACCATCAGCTCGAGGTTGACCTTTGCCGGGACCCGCGCCGTGACGCACGCGAGCGAGGTCGCCGCTGAGCTCATCCGCCCACCTTGGCATGCCGGGCCGCTGCGATCGCGGCGAAGCTGTGGATATCGAGCTGCTCGCCGCGGGTCCGCGGGTCCACGCCCGCAGCGCGAAGGGTCGTCTCGGCATTCGCAGCCGAACCTGCCCAGCCAGCTAGAGCCGCGCGCAAGGTCTTACGCCGTTGGGCGAAGGCGGCGTCGATACAGGCGAACACCTCCTTGCGGGACGCGCTTGTCCGCGGCGGCTCGCGCCGGGTGAGTGTCACCAGACCGGAGTCCACGTTCGGCGAAGGCCAGAACACGGTGCGGCTCACCGTCCCGGTCAGCTTCACCTCGGCGTACCAGGCGGCCTTGAGACTGGGGATCCCGTAGGTCTTGCTGCCCGGGGGGGCGGCGAGGCGCTCGGCGACCTCGAGCTGCACCATCACCAGAGCGCGACGCAAGGTGGGGAATGCCTCAAGAAAGCTCAGCACGACCGGCACCGAGATGTTGTAGGGCAGGTTGGCGACCAGCGCCGTCGGCTGGGGGTCGGGCAGGGTGCGCACCGTCATCGCATCCGCGAGAACGACTTTCAACCGGTCGCTGTAGGCCGGCGCGAGCGCGGCCACGGTGTCCGGGAGGGCTGACGCCAGGTTGGGGTCGACCTCCACCGCCACGACCCTGCCGACCTGCGGAAGCAGGGCGAGGGTGAGGGAGCCCAGGCCCGGTCCGATCTCGACCACGACGTCGCTGGAGCCAAGGTCGGCGAGGCGCACGATCCGGCGGACGGTGTTGCCGTCGATGACGAAGTTCTGTCCCCACTTCTTCGTGGGGCGTACACCCAGACGGCCGGCCAGATCACGGATCTGGCCGGCCCCGAGCAACCCGGCTGCGGCG
>DASRUA010000062.1:0-7227 GCA_035655615.1 Dermatophilaceae bacterium
CTCGGCCGGTCGTAGCCGAGGATGTCAAGGGACGTGAGCACCGCCTGCCGCGTCGTGTCGGCCACGCCCGGTTTGCCGTTGAGGACGCGGCTGACCGTCGCCTCGCTGACCTCGGCATGCTCGGCGATGTCCGCCAGTCGCGCTCTCATTCCGTTTCCCTCTTGTATCTCTTGCAAGATGAGTGGTCGAACTTCATCTCTTGTCTTGACTGGCACCGTCCTAGCCTTTCGGCCAGGTCCAGATGTTGACCTCAGGCTGGTCCGCCATGAGGGACGCGCTGTCCCCACTAAGAATTAGATCCCGTCCGTAGGCCGTGTGCGCGTCAGCCACGCCGATCAGGCGCCGGATGGACACCCGTATCGGGTCGTGCGCGGCGCGCGCGCAGTGGATGAGCGCCGTTTCTTCTGCGCTTTCTCGAAGGAACACCAGAACGTCGTCGTCGGCATGGACCCATCTCAGACCGCCGTGCCGCAAGGCATGACTGACGTTACGCGCAGAGATGAGTCCCCGGTAGACGTCAAGGATCCGCGCGTCCCAGTCGGTGCTCGTTTGCTCATTGTTCGTTTGCTCATTGTTCGTTTGCTCATTGTTCGTTTGCTCGGTGTTCGCTCTCCCGTTGTTCGCTTTCCAGGTATCCGGGTGCACTGCATCACCCGACAGCACCGCAGCATCCGCCAGCTCGGCGCTCCAGGGCATTGGGCGCCGGCCATCCTCACCGAACTCACCGCGCATCCCGACCTCGTCGCCATACGTCATCATCGGGATACCCGGCATGGTGAAGAGCAGCCCCGCGGCGACGTCGACCTGCAGGGAGTCCTCGCCCACCAGGGTGCGAATCCGGGTGGTGTCATGGGACCCGACCAGGTTGAAGCTGTGCCGGATGCTGCGCCACGGCGCCATGGCCGCGAACTCGCGCATAGTCTCCATCACGGAGTAGCCACCCAGACGCGGCACCATGAGCGGCGAACCGAGGAACTTGGGCGCAAAATCACTGTCCCGCAACCACGTCCAGACCGGCCGGGTGAATCCTGCGTAGTTCATGACTCCGTCCCAGCCATCCCCCAGGGCATCCAGCGTGAAGTCGTGGCAGTGCTCGCCGATGAGCAACGAGTCGGGGTTCGAGTCGTGCATGGCCTCACGCATCTGACGGGCAACCTCGTGGTTGAGGTTCTGGGTCTTGTGACGACCGGTCATGTTGGTGACGTCGACCCGCCAGCCGTCGAGTCCGTCGGGGCCGGAGATCCACTTGCGGACGACGCCGCCGGGATCCTCGAAAACCCGTTGCCGCAGCACCTGGCTGTCGTAGTTGAGCTTGGGCAGCGACTTCACGCCAAGCCAGGAGGCGTAGCCACCGTCCTCCCAGAAGTAGAAGCCACGCTCGTCGCACTCGGGGTCAGCCTGGGGGTGGTTGGACCTCGACGGGAAGAACGGCGTCAGATAGATGACGTTGACGCCCAGCGACTGCAGGTGGTCGAGGTGGGCGACGACACCGTCGAGGTCGCCACCGTAGAGCTGCCGGGAGCCGGAGCCCTCCGACAGATCGACCGGATCATCCCAGTCAGCAGGGGTAGCCCAGTTCGGAGACGGCCGAGCTGAGCCGTCATCGGACCTGGCAAACCTGTCCGGGAACACTTGGTACACCACGGCATCAGCGGCCCAGACCGGCGGCGCGGCGAAGGTGACCAGGCGGAAGTCGGCGGCGTCTGGCACGTCGCGCAGATGCAGACCTGTGCCGTTCAGCCACTGGTATGCCGTGGCGCCGCCTTCGAGGATGAAGCGGTAGTTGGTGACGGGGTTATGGCAGATGATCTCGGCCCGCCACCACGTCTCGGTCTCTGTAATGCGGTCCACGACGGCATCGACGAACAGCGGCTCTGCGTCAGGCGTGAGCCGCACGTGCACCGCGACCACGTCTGCCTCGTGCGGGACCCGGACCCGGACGGTGACCGTGTCCCCCGGCTGGGGTCGCAGATTCGAGACGCAGAGGGCCGACCCATCGTGGTGAGGCTGGGATAGCAGGCTGGTTTGCACCGATGACGTCTCTGCTGACGTCCCTGCCGATGTCATCTCTGCCGATATCACTTGACGGATCCCTGGGTCAGGCCACCGACGAGCTGCTTCTGGAAACCGAGGTAGAGCAGCACCACGGGCAGAGAGGCCAGCATGGCGCCGGCACAGAACTGGCCGAAGTACCTGCTCTTGTCGGACTTCTGCATCGCCCACAGCCCCACGCCGAGGGTCTGCGAGTCGACGTCTCGCAGGAAGATGCTGGCCAGGAGGAACTCGCTGAACAGGCCCACGAAGGACAGGGTGAACACGGTGGCAAGGATCGGCGCCGCCAGTCGCAGGGTCATCGTGAAGAAGATCCGGGCATGAGAGGCGCCGTCCACCATGGCAGCCTCGTCGAGCTCGCGAGGGACCGTGTCGAAGTAGCCTTTGAGCAGCCACACATTGGGCCCTACGACAGCCCCTAGTGGGCCGAAACTTAGCAAGTTTCTGCAGGAAAGCGTTGACTTCTTGCAAGAAATTGCAGGCTGCGTTTGCATAACGACGCCTCCCGAGCACAGATCCTTCGCCGGATAGGCGCTCGCGAGCTTGTCTACGCCTTCCGCGCTCGCGAGCCTGTTTGCCCCTTCCGCTACAGTCTCGGGTAAGGCACCATGCGCCTCAGCCTCCACGCGTGACACGTTTGGCCGCCTCAAGCTCCACCCAAGGGCGCCTCCACGGCGTTCATCACCCTTTACTACGGATCGTCCGGCACGTTCCTGCCGGTGAAGGAAGCTGAATCACATGGCAACAGTGAAGTTCGATAACGCCAGCCGAACCTACCCCGGCAACGACAAGCCCTCGATCGACAGCTTGAACATCGAAATCACGGACGGCGAGTTCCTCGTCCTGGTCGGTCCTTCGGGCTGCGGCAAGTCCACAGCGCTGCGGATGCTCGCCGGGCTCGAAGAAGTCAACGTCGGCGACATCTGGATCGGCGACCGCAACGTCACCGACCTGTCCCCCAAGGACCGCGACGTCGCGATGGTCTTCCAGAACTACGCGCTCTACCCGCACATGTCCGTCGCCGACAACATGGGCTTCGCACTCAAGATCGCGGGCATCAACAAGAGTGAGATCGCCAAGCGCGTCCAAGACGCTGCCAAGATCCTCGACCTCGAGGAGTACCTCGAGCGCAAGCCCAAGACACTCTCGGGTGGCCAGCGTCAGCGCGTCGCCATGGGCCGGGCCATCGTGCGCAACCCGCAGGTCTTCCTCATGGACGAGCCGCTGTCGAACCTCGACGCCAAGCTTCGCGTGCAGACGCGCACCCAGATCGCTTCTCTGCAAAGGCGATTGGGTGTCACCATGGTCTACGTCACCCACGACCAGATCGAGGCCATGACGATGGGTGACCGCGTCGCGGTCCTCAAGGACGGCGTCCTGCAGCAGTGCGACACCCCACGCGGCATGTACGACCACCCGGAGAACGTCTTCGTCGCCGGGTTCATCGGCTCCCCGGCGATGAACCTCTTCGACGTTCCAATCGTCGACGGCGGCGTGAAGTTCGGCTCGTCCACCTACCCCATCGAGCGCGACATCCTGACCGGCATCGGCAAAGAGGTCACCCTCGGTGTCCGTCCCGAGGACCTCACGATACGGACGGAGGGTGAAGGCCTGGCTGTCACCGTCGACGTCGTCGAAGAGCTCGGGGCCGACGCCTACATCTACGGCTCGACCACCGAAACCGCAGGCGACATCAAGCCGATCATCGTGCGCGTCGACGGTCGCACCCCTCCGAAGAAGGGCACCGTCGTCCACCTCCTACCCGCCAAAGGCGAGCACGTGCATCTGTTCCACAACGAAACCGGCCTTCGCCTCGGCAACTGACCGCCTCCGCAGCGCAGAAGGTGGCCGCATCCCCCAGGACGCGGCCACCTTCTGCGCTGTCAATGAGCCGACCGCCAACTGGCGCGCAAGACGCTTCAGGAAAACGTGCCACCATACTTAGATGGCACTTGAGATCACTGCGGCGAGACCGGATCCTTCGTTGCTCGACCTCCCGTGGTCGGTGCCGCTTGAAGCGTGGCCCGACCAGCACCTGGCCGCCCTGCCGCGCGGTATCTCGCGACACGTCGTGCGGTTCGTCAAGGTCTCCGGCAAGGTCATCGCGGTCAAGGAGATCAAGGCCGATGTCGCCCTTCGCGAGTACAACATGCTGCGTTTTCTCAAGAAGATCGGCGAGCCCTGCGTTCAACCCTTCGGCGTCGTCAGTGGCCGCACGACTGCCGACGGCGAGGAGCTCGACGCGTGCCTTCTCACGCGTCACCTTCACTTCTCACTGCCATATCGCGCCCTGTTCAGCCAGAGCCTGCGCCCGGACACCGCGCAACGGCTGATCGACGCGTTGGCCGTGCTGCTGGTGCGGCTCCACCTGGCTGGCTTCTGGTGGGGCGATGTGTCTCTGTCCAACACGCTGTTCCGCCGGGACGCGGGTGCGTACGCGGCATACCTCGTGGATGCCGAGACCGGCGAGATCCGCAGCACGCTCTCCGACGGGCAGCGCGAGCACGACCTCGACATCGCCAGGGTCAACATCGCCGGCGAGCTGATGGACCTGGAGGCCGGGGGTTTCCTGGCCCAAACCGTCGATCCCATCAAGGTCTCGCAGACCATCGTCGACCGCTATCGCTCCCTGTGGCGTGAGCTCACCGGGAGCGAGCGGTTCGAGCAGGGCTGCCGTTGGCGGGTCGATGACCGCATCCGTCGTCTGAATGAGCTCGGCTTCGACGTCGACGAGCTGACGATCTCCACCGACTTCGGTGGAGCGACCATCCAGATCCAGCCGAAAGTCGTTGATGCGGGACATCATTCTCGCCGCTTGATGCGCCTGACCGGTCTCGATGTCGAGGAGAACCAGGCTCGCCGCCTGCTCAACGACCTCGACGCCTTCCGCGCTTCGCAGGATCGGCAGAACGACGACGAGGAGCTCGTGGCCCACGACTGGCTGTCCCAGGTGTACGAGCCGGTCATCCGCACCGTTCCGCGCGGCCTGACCAGGAAGCTGGCGCCGGCCGAGGTCTTCCACGAGGTTCTCGAGCACCGGTGGTACCTGTCGGAGAAAGCCGGCCACGACATACCGATGAGAGAGGTCCTCGCCGACTACCTGAAGTACGTCCTGCCCGGAAAGCCTGACGAAGCGGCCGTGCTCGGTCTCGACACGGCCGAGATGCCGCTGTTGATGTCCCCCGAGCCAGAGTCGCGGGGTCGCTGAGTCCGAATTGCCCCGTTTTGCCCTAATGTGTCAATAAGCGGGGCCCAATCCTCGCTGCAGGCCAGACATGCCATCACTTTAGGGAGCATGAAATGTCCGACTACGGCACCCCGCCACCGCCACCGCCACCGCCGGGCGGTTCCCAGCAGCCGGGCCCCGTCGCCCCTTGGGGCGCGCCACTGGCCTCCTGGGCTCAGCGCGCCGGCGGCTGGCTCATCGACTACGTCTTGTACGTGCCGTTCATCATCCTGGAGTTCATCTTCGCGCCCAAGACGGTGACAACCAACATCAACGGCACGATCAGCTCCTCGACCAGCGGCGGCAGCGCCGCGTTGGTATTTCTGATGAATCTGCTCATCCTGGCCATCTTCATATACAACCGCTGCTACCTGGGTGGAAAGGGCCAGACCCTCGGGAAGAAGCAGGTCGGTCTCATCCTGGTGGCCGAGTCGACGGGTCAGCCGATCGGCACGGGAAAAGCATTCTTGCGCGACCTCGCGCACATCCTCGACAGCATCATCTGCTACGTCGGCTGGTTCTTCCCTCTGTGGGACCAGAAACGCCAGACCATCGCGGACAAGGTGATGACGACGCTCGTCCCCATCAAGGGTTGACGGTTCTCACCGCGGCAGAGGCAGGGCCCGGGACCGTGCGCACCGCACGGGCCAGGGCCCTTTGTGCCCCCCTGGGCGCTGCCGGCGCGGTGGCCGCAGCCACGGTCGCCCTGAATCGGACCGGTGGCCACGACCTCGGGCCACTGGCCACCTGCTGGTTCCACGCCGGCACCGGCCTCTACTGCCCGTTCTGTGGCAGCCTGCGCGGCGTGGCTGCCCTCTCGCACGGCGACGTGCTGACCGCCCTGCACGACAACGCACCCGTCATGCTGCTCCTCGGGGTCGCAACGCTGATCTGGGGCCGGCGGATCCTGTTCGCCTTCGCCGGGAAGACCGTCGAGCGCACCGGTATCAACGGGCTCGCCAACATGTCTCTCGCGGCGTTCTTCCTGGTCTTCACGATCTACCGCAACACCCCGTACGGCGCCTGGCTGGCGCCACTGAGCTGATCAGGCCGGAGACAGCCACGTCCAGCCCGGCACGTTGCGCAGGACCCAGAACATCAGGATCGCACCGAGTGCGCCGTACAGGACCCAGGGTGGCGCCAGCCAGCGACGAGGTCGCCCAGTGGCTGTCCGGTCGAGCCACAGCACCCAGGTGACCACGACATAGCCAACCGCCACGACCGCGAAGGGGTTTCGGGCCAGCGCCGTCATGAGGTCGCCGTGGGCCAAGGCATGAACCGCCCGCAGGGCACCGCATCCTGGGCAGTACCACCCGGTGATGGCCAGGAAAGGGCAGGTCGGGTAGTGACCCGCGGCGTTCGGGTCGACAGAGGCCACGTATCCGGTGGCGGCCAGCGCCGCCGCGGCGACCCCCAGTGGTCGCAGCACTGCACGCCGACCGCCGGTGAGGGCGGTCGGCGCAGAGCGCGGGAGCACGTGCATCCGCTCAATCATATGTTCGAGAAACGGACCGGTCAGAACCCGGAGGTGGTCCCGGTGTTGAAGTTGATGGTGCTAACCCCCGCCACGATCAGAATCACCCAGATCACGACGACGACAGCCCAGGCGATGGCAGACCAGATGGCGAACTTCTTGGCCTTGACCGAAGCGTCCTGAGCACCGGCGACGTCCCCAACGGCCCACTTGCTGTTGACCTGGGTGGAGAAGACGATCGAGGGGATGCCCAGAGGCAGGCAGCAGAAGATGGTGGTCAGGATCGCCCAGACCAGGTAGTTGGGCGGCGGTGTGCCCTGGGCCCCTCCTGGGACCCCCGGTGCGCCATACGAGGGTGGAGGCGGAGGTGGAGGGGGCGGCGGAGGTGGGGTGCCGCCACCACCGGGTGGTGGAGGAGGCGGAGGTGGAGGCGGCGGAGGGGTGCTGCCGTAGTCAGACATGCGCAAGCCCTTTC
>DASRUA010000063.1:0-8126 GCA_035655615.1 Dermatophilaceae bacterium
AAGGACGCGGCGCTCGGCGCGGCGAGTGCAGCAGTGGCACTCGTCGGCACCGCCGCCATATTGCGACGACGTCGTCGCAAGGGAGTTGGAGCATGAGCCAGACCAAGAGCGGCATCCGTGACACGGGGGACACGGGGGACACGGGGGACGCGGGGGACGCGGGGGACGCGGGGGACGCGGGAGAGGCGGGAGTCGCAGCAGAGGTGGTGCTCGCGGACATCCGTGAGTCCCCGTTGTCCGTCGATGAGGTGCTCGATGCTGTTCGGCACCCCCGGGCCGGTGGCATTGCCACCTTTATCGGACTCGTACGTGAGCTCGACCACGGCCGAGGCGTCGAGGCGCTGGAGTACACCTCCCATCCGAGTGCCCCACAGGTGCTGCGCGATCTCGCCGAGCACGCGGCTGCCGCAGGAGACGTCATCCGCCTCGCTGTCCTGCACCGGGTCGGTCACCTCGAGATCGGGGAAGTCGCGGTCGTGGTGGCAGTCAGTGCAGCGCACCGCGCCGCAGCCCTGGATGTATGCCGTGAGCTGATCGACACCGTGAAAGCCAGCGTCCCGGTCTGGAAGCACCAGATCTTTGAGGACGGTAGCGATGAGTGGGTTGGTACGCCGTGATCGACACCGAAGGCAACCCGGTCGTCACTGCTGAGGAACCTGGCACTCGTCTGGGCCGGGGGGCGACCATCTGGCTCGTTGCCATGTTCGTCGGAATTGTGCTGGGCGCAGTCATGGGCATGGTTCATCTGCCGTACGCCATCCTGCAGCCCGGTCCGGTCACCAACACGTTGGGCAACGGTCCCGGGGGCAAGCCGCTGATCACCGTCGCCGACAATGCGAGCTACCCCACCACCGGAGCTCTCGACTTCACCACGGTCGCTGTGCTCGGTGGCCCCGCAAACCCGGTCAACGCGTGGGATTGGATCAGTGGCCTTCTCGACAAGACGAACGCGGTGGTGCCCGAGGACGAGATCTTCCCCAAGGGTGTGACGAGCACGGAGGTTGACCACGAGAGTGCGGCCGAGATGGCCGACTCGCAACAGGAGGCCATTGCCGTTGCCCTGCGCGGGCTGGGCAAGACGGTTCCCGAGGTCGTCTCCATCGGCGGGTTCAGCCAAGGATCTCTGGCCAAGGGTGTTCTGCAGCCAGGTGACATCGTGGTTTCGATCGACGGCAAGCCCGTCGCGACCCCTGATGCGGTCCGTGCGGCGGTCCGCGCGCACAAGCCGGGTGAGAGCGTCACGTTCATCGTGCGCAGGGGCGGCAAGGAGGAGGTCCACACCCTCAAGACGACCGAAGTGGCTGGCAACGCGGTGGTGGGCATTCTCCTGCGGACCGAGTTCGTCTTCCCGACGAAGGTCAGTATCAACGCAGGCGATGTCGGCGGCCCGTCAGCGGGACTGATGTTCTCCCTCGCGGTCTACGACAAGCTCACGCCCGGCTCGCTCACCGGGGGTGCCAAGATCGCGGGAACCGGGACCATCGACTCCGCCGGCAACGTCGGGGAGATCGGCGGCATCCGGCAGAAGCTGGTGGGTGCAGAGAAAGGTGGCGCTGCCTGGTTCCTTGCCCCCGCGGACAACTGCAAGGATGTCGTGGGGCATGTCCCGGAGGGGCTGAGGGTCGTCAAGGTCGCCACCTTCACCCAGGCGCGGGATGCCGTCGAGGCGATCGCAGCGAAGCGCGCAGCCTCGTTGCCGACCTGCAGGTAGGCACCACAGAGGTAGGGCACCACAGAGGTAGGGCACCCAGCGGGTACGGCACCCAGCGGGTACGGCACCCAGCAGGTCGGCGTACGGGGCATACCTGCTGGTGGGAGTGGTGCTGGTCAGTCCTGCAAAGTGGCGCTGAGCGCCTGCGCCAGGCCTGGCGCGATGTCGGGGCCCGAGGCGACCTTGTCGTCCGTGTCGTGATCGCGCTGGCGCAGCAAGCAGATGGACTCGCCGTCGCGCAGCACAGCCACGAGCAGGCGGACGTCCTTGCGGTCGGGGTGGGCGGCCAGTGCTTCGGCCGCCTCGTCTGGATTCTCCGGGAGGTCGCGCTCGGCCTCCGGCGGCACCACGAGCCGCTCGACGGCCAAGGCCACGCCGTCGACCTCCGCCGGCCACGCGAGCCGGGCAAGGAGCGTCTCCAGGGATGAGGTGTTGGGCAGACCTTCCTGCTCGATCGCGGTGAGCCCGTCCTCATCGCCTTGTCCGACCTGGGCCCGCAGGTGCGGCTCCCGCTCGAGCAGCCCGGCAGTCCTGACCAGGGCGAAGAGGCGTGGCGGCTGGTCCCAGCCGGCCGCCGCGACGTGACGTTCGGTCTCGAGGGCGGAGGTCACGAGGGGACTGAAGATCGGTTGGAAGGCGCTGGTCACAGTTCAATGTTGCCGCATCGTCATGCCCTGACGGGAACCGGACCGTGAGTGGGTAAGTTGGAGTATCCAGGAGGTCGCACAATTCCGTGTGCGACAACGGCGAGATCGGCGATGTCTTGAGTCAAGGAAACTGGTTCGGCGGTTCCGGCGACACGGGGTCCGGTGGTCCCGGTGGGGGCTCCGGTGGCGGTTCCGGCGGTAGGCCGGGTGGGTTCGGGTTCGGCCGTGCGGGTGGCGGCACCGGTAGGCCCCCCATGCCGCAGTTCACGCTGCGCCGTCGCGGTCCGCTCGTCCCGACGCTGGTCATCCTGGGCATCCTCGTCCTGGTCGTCACCTTCGTCGCGCAGCTGTGGACCGATGTGCTCTGGTACGACAGCGTCGGCTTCACCAAGGTCTTCTGGGTCGAGCTCTGGACCAAGGTCGGGCTCTTTGTGTTGTGCGGTCTGCTCACGGCCGCCGTCGTCGCCTCCAGTCTGCTGATCGGGTATCGCACCCGCCCGGTCTATCCGCCGGTTTCTGAAGAGCAGCAGAACCTCGATCACTACCGCGAGCTGCTCGAGCCACTTCGCAAGCTGGCCACGATCGCCGCTCCCGTGGTTCTCGGTATCTTTGCCGGATCGGCCGGCGCAAGCCAATGGCAGACGTTCCTGCTCTGGGTCAACCGGGTGCCGTTCGGATCCAAGGACGCTCAGTTCGGTCTTGACATCGGGTTCTTCGTCTTCACCCTGCCGTGGCTTCGGTTCATTGTCGGTTTCCTCACCATGACCCTGATCCTTGGTTTGCTGGCCGCAGTGGTGACGCACTATGTGTATGGCGGTCTGCAGCTGCAGACCAAGGGTGAGCGGACCACCACCGCGGCGCGCGTTCACCTCTCTCTGCTGATGGCCGCGCTCGTGCTCGTCCGGGCGGCAAGCTGGTGGCTTGACCGTTACTCACTGACCACCAAAGACTCTCGCCTCATCACCGGCCTGACCTACACGGACCAGCACGCAGTCCTGCCCACCAAGGCGATCCTGGCTGTCGCCGGAGTCATGTGCGCCGCACTGTTCGTCGCGACGATCTGGACCCACTCGTGGCGCCTGCCGGCAATCGGGGTCGGGCTCCTGGCCGTGTGCGCGATCGTGGTCGGCGGCATCTATCCGGCGATGGTTCAGCAGTTCAAGGTCGGGCCGTCCGAGAAGTCACTTGAGGCGCCCTTCATCGATCGCAACATCAAGGCCACCCGGACGGCCTTCGGGCTGGATGGAGCGCAGGTCACCCAGTACCAGGCCTCGACCACACCCAGCAAGGGTCAGCTGGCCAACGACACGGCCACTGTCCCAGGCATCCGTCTGGTCGATCCGAGTGTGGTGTCCCCGACCTTCAAACAGCTGCAGGCAGTCAAGACCTACTACCAGTTCTCCGATGCCCTCGACGTCGACCGTTACAAGATCAACGGCGCTTTGAGAGACACAGTTGTCGCGGTGCGCGAGCTGGATCTGGCCGGTCTGCCCGCCTCTCAGCGGAACTGGGTCAACGACCACACCGTCTACACGCACGGCTTCGGTGTCGTGGCGGCGTACGGCAACCGCAGCGGTCAGGATGGTCAGCCGGTCTTCTACGAGCAGAACATCCCGCCGGTGGGGCCCCTGGGCACCTTCGAGCCGCGCATCTACTTCGGTGAGTCCTCGCCGGACTACTCGATCGTCGGCGGTCCCAAGGGCGGGCCGACGAAAGAGCTCGACTACCCCAACTCGAGCGCGACCGGCCAGCAGAACACCACCTATACCGGCAAGGGTGGCGTCAGTATCGGCAACTTCGCCCGCAAGGCGGCTTACGCACTCAAGTACCGCGAGGTGAACCTCCTGCTCTCGAACACGGTGAACGCCAACTCGCGCCTGCTCGATCACCGCACCCCGCAGGACCGGGTCCAGCGGGTGGCACCGTGGCTCACCCTGGACGGCAACAGCTATCCGGCCGTGGTCAACGGCCGGGTGAAGTGGATCTTGGACGGATACACGACGTCGGCGGACTACCCGTACTCCAGGTTGCAGCAGATCAACAACGTGACCGCAGACTCGCTGACGGCGCGGACGTCCAGCGTTCAGGCCCTCCAAGCAGCGCAGGTCAACTACATGCGCAACTCGGTCAAGGCCACGGTCGACGCGTTTGACGGCAGCGTCAGACTGTATGCCTGGGACAGCACGGATCCGTTGCTCAAGGCATGGTCGAAGGCCTTCGGTGGCACCATCCGTCCGATGTCGGAGATAAGCGGCGACCTGATGGCGCACATGCGCTACCCGGAGGACCTGTTCAAGGTCCAGCGCAACCTGATGGCCACCTACCACGTCACCGATCCGGGTGCCTACTACGGCGGGCAGGACTTCTGGACGATTCCTGATGACCCGACGCAGACGCAGACCATTGATCAGCCTCCGTATTACCTCAGCATCGCTATGCCAGGCGTGTCGTCGCCGTCGTTCTCGCTGACGACAACCTTCATGCCAACGGGAAATCGGCCGGTGCTGGCCGGGTTCATGGCCGCTGACGCAAATGCCGGCAATGTCGCCGGTAAACGCAGTCCGGGGTACGGCGTCTTGCGGGTACTCGAGCTGCCGCGCGACACGACGGTCAAGGGGCCGGGGCAGGTCCAGAACGACATCGAGTCCTCCAACATCTCGTCTCCGCGGTTCACCCTGACCCTCTCTCAGTTCCTCAACAACAACCGGACCCAGGACTCGCAGATCGCCCTGGGCAACCTGCTGACCCTGCCGGTGGGCGGTGGACTCCTCTACGTCGAGCCCATCTACGTCAGCGCCAAGACCACCTCCTCGTTCCCGCTGGCCCGGGCGATCGTGGTGGCCTTTGGCAACCAGCTGGCGTGGTCGGACACCCTGCAAGGGGCACTGGACGGGCTCTTCGGTGGCAGCGCCGGTGTGGCGACTGCGGATTCGGGCACCAGCACCACGACAGCGCCTCCTGCCGCGGGTGGGCCCACAACAGGCGTCACGCCTTCAACACCGGCGTTGAAAGCAGCCCTCGCCGCGATACAGAAGGCGTACTCCGACGGGCAGGACGCGCTGAAGAAGGGCGACTTCGCGGCATACGGTGAGGCGCAGAAGCGGCTACAGGCTGCGATCGCCGATGCGGTGGCAGCTGCTCCCTCGGGTTCGGTGACGCTTCCTACGCCCACTGCCACAGGAGGCACGAAGGCACCGACGGCTGGCCCGACTGCCACTCCCTAAAGGTTGGGAAACGCTGGGAACCGGGCGGATTTGGTGTGTCCGTCCGGTTCCCGTAGGGTTGCATTTACCGACGCGGGGTGGAGCAGCTCGGTAGCTCGCCGGGCTCATAACCCGGAGGTCGCAGGTTCAAATCCTGCCCCCGCTACCAACGTCGTCGCAGGTCAGAGGCCCTTTCCCATTGGGAGAGGGCCTCTTGCATGTGTGGCCCGTGACCAGATCCGTGACCAGATTGCTGACCAGCGACGTCTCAGTCGTCCCACTCCGTCTCAGGCGGAACGCCGAATTGAGATTCGTGGGACATGTTGCAGCGGGTCGGGACACCTGGGACGCGGTCGCCGGGTCGAAACCCAGCGGTCGCACCTGGGACCTTGGCAGTCAGGTCTCTTAGTGTCAGCCTCCAGTTGTAGACAAGATTGGCGCGGACGGCGTCATCGTCTTGTCTTCGTCATCTCAGGTCAGGGACGGTGGCCGCAAGCCGATCCACCTACGCGACGCCGCCCGTTCCCTCGTTGCTGCATGGAGCTGTCCGCTGAACTGTCAGGGCTGCCGTCTCGATGAGGACGTCCTCGACGATTGGCTCTGGGCCATGGACATCGAGCTCGGCGGTCAGGCTGAGCCGGCCACCGGCGAGTAGGTTGTCGGCTCCTATATATGCCCCCGCACGCGTCATGAACCCGGGTGGGCTGTCAGGATCGCCCACGTGCCGGAGGGTAGTGTTTGCTCAATGTATGGCACTTCCTTTGAGGCGATCGCCACTGCTGTCCGACAGGTTCTCTCGGTGCGCGGCCCGATAGCCGAGGACGACCTGTTGGCCGTGCTGGTCGCGGACGGCATCGACCTCGGGCCCGATCCGGAAGACATGCTCACCGACATCCTCGATGAGGACGCCGAGCTGGTCATGCCGCTGGCCGACGAGCGGTGGGCCTGGATCCCGGCTTTGCTCGACGGGCGGATCTTCACGCACCGCCTGAGCGCGCTGGAGGCCGAGCACGACATGATCGGGTTCGGTCCCGATCTGGCGCCGCTGTCGATACTGACCGAGAGCCAAACCTACCAGCGGCTCACGGACGGCTCGCCGATCGCGGACGTGTCCCCGTTCCTCGACGGCGACATCCTCGCCGAGCGCGGCGTGCCGGAGATGGTGGTGGGTGACGACGGGGTGTTGCTGTTACAGCCCGGTCAGTTCGCGACGCTGGGCGTCGGGGCCGGTGATCTGGTCGGGTTGCGTGTCACCGCGGCCGGGTTCGAGCTCGCCGCGGCCGGGGAGCTGACGACGTGCGAGATCGGCCCGGCGCTGGCTGCCGTGCTGGATTTGCGTCCCGATCGGCCCGAGATGCTCGACGTCGCCGTCTGGACGGCGTGCGCCGCGGACGAGGGCCTGTTCCGGGAGCCGGTGGCACCGCTGGGTGAGCTGCTCTCGGCTGGCGGCCTGGCCCAGGAGGGTGACTGGGTTGCCCGTGGCGGCTTCGATTTCGGCACGTGGCGCGTCCATGGCCAGATCGAGACGATCGCGGCGCGCTACGAGCTGCACGACGACGAGGCGCTCGCCGTGCTGGCAACGGTGCGGCTGTACGAGCAGACGGCCGCGCTGGTCGATGCCGTGACCAGTGCCCAGCAAGACGGCGATGCCGAGGAACTGGTCGGCATCGTGTCCCAGCTGTTCCCGCCGCAGCTCGATCCGGCGCCGTCGAACGGCGACCCAGCGCTGGACCCGGATCGCACGACGGTGCGCGCGACCCTGAAATTCCTCGCTGAACCGGCCGTCGCCGCTGCCGTGCTGGCCGAGGCGAGTGCCGACGAGGAACGTGGCGCCGTCGCGTTGGGGCTGTTCGCCGAGTCGGTCGAGCCGCTGGCACCGCGCGCGGCGCGCCCAGCGCTGCGTTGGCTGCGGGCCAAGGCGTACGAGGGGCTCGGTGACCTCGAGCAGGCCGAGCAGACCTACAGCGCCGCGGAGTCGCTGGACCCGTCGTGGCCGTTGACGCTGATGTCGTTGGCCCGCTACGCCAGCGACCGCGGCGATGCCGAGCGCGGGCTGGCCCTGCTGCGCCGGGCCGGGGCGCCGCGCGAGCATGAACTGGTGCAGCTGCTCGAACATTTCCAGCCCGCTCCGCGTCCGGGTCTCGGGCGCAAACAGCCGTGCTGGTGCGGCTCGGGCCGCAAATACAAGGTGTGCCACATGCACCGCGAGCAGCTGCCGCTAGCCGAGCGGGCCGCGTGGCTGTATCAGAAGGCGGGGGCGGACCTGTTCGACGGCCCGTCCGGCCCGCTGCTCATCCAGACCGCGCAGGAGCGTGCACGCTACTGGGACTCACCCGACGCGCTCGAGCGGGCCATCGAAGACGGCCTGACCGCTGACGCGGTGCTGTTCGAGGGCGGCGCGTTCGCCGACTTCGTTGCCGTGCGTGGCTCGCTGCTGCCTACCGACGAGCGGTTGCTGGCCGGGCAGTGGCTGCTCGTGCAGCGTTCAGTGCACGAGGTGCTCGCCGTCCGGCGCGGCGAGCAGATGACTCTGCGCGACGTGCGCACCGGCGATGTCCACGAGGT
>DASRUA010000064.1:0-6950 GCA_035655615.1 Dermatophilaceae bacterium
TGAATCAGCGCCAGGCAACCCAGCAGAATCGCTGGCCTCTGCTCGCGCACCCTGCGCGAGACACGAGCCCAGCTCGGTCATCGCGGACGGAGTTGCCAGCGTCCGGCAACGCGCGGCGGCAACAGCGCAACGGATCCACGGTGCCCGTCACCGGTGAGATCATGCCGACACCGAGGCAGTCCGCGAGCGTCGACTGGGTGAAGATCTTCGACCCGACGGGGAACACCGAAAACCCGACCGGCCAACCAGACTCGATTCCCGTGTGTCTCGAACCTTGACCATGGACCGAGCCGCCGACGCCAGGCAATCGATGACGGCCGCTCGCCACGCGCGTCTGGTTGGGACCGTACCTTGACCGCAGGGGGTGTGCCGCGGGACTGGTCACGGGGCCGTTGAGCGGGTTTCCATCGTGTGGCGCGCGTGCGCCACAGATCGAGGGCTCTGGGTCCGTCATGACCGGGCGGCGTGGCTGGCGATCCTGTCGCCGTCCCGCGCGACCTTGGTCGTCTCCGTAGCCGAAAGGCCAGGCGCGCTATGGTCCTGGCATGGTCAGGAAGGGTCACGGATGAAGGCTTGGGTCTATCGCCGCTATGGATCGCCGGACGTGCTGGCGTACGAGGAGATCGAGGCAAAGGTTCCTGGCGCGAAGGACATTGCGATCCGGGTTCGAGCGAGCGGTCTCAACGCGGCCGACTGGCACATCATGCGCGCAGATCCGTTCCTCGCTCGGGTCGCCGTTGGGCTGCGCAAGCCCCGTCACCCGATGATCATCGGCTCGGACGTCGCTGGCATCGTCCAAGGCGTGGGCGACAAGGTCTCCCGGATCTCACCCGGTGACTCGGTGTATGTCGAATCGATGATGAGGGGTGGGTGCGCGGAACTCATCGTGGTCCCCGAGGATCGAGCCGCGCGTATGCCCTCCCGGCTCACTTTCGAGCAGGCCGCCGCGGTGCCGATGGCTGGCGTGACCGCACTGGTGGCGGTTCGCGACGACGGCCGCCTCCGGCGGGGCCAGACCGTGTTGATCAATGGCGCCTCTGGCGGGGTTGGGACCTTCGCCGTTCAGATCGCTCGTGCGCTCGGTGGGAAGGTCACAGCCTCCTGTAGCTCGGGCGCCGTCGAGCTGGTCCGGTCTCTCGGCGCGGAGGAGGTCATTGATTACACCGTCGATGATCCGATCGACGCGGGGCGTACCTATGACCTCGTGGTGAACATCGGAGGAACGCATTCCTTGGGCGAGCTTCGGCGGACGCTCAACCGCCGAGGGACCCTGGCGGCCGTCGGGGGATCGCAGCACGGCGGGCTGCTTGGCCCCGGCGGCGTCGGCATCCGCGGAGTCCTCATCTCGCCATTCGTTGGGCAGCGGTTGCGGTCGGTCGCGGGCAAGGCGAACGGCCCCGATCTCGAGACCCTCGCAACCATGATCGAAGAGGGCGAGGTGACTCCGGTGATTGACCGCACATATCCCCTGAGCCAAACCCCCGAGGCGATGCGCTATCTGGAGACCGGCCACCCCAAGGGGAAGATCGTAGTCACGGTCGCTGATGCATGAGCGCGAATCCGGTTGACCCTGCCGTTGACAGACTCGTGGTTTGAGAAGGAGAGACAGGACCACCAGCAGCGTTGGTACAGGATGCAGATCAGGTTGAAGGTCAACCAGAGCTGGTTGACCGCGAATGACCTGATCGCTGGGCTTTGACTCCGAATGACCAGCGGTCGCGCAGCACGTCAGCATCTCGAGCGCAAAGTCGAGCGGCGTTCACCATGCTTGAAGTATCAACCTTCGAGTGAGCTGCGGTGGACAGTCTCGAAGACGTTGTGGTGTAAAGACTCTGGTGGGTGCCCGCGCGGCCTGGATGGAGCGGCGAGGGGGCGGGCGCATGTCGGTGATCACGGGTCAGAGGGCTGAGCCTATTCGCACTGAATCGGTAGAATCCGCTCGGACGATGCGTCGTCATGAAGCGTGAAATTTGTTGCAAAAACTGGAGTTTTGGATTTGTGCCGAATGGGCCTGTTGGCCGATGGCATGTTGCCACTTGGCTCGGACTATCGGCAAGTTACTGACGGGTAGCTGTCAATTGTGGTGTCAACTAGACATCAAGATCGTTGGCGATGCTTTGACCTGCGGAGATGGCGCGCCCGGAGGGATTCGAACCCCCAACCTTCTGATCCGTAGGGTTATGCATGTTCGATACTGAGGCCTCCACCAGCCTCTACAGTAACAAGAATACCCTCTTCAGTCCCCTCCAGCCGCATCGCCCATCAGCATTTCGCGTCACGAACCGCGTCACGGCGATTGCACCGGCTGGGACGGCCGTGACGCGCGATGGAATGGCAGTCGCGGCGGCGCGTGGTCCGTCCCCAGGTATCGCCACGCAGTCCGGCGCCGAGGTTACGGCCTCCCGGTAGACACACTCACCCCGTTGCGGATCCGGCAGGCAAGCCCCGGCAATGCCGGAACCGTCCACACTGACAATGCTGCTGGCAGAAGTACTGTGCGTCGGGCAGCGGCGCTCACTGGTGCGCTGATGCTGGTGACCGTGGTGGGTTGTTGGTCGCCGGACGCCGGGCGGCCCCGACGAGCAGCCCCCGGCCTGACGCGTCTCCTCCGGCCGTGGTCGGTCCGGCCGATTGGTCGACCAACCATCACCACAACGCGCGGTCCGGTGTCGCCCCGCAGATGTCTCCGTCGGCAGTGGTCTGGGCATGCCGAGCTGGACGTGGCGGTGTACGGCCAACCCCTGGTGATCGGGAACCAGGTGATCGCGGCCACGGAGAACGACTCCGTGTATGCCCTGTCCGCCCTCGATGGGCAGGTGGTGTGGTCGGTGTCGTTGTTTCAGCCGATGCCCGGTGCGGACGGCGGGACTGGCCGTCCTCGTATCCCACGTAGTGAGGTCCCGGCGAGGTCGCTGATCATAGGGGCGACGCCTGGCCAAAACCCTTCTGCCTCAACGGGTGCCTGGCCGCACGGCGTGCAGCGTCTTGGCTATTGCTCGCGCTCGCTGCCGTGCTGATTTCTCATTCGCCTCCCGCTTGGCGGGGCCTCCGAAGATGGGTCCGAGCAGTCGCTCGATGTCGACGCCGAACTCCTTGGCGAGTTCGTCGAGATCCGATTCGTCGCTGGGCAGATCATTTCTGGCCGGGTTCGGGCTGGTCGTGATGCCGGCCGACGGTCCGGTGGCATCCGACGGCAGGTAGCCGGCTCTGCGCAGAGCGGTCAGGGTGGTGTCGCTGTTCTGCTGTGATAGCGCCACCATGGGTGCGATCAGCTGCAGGCCAAGCTGTTTGAGTGATCGATCCGAGCAGATCTGGTGAAGCAGTGCAGGGTCGTCGCGACTGTGCAGGACGCACAGACCGGCTGTCACGGTGACCACGCCGTGGCGGCGACCGACGTCGGTGATCAGGTATTCCAGCGGTTGCGGCAGCGGACCACCGGCGATGTCGCCCAGCGAGGACAGCAGTCCGGCAGCAGACGATCCTTCGTCGAAGGCCCGCCGAACGCTGGCCGGGCTGAACCGCCACAGGCTGGCGCTGCCGCTGCCTTCGCGATCCGCGCAGGCGTCCAAGAGGGTGTTGACCTGCGCCGTCGGTGTCCCCGACACCAGAACGGTCAGATCCGAGCCGAAGGTGGCTGTCGTGGTCGTTGCCGGGAGAGTTGCCCCGGCCGCCGCCGCAAGGTCCGGCTCTTCGGCCGATACGAGCGCGAAAGCCATTGGGCTGCCACCGGTGCCGCCCAGGACACCGAGCTGTTGAGCCTCGGCGACGATGGTCGGGATCGCCGCCGCTCGGCCCGCCACCAGGATGGGATGACTCCAGGTGATCCTGGCGGCGAGCGCGGCAAGGTCGGTGACCGACTGCCCCTCGCCGGAGTCGACGAAGGCCCGGATGGTTGCGTGCCGCAGGGCGCGTTCGTCGAGGTGACGAACGGAGGTCAGGATGGTCGCGACAGTTGGTGCCTCGACCTTGGGTGGGAGGGTAGGGAGGTAGACCAGTCGCCACCAGGCCATGACGAGTTGCGCAAGCCGGACGTTCGGCTCGGTCCGGTTCCAGGTCGGGTACATCTCCGAAACGCCGACCCGGGATGTCTCGGACACCAGGCCGATCTCGCGAGCGAGCGCGATCACCAGCGTCACCCGTGCCTCGGTCACCCGAGCCGCCTTTGCCAACTTGCGGATCTCACGGACCCCCAAACCGCCGTCCTTCAGAGCCGGGACCGGTTCCCGGGCGAGGCTGCCCAGTACCGTCGTCGTCGCCGCAACGAACTCCACCGCCGCGGAGCCGGCCTCGCCGGTGATCTGATCGACGGAGGTGGACGTCGTCGGAACCTCGCCGGGTGTGGGATCAAAGGGTGCCCGGAAGTCGCTCCCCCGCAATGCAAGTCGCACCTGGCTCGGCATGACTACGCGGTAGTTGAGGTCACGGAAGAGCATCGCCCTGGCCGCCCCCCAGGATTCGACCTCCCGCTCGAGTACGAGCCGATCGCGGTCGTATCCGGTAGGTGTCACCCTGGTCCCGGCGGCCTCCGCCTCCAACTCGCCGCGAATCGCTGATGGGGCGGCTGCGACCCGCGCGCGAATACCGTCCGCATCGAGGTAGAACCCGCGTAGCGCCGCCTCCAGTCGTGCCCGATCACCGGCGCGAGGGAGATCCAAGGCCCGCAGGGTCGCCCTCATCTTTTCGACGTTCATGCGGGCCAGTAGTACTTCGCCCGACGGCCCGAGGCCCAGCGGCGATGGGATCAACTGCTCGAAGCCCTTGGCGAGGTTGGAGTGGACACCGTCACCTGACCACGCCAGCGCATCGGCGGTCAGCAGATCGAGGGCGCCGACCACGTGCGCGCGGTGCTGCTCGGGGCCGCCCGTTTCGGTGAGGAATCCGGCCAGTGCATCTATCGTCACGGATCGGCCGAGCGCCGCATGCGCCTCGATGACCTGCAACGCGGGTAACGGCAGCGACGGCAGGGCGCCCGCGAGTGCCCACGGGTTCTGCAACAGGTCGGCAAGACTGTGAAAGTTGTTCAGCCGGTAGCCGGCAAGATAGTCGCGCCGGCGATACAGCAGCTCCTCGAGATCGGTCAGGTTGCGGTTGGCGAGCCACGTGGCCAGCGGGAGGGCAGGGATCACCGCGTCATTGAACACCGGGCGCGAGCCATGGGTTTCACCCTCGGCCACTGCGACCGCTACTCTTGCGGACGGTTCGCCCGGCGTGGCTGAGTCGAGGGAGCAGGTTTCGCGATGGCAGGTCGTCGGCAGAAGTCCCGCCGGGCAAAGTCACACCACGTTCGCGAAACGCCCGATGAGATGCGCTCCCGGGTGCTGGGTGCCTTTGAGCGTTGGCTGGATGCGCGGGTTCCCGCGGGACCTGCCCCGGTCGACCTGCTGTACACGGTGCGGACAGCTTGCCAGTTCAAGGACTCGTCCCTCGATTCTCCGAATCCGTCTGACTGGTCGCCAGATCTGGTGGACGAGGTCATCGGTGACCTTTTTCCGCGGAAGCTTATCGGCGTCGACCCGGATTACGTCGCGGCGATCGTCCCGGCGATGCACGTGTATCTCGACTTCCTCACCGAAACCGGGCGCTGGAAGGCCGGCAACGACCTGCTCGCGACCCGGCAGGCACTCGACGGGCTCGTCGCTGAACTGCCGTTACGCATCGGTAACCCGATGTATCAGGGCGCTGCCGGCCGGATGATGCAGATGGCCATTGACGAGGGGATCGATATCACCGACGAGGGTGCGATAGCCGAATTCATCGAGCGTTTCAACGCGATGCCGGAGGACTTCCGTCGGGGGCTGACGGCCGGGGACGGCTTCGATGACGTTGTCGAGGCCGGCGATTTCGACGAGGACGCCTTTTTCGGTGCGGACGCCGAGGATCTCACACCCGAGCAGTGGGCGGCGCTGGCGATCGACATCGGTCTTCGTGGCATCGACATCGATTTCGATCGGCCGATCAGCGTCGAGATACCGGCCGCCGACATCGAAGCGGCCGCGTTTCGCGGTAGCACGCTGGTCGCGCAGGCCAGGATGCTGGTCGACTGGGTCGGCGGGAGCAGGATCATCACCCGAGACGGCGGGCTGCGCCGTCAGGACGTCGACGATTTGCTGCCGCGGCTGGGCATACCTGACTCCGATTGGCCCGCCGCAGACCCTATGTGGGAAATCAATGCGATGGTCCTGCCTTGGGTGACCACCACCAGCAGCGGAATGTTGGTCATGAAGGGTCGACGGGTTCGACAGGGTCGACTGGCCGGCATCTTCGAGAGTGCAGATGGAGCGGAGACCCAGGTCGAGATCGGTCGCAAGGCGGCACACGTGGCATTCGACCTGCTGCTCGGGGACGCTCAGTTGATCGAGTCGGAGGCTCCGGCTCACCTCCTGCTACTCCTGGGGTTCACCACGGCTGCCTGTCGTCCGACTGGCTGCAACCTCGCCAACCTGCTGAGAATCGAAAGGGATCTCGCACGAACCGATTTCGAGGCGTCCGCCTACGAGTACGAGGTGATGGAGCTGTGTGTGACCGTGCTGAACCAGCTTCGGTGGTTGGCCACATTAGGGCTGATGGACGAGACCGATGGAGTCGCAAGGGCTTCGGTGGCCTTTCGGCCGGCGCTGGTGGAAGTCCTACAAACCCTGGGTTCACGGTTTGATGTCTCCTTGGCGGTTGGTGCGGTGCCGCTCGCGGACGAGATACCCGGGTAATTCCCTGCGGATCTTGGTGGATCTTGGTGGGGTGGATCTTGTGCTCAGTCCCTCGTGGCGTCCATTGCTGAGGTTTCTGGTGACCGCGGCCGTCACGTGGCCGTGATGTGGCCGTGACGCCGTCGCGGTGAGCACTGATCCGATTGTTGGAAAGGCTTGACGAATTCAGGGGATGCGTGATCGCTGTGCCGGGGAGCAGCACGGCCGACACTTCCGGCAGCGACGAGGATTCCGAAGGCCGGCGCA
>DASRUA010000065.1:0-4821 GCA_035655615.1 Dermatophilaceae bacterium
CCGCCAAAGTGATGAGGTCGCGATCTGGCAGGTCGATCTCGCTGGAAACCCATGCGGCGCTTGGGTGCTGCGCTGCGAAGATCCTGGCGCAGCACGGCGGTTGCTATCCATCTGCGACCGGCGTGGCCTCATCGCCGTCAACCCGATGGTCCAGTGGCCGTCATGCTGAAGTGGGCCAAAGACGGCGACGTTCCAATCGACCGCGACGCGCTCGAATCCATACTCTGCCTACTCTCATCGTTGGTTGACGAAACCAGGGCGGCCCGCGGCAAGTACGTCGACGGCGTACGGGAGCTTGAGGGGCGCGGTGGCAAGCACCTCGCACCTTTGGTGTGGAAGCGGCCTGTCCCTGAACCGGTCCCGCAGACTCTCGACGAGTGGGCGGCGGCTTTGGAACTTCCGTTGATGGACGTTCAGTCGGTCGCCGATGAAGCCCGGCAAATCACAGGCCTGGCTCGGCACGCCCTCGGCCTGTGGATAGACACTGAAGGGCGCCGGAACAGGCGGAAATACCTGCGAGACGTTTTCGGCCCAAGCCAGCCCCTTCCGCCGGCGTGGAGAGAAGCAGTCGTGAGTGCTTACCAGTCCCCATTTGACCTGCCTGCGCTTAGCACAGGGCGGCAATGACGTGGGGTCGTGCTGCTGTGCTTTGCGGTGGACCAAGCGATGTGTTGGTGTCCGGTCAGATCGGGGGTCGAGGACATCCACCTGGTCTCGTCAGGAAGGGTGAGGACGGCGTGCCAGCGCCGCCCGCAACCCGTGCGCGCCGAAGGCGCGCCTTGATCTCATAGAGGTCAATCCGGCAGTCAAGGCAACGGCAACGGCAACTGTCCCGTCGACTCTTCGTCCCGAACTTCCCGCAGTCGCAACCATATTGGTGGCTGAGTACGAGAGGGCGGCACCCAAGCCGGCTGGATGACAGGTCGCGGTGGTGGTGTTGCGGTACTTCGCTGCGGTACTGATGGGCGGGTGGGTGGCAGGACCAATCGATCCCGCACTGTCAGCTTTGATGCGCGGGAGCCCGCGAGCGGCCATGCTGGTGTGGCCCCCCGAAACAGGACCGTCGCACCCAAGGAGCCCAGCATGAGCACTCACGAGATCACTGAGGGCAGTGTCGTCGTCGGTGTGGACGGTTCTCCCTCCAGCGAGTCAGCTCTGCGTTGGGCTGTGACTGAATCCCGACGAACGCGGCGACCACTGCACGTGGTGCATGCATTGGGGACCGAGCTGATGCTCAGCGACCAGCAGCAGCTCGGCACCAAGGAGGCTCCGGCGAGCAGCGACCCGGTCGTCACCGCGGCCTTGGACGTCGTCCGGACAATGGCGCCGGAGTTACAGGCAACTCCTCACAGCATCACTGGTTTCGCCCCAGACACGCTGATCGCGGCCTCCAAGGCCGCCGGAACCGTCGTTGTGGGGGCCCACGGCCGCAGCGCCATACCCACCGTTCTGCTTGGCTCTGTCTCCCAGCAGGTGGCTATTCACTCCAGCTGTCCCGTGGTGGTCGTGCGGGAGAGCCGCACACAGGGGGGCGTCGGATCAGGACACGTCGTGGTGGGAGTGGACGGCTCCGAAGCCTCCGAGCCCGCTCTGGGCTATGCGTTCGCTTACGCTGCATCGACGGGGAGAAGCCTCACCGCCGTCCACACCTGGTGGTGGGAACCAATGGAGGGCCTCAGCTTGGACGAGCCATGGGCCCGTGACTGGACTCAGATCGCCCGCCAGGAGGAGGCCCTGGTCGCGGAGTCGCTGGCCGGCTGGTCAGAGAAGTACCCCGATGTTCCTGTCCGCCGCTACGTCGTCCGAGGCGACCCGGTCGCCGAGCTCCTCGGCCAGTCCCATGGCGCCAGCCTGCTTGTCGTGGGATCGCGCGGACGTGGCGGGTTCATCGGCCTTGTGCTTGGGTCGGTCAGCCGTCGCGTCCTGAAGCGCGCCACCTGCTCGGTCGCTATCGTGCGGTCAGTAGGCGTCGACCAGCCAGCCACGTGAACCTGCGAGAATGCGTGTCATGACACACGTCGCCGCCCGGGGCTGTGGGTGCGGGGGCAGCGGAGGGCGCGTGACAACGGACATCTACAGCCAGGTGTCCTCGCGTCGAAGACGGCGTGAATGTGACGTTGTAGGACCGAGTCGCTCCGATCCCAGGGACCCCGCACGTGAGGACCCCGGGTGTGTTGCTGACATGGTCGGGGTCTTCGCGCGGGCGGCAACGGGACCGGCCGGAGGCCGCATGCCCGCCCGGAAGCCGGCGGCTTAAGCAGTACAGAGAGTCTTCACAGCCTCGTTGACTGGCATGAGCGGCGTCGATCGCGGTCCTGGGGGCGGTGGAGGCGACGGTGTAGGTCTTGGTGCCTGGTCGCGAACTCATGTGGTGATCATGGCGTAGGCGGGGAGTGCTTGGGATGATCTCAGCAGTTGGGTCGAGATCTGGCACCGGGCCGTTGAAACGGTGGAAGTTGGCCTCGTGCATCAGCACGGCCACGAACGTGCCAGCGGCCGCTCTGCGTCGACCGCGGTCCAGCTTTCGCGGGGCTGGCCGCGTCGAGAACCTCTTCTGTGAGCTCCATCAGCGAGGTGTGCAGCGCACCCGGGTGCTCGCGAACGTCGGGGTGGGTGCTGGCCTCGCGGAACAGGATCGCGCTGAGCACCTGCCGGTGATGACTGGTGAGGCCGATTCTGTCCGCCAGCCGCACCAGCGAGCCGGCCACGTCCCCCGGGACGGCGATCCCGGCGACGCTGGACGAGGAATGCACGGGGAGTCGCTCGACAAACAGCGTGCACAGAAGGTCCATCTTGCCAGGGAAGTAGTAGAAGAGCAGCCCCTTGGCCACGGCAGCTCGATGAGCGATGCGGGATGTGGGGGTCGCGTCGAAGCCGTCTGCCGCGAAGAGGTCCTCTGCCGCGTCAAGAATCCGTTCGCGCGCGTCACCGCTGCCCACAACCTCGCCATCGCTCGACGAGGTGTCGGCGTTCGGAGAGCCATTCCGAGGGCTGAGGGAGCCATCGAGAACAAGGGCGCGGGCCCTCCCGGGACCTTCGGGTTGGGCCGCCTACGGGCTCTCCGATGATCCCATGCGGGGCTGCCATGATCGCCTCACTCCCTGCCTCGGGTTCCATGCTCGGGCATGCGGCTGCTGTCCGGAAGGGTCAATGGTCCTTAATGGGGTTTCCATTTAGGTGCCGTGAATTGATCGAGTCGGATGCGGCTCTCGCCAGGGCAGCTGGGGCCGCCCCACGTCCAGGCTGGGCGGGGGCTGCCGCGCACCGCGCGCGGGCGGTGGCGCTGGCCGGGTCCGTCCGGCCTTGCGCAACGAGCGGTAGGTCACCGGCTGGCCGTCGACTGCCTGTCCCAGCAGGGTGTGGAACAGCAGCCCGCGGCTGCGCGAGTTGCGTCGGTTGAACCGGAACACCCACTCGTCGAAGTAGGCCTGCACGTGCTCAGGGCTGACCGAGCCCTGCATGGTGCCCATCACCCAACGCTTGACCAGGGAGAAGACTAGGTGCACCGCCGGCAGGACCTCGTGCGCGTGCAGGCCGGAGGCGGCCACCGAGGTGCCCTGGTGTGGGTATCGGTCCCGGGTGGCGCCGGGGTAGGCAGACCAGCCGTCGGTGATGACCCGGCTGCCCGGCTCGACGTTCGCGTCCAGGAACGCGGCCAGGCTGACCGTGCTGGCGTCGGGGATGACACCGAGGCGAGCACGGCCGATCCGGCCCTCGTTGACCTCCACGGCGGCCGCGAACAGCACCTTCCCGAGCGCACCGCGGCCCGGCACGCCCGGTTCCGGGCCACCAAGGAAGCTCTCGTCGACCTCGACATCGCCGCGTAGCCGGTCCCGACCTGGTCGCACCATCACCGTTCGGTAGCGGTGCAGCATCGCCCACGCGGTCTGGACCGAACCCAGCTCCATCTCCCGGCGCAGCTGGGTGGCCGAAACGCCGGTCACGGCTGTTGACCAGTAGCCAGGCTGCGGCGAACCACACGGTCATCGGCGTGCGCGTCTTGTCGAAGATGGTGCCCGCCGTCACCGAGACGCGCGGTCACAGCCGGCGCAGCGCCAACGCAGATCCGGTGCCCGCCAGCCGTGGTCGCTGCCACAGCGGGGGCAAACGAAGCCATCGGGCCAGCGCAGCCAATCGAGGTAGTCCAGGCACTTCCCGTCCTCGTCGAACCACCCACGCAGCTGCGCGTAGGAGCGAGGGTAGTCCCGGCCCGCTGTCGGCGACATGTGGTCATCTTACGGCACCTAAATGGAAACCCATTTTGGATAATTGGGTATGTCTGTTGCTGCCCCGATGGTGCTGCGTTCTGGTGATGAGTCGAAGCTGACCGCTTTGGTCCGGTCCTCAACCGTTGAGGCCGGGTTGGCCCAGCGGGCGCGAATCGTGTTGCTGGCCGCCCAGGGGGTGTCGAACACTCAGGCTGCGGCGATGGTGGGGGTCTCTCGCCCGACGGTGATCGTCTGGCGCAACCGGTACGCCCAGGCGGGGATCGCGGGGCTGGGTGACCTGGAACGCTCGGGTCGGCCCCGGGGGATTGACGACCTGGCGGTCGTGGTGGCGACCCTGGCGGCGCCGCCGGCGCACCTGGGTGTGACGCACTGGTCGGCGCGACTGCTGGCCAAGGAGATGGGGATCTCGTTTGCCTCGGTGGCCCGGATCTGGCGCGACAACGACCTGAAGCCCTGGAAACGGGAGACCTTCAAGTTCTCCACCGATCCCGAGCTGGACGCCAAGGTCCGCGACGTCGTCGGGCTGTACCTGAAGCCGCCGGAGAAGGCGGTCGTGGTCTGCGTGGACGAGAAAACCCAAATCCAGGCTTTG
>DASRUA010000066.1:0-3148 GCA_035655615.1 Dermatophilaceae bacterium
GCTCGCCGGACTCAACGCCCGCAAGGCCGAGTCCCTGACGACTGCTCTGGACCGGATCGCTGCCGACGTGCAACGGCTCCGCGAACTCGTCGCCTGACCTCTTGGAGGGTCAGGTCTACTGGCCCGGATGGAAAGCCACCGCAACCAGCCACGCGCCGTCGTGTGCGGTTCCTGGCCACGACGCACGCTCCGTCCAGACCTATGCCGATGTCTTGCCCGTGCCGTGTACCGGCCTGAGGCGAAACGCGTGGAACGTCCGTGGACGTCCGCCGGCATGTGGGTGGTTGGGGTGATTGACTATTGCGTGACAACGGCCGCGAATATGGGGGGGATATCACGGGACGTTCACGGACTGTTTTTGGGCTCAGTGGGGGAGTGTTGAGCACGGTGTTTATCCCTGACACGGAAGAGGTCGCTGGTTCGATCCCAGTACCGCCCACCAGTACTAAAAGGGCCTCTGGGCAGCGGAAACGCAGCTTAGAGTTCGTTTGTATCAGTCACTGTAGTGGCTTGTTTTTGGTCCAATGGTGCCCCTGATTGACTAATTGCGTGACTACGGGTGACCGTTTCCGTGGGGGAAGAGGTCATTTTGCCTCCCTGGGGGTTCGTGGCTGTTCGCTCACGTCCGGGGCTGCGTCGTGGCCCCGGGTCGCTTCGGAGCGATTTTGGACGTTGATCTCATTTCCGGGGGATCGTGCTTTGAGACGGAGGACTGTTTCCTCCTCCGTTCGTGGGGTGGCTGCCGACGCCGTGACTGGCCGAGCCTCGACTGACGTCCGGGGCGCGAATGGACAGTGCGATGATCTCGGCTTCGTTTTGCAGTGAGCAAGAGACCCGGTCGTAACAAGGGGTCGCCGCTCACGTGGCCAACCTGACGCCCCCCGAACCGTCACGCACTCGCTTCGGAGCGCGTCGGCCGCAGTCGACGCTGTGCCCAGCAGGCTGACATGGGGTGTGCCGTATGAGGTCCGGGAGGTTCTATCGGTCGTTGCAACGCCTTCTCTGAAGGTGGTCGACGATGGGGCTCCGGTCGGATTCTGTTGCTGGTGTTCGGTTCTTGGCGGCGGTGCGTGAAGGGCGAGGTATCAAACCCGCCGCCCGCAGTGTTGGTGTCCATCCCTGGACTGGGTATCGGTGGCTACGCGAGGCCTTTCTGGCTCATCGCTGCAACGGGCTTAGTGCGGAGGTTGCGCAGTCCGAACTGGGCTTCTTCACGGCAAAGGCTCTGTTCTGGGAGGAGGAGTTCCTCGCTGGCCTGGGTGATGGCCGCCATCACCTGCGGGTCCGAGTCGAGGTCGAAGACATCTTCTGGGCGCACTATGGCGTGGGCGGTTCCCTGGCGACGGCTAGTGCGCTTGCCGATGTCTCCCGATCAACGGGTTACCGGTGGCTGGAGGCCCGATTCATCGCTCTACGCGATGGCGGGATGTCTCGAGCCGCGGCAGCCCGGCAGCTGCGGCTCTCTCGCAGCCGGTCCGAGCAGTGGGAGTTGGTGCGCCGTCAGTACCGCCGCGACCTAGCCCGCCAGCGGGTCAAGGCCGAGCGGAAGGCGATCCTGGACTCGGGTCGTCACGTGCAGTTGCTCGAGCTGCCACGCAGGCCCACTCAGCGACAGGTTCGGCTGGTCGAAGTGGAACGACGGTACTGGGAGCTGATGCGGGCGGGGGTTTCAAACGCCGCAGCGAGCAGGCTGCTGGGCATGCATCGAAAGTCCGGCACCCGGATCCGTAAGAAGTCGCACCACCAGACCCTTGGACCACTGCGACCTACGCCCGACAGCGGTAGGTATTTGTCGTTGCGCGAGCGGCTGCAGATCGCTGACTTGGAACGGCTGGGCTACTCGATCCGCAAGATCTCCATCGAGCTCGGCAGGCACCCTTCCACGGTCAAACGTGAGCTGGACCGCAACCGCGACAAGCACGGGCGGTACCTACCTCATGGCGCCGATGATGCCGCCCGGCTTCGGCGCCGTCGGCCACGGCCGCACAAGCTGGTGGCGAGTCCCCGGCTGCGGATGCTGGTTCAGCGCAAGCTGAACAGGTACTGGTCCCCGGACGAGATCTGTGGATGGCTCCGCCGCACTTACCCCACCGACGACTCCATGCACCTGTGTGCCGAAACCATCTACCGGGCGCTGCTGCTGCCCAAAGGGCGCGGCCTGAACACGCGCTACTGCTCCTCGCTTCGCACCGGGCGAAGAATCCGCAAGTCACGCTGGCTGACTCGCAACGGCGCCGGCGGAGCCGTGACAAACATGACCATGATCGACAAACGCCCCGCCGAGGTCGAGACCAAGAAGACCGCCGGCAACTGGGAGGGCGACCTCATCCTGGGAACCGGCTGCGCCTCGGCCATGGTCACCCTGCGAGAGCGCAAGACCCAGTACGGCATCGTCATCAACCTTCCCCACGACCACACCGCAGCCACCGTCAACCAGGCCGTCGCTGGCGCCATGGCCGCACTGCCGCGGCACCTGAAGAAGACGTTGACTTGGGACCAGGGCACCGAGATGGCCCGACACCTTGAACTGGCCGCTGCCACCGGCATCGACATCTACTTCGCCGAACGCTCCAGCCCCTGGCAGCGCGGCGCCAATGAGAACTTCAACGGACTGCTCCGCCAGTACTTTCCCAAGGGCACCGACCTGTCGATCCACTCCCACGCCCACGTCGCCCACGTCATGGAAGAGCTCAACACCCGGCCCAGGAAACTGCTTGGCTACCGCACCCCAAAGCAAGCACTGCACGCGGAAAACAGGCCGCCGACGGTAACCTTCAAAGCACTGGACAGACGTCCAAAAAATCTCGAGCGTTGCAACGACAGCTAGATTCCCCCGCCCCTGTACCGGTGAAAGCTACGGGCGGGGCAGACGGGACCGGCCTGCCCAGGTTCCACCTGGAGACCGCGCGCCCCTTGGGGACGATCCGAGGCACGTTCCGCTACCGGAACGGTGGGAACTACCGGTGCGACATGAGGTCGCACATTGACTGGCAGACCATCGAGCAGGACGTACGGCGTCTGCGACAGAGGATCTTCACGTGCTTGCTTGAGCCGGATGCGGTGAAAGTCGCCAGTCCGGTTGTATGTCCCTTGCACGATTATGTGGAAGACCGGCCTGTCGGTCAGGGATTTCCCTTGTGGTGTAGGG
>DASRUA010000067.1:0-2026 GCA_035655615.1 Dermatophilaceae bacterium
CGGCAAGATGGGCCTGCATCCGGCGTACCCGGCTCTGGTCGTCCTCGGAGTACAGCCGGTAACCCCCCGGCGACCGGGCGGGGTTCAGCAGCCCGTAGCGGCTCTCCCAGGCGCGCAAAACGTACTCACTGACGCCGACGCGGCGGCTGAGCTCACCGATCCGCAACTCGGCTGACGCCCTTTCTGTGTCCATGTCGCACATTCTACCTACATTAGACCAACCCTTGACAATCCTACCTCCTCTCCGTAACGTTTTCCCTAGACAAACCTTAGACATCCAATCTAGTGGGCGTCAGGCACCGAATAGCTATCCCCGAGCTCTCGAGCTGGTGGGGACAGAACGCCAGACCTAAAGCCAAGGAGAAGCAATGAGCACTGTGAACCAGTCACCCGATGGGTTGAGCGCCGCCCGGTCTTCGGTGGCGGTCATAGGCTCAGGGGTCTCGGGCCTGACCGCCGCCTACCTGTTGAACCGCACGCACGACGTCACCGTGTTCGAGACCGACGACCGCCTCGGGGGTCATGCCCACACCCATGACCTGGTCGCCTCCGACGGCAGCGAGCATGCGGTGGACAGCGGGTTCATCGTCCACAACGACCGGACGTACCCGTGGCTGCGCAAGCTCTTCGCCGAGCTCGAGGTCGAGGTGCGGGCGACCGAGATGAGCATGAGCGTGCGCTGCGAGGGCTGCGGCCTGGAGTATGCGGGTGGTCGGGGCCTGCGGGGCATGCTCGCCCAGCCGCGCCGCCTGCTGGACCCGAAGTTCCTGGCCATGTTGTGGCAGGTGAAGCGTTTCCATCGGCGCGCCTCGGCGTTCCTGGCGGCGACCGGCGACAGTGATATCACCACGTATGGCGAGTTCCTGGAGCGTGAGGGTTTCGGCGAGCACTTCGTCGCGCACTACGCCGTTCCGGTGGTGTCCTGCGTGTGGTCCTCCGGACGGGAGGTCGCTCTGCTCTACCCGGCCAGGTACCTGTTCCGGTTCCTGGACCACCACGGGATGCTGGCAGTCTCGGGGTCACCACAGTGGTACACCGTGGTCGGCGGAGCGCGCACCTACGTCGATCGACTTGCCGCCCAGCTGCCGGACGTGCGCAGGTCGGCCGCCGTCACCGATGTCACCCGCCGCCCCGACGCTGTCGAGGTAAGGGACTCCACCGGGATGACCTCGACGTTCGACCGGGTCGTCATCGCGACCCACGCGGACCAGGCGCTGGGCCTGTTGACCGACCCCAGCGACCAGGAGGTGGCCACCCTCAAGGCGTTCGGCTACTCGAGCAACGAGACCGTCCTGCACACCGACTCATCGCTGCTGCCCGAGGCCACCGATGCCCGGGCGTCATGGAACTACCGGATGTCCTCGTGCACCGCCCCGGATGAGCCCACCGTCGTCACGTACTGGATGAACCGGCTGCAGGGACACCCCTGCCCGCAGGACTTCCTGGTCACCCTCAACGCTCGCGAGCGCATCAACCCAGACGATGTGCTGGCCGTGATGGACTACGAGCACCCGATCTACACCCCGGACTCGGTGGCCGCGCAGTCGTACCTGGGCGACCTCGCCACCGGCCGGACCGTCTACGCCGGCGCGTACCACGGGTGGGGCTTCCACGAGGACGGGTGCCGCTCCGGCGTGCAGGCGGCCCGGCACTTCGGGGTGACCTGGTGACCACGGCCAGAGTGAGCACGGCCCCGCGCACCAATGCCGCCGCGGCGCCAGCGCGGCCAGAGCTCCCGAGCCTGCCGGCGCTGGTGACCGGCAACGTCGCTCACCACCGCCGGGGAAGGGTCCGCCACTCGTTCCGCTACGGCGTGTACCAGTGGCTGGTCGACCTGGACGCGCTGCCCGAGCAGCCCTGGTACCTGCGACCGTTCGCGGGCTTCAGCGCAGCCGACCATGTGGGCGACCCCGACCGCCCGATCAAGGCAAACGTCGAGCGCTTCCTGGACGGCAACGGCGTCAGGCTCGGTGAGTCGAGCAGGATTGTCATGCTGGCGAACGCCCGGGTCCTGGGCCACGTGTTC
>DASRUA010000068.1:0-4835 GCA_035655615.1 Dermatophilaceae bacterium
CCGAAGCGGACATGAAGCCAGGGAACAGAAAAGGAACAAACCCAGGCCCACCGGACGGCACTAGACGAACCAGACGCACCGCTATCGTGCTCAGAACGCCACCGCACGTGCTCAACAGCACGGCAGCGAACTGTGGTCCCCCGTTCGGGACGAAGAGGCCGCAGGTTCAAATCCTGTCACCCCGACCGTGTTTCCGCAGGTCAGAGGCCCTTACCAGAGTTGGTGAGGGCCTCTGACCTGCCAGTACAGCAGCAAAAACACGGCAAGTACAGCAACGACAACGAGATTTGACCTGCGCATCAAACGGGGCTCCCCGACCTGCGCTGCTCTTCGCGCGGCGCCATCGGCACGAGCCTTTGCATAGATCTCCGAGGTCATCAACACGTCTGCGTGGCGCAGGATCCGCATGATCACCGGCGTACGAATCTGGCAACGCTGAGAGCTCTGCGGATCCGGCCTGGACTCATAGTTCCTCTCAGCGTCACCTCCGTAGGCGCGGCACGAACCATGGGTCCTGGTTTTGCTCCTCATCGTGAAGGCACGATGGGAGGACACCCGCCTGATGCAACGATCCAAGGGATACGCCGAACTATGGGAACAGTGGCTCAGGGCAGGCACCGCGTGACAAACCTGGCGGGACGCTCATGACCGGACAACTTGGAGGACCAGATGGACCAGGCGCCCTCGACAACATCGGTATCTGAGGTGTGTTGCTCCCACCGGACAGTGACCCAAGAAGGGAGAATTTCTCCCGAGGAGGGCACAGTTAGGTCGAGGTGCAGCATTGCGGGTGCGGTCCATTGGTCCAGGTTGCCGGCGGTAGTTCCTCCACCTTCTGGAAGGCCAGCGCTGTGCTGGCATCGAGCCGTCGCAGCACTAGCCAGTCCTGCCCGCGTGGGTCAGGCGCGTCAGCACCGGGATGCTCGTCACCGGGGCGGTACTGGAGGTCCAGTAGCCGACGGTAGAACTCCGCGAGGGCTCGGACGTCAGTGGTGTCCAGAACCACGTGGCGAAGGACCGGGACGCCGGGCTGAGGGCTCATCCGTACTCCTTTGTTGATCGTCAGGTGCTCAGGATGAGAGCAAGACGGCACCGCCATCTACGTGGCCGCAGGACGATCCCCGACAGGCACAGCGAGGACCTATTCGTTAGCGTCCGCGTCGCAGGGTTTTGAGCGTCAGCCAGCGTTCCGCTTACGGGATGGCGAGACTGGGTCGAGGATTCGGTAGGCGAGGAGTTTGACGCGGTCACTGATGAGGAACCAGATCAGCGCGTATCCCCAGACGAACAAGGCCCATCCCCAGCCCAGGGGTGTCATGAACAGTCCGTAGACCGCGATGAACGTTGCCAGAATCTGGGTGCCCAGGACTGCCACCCACAGGATGCGTGCGGGGCGGATGGACCAGAACGGGCCGCGGGTACGGGTGAGGAAGATCGTCAGGTGTCCGGCCACTGACAGCATCAGGTACATCAGGGTCTGCAGTTGCGGATGGCCAAGGCCAAAGACGCGGTCGCCAAGGAAGAACAGGCCGAACGCGGCGACGGGTCCAACGGTGCCCAGCACGGTGGCGATTCCCAGCACGAGGCGCATGTTCCATGCTTCGGGCTGATCCTTGTAATGGACGTTGTCGTAGGCGATGGACAAGATGGCGCCGTCGTTGAGCAGCGCCAGCATGACGATCATGACAGCGGTCACGGGGTAGAAGTTGAAGATCAGGATCGTTAGTGTCACGAACAACAGCACGCGCAGTGTCTCGGTGATGCGGTAGATCGCGTAGCTGTTCATCCGCTGGAAGATCTTCCGGCTCTCCTTGATCGCATCGATGATCACTGAGAGCCCGGGCGTCATGAGGACGATGTCGGCCGCAGCCCGGGCCGCGTCCGTGGCGCCGGATACCGCGATCCCGCAGTCGGCCTTCTTCAACGCGGGGGCGTCGTTGACGCCGTCGCCGGTCATCCCGACGATGTGGCCTTGCTGTTGCAGGACGTCGACGATGTGGAACTTGTGCTCGGGGAAGACCTGAGCGAACCCGTCGGCGGTCTCTATGGACTCGGCCATCGCCGCAGTTTCTTGCTTCTTTACCTCACCCAGGCCTGCGGCATTGAGGATTCCCGTGCCCAGCCCTACCTTTTCGGCGGTCTCTTTCGCGATGGCTAGCGCGTCCCCGGTCACCATCTTGACCGTCACGCCCATCGCCCGCGCGGTCGCGATGGTTGACTTGGCATCGGCGCGGGGCGGGTCGAACAGGGGCAACACGCCAAGCATCTGCCAGGGGCCATCGGCTGCGGCCCGGGCCACGCCCAACGAACGAAAACCACGTGCCGCGAAATCGTTGACGGCCTTGTCGACAGCGGCGCCGGCCTGCCCGGCATCGGCTGACAGAGCCAGGATCACCTGTGGGGCGCCCTTGGTCACCTTGAAGGTGTTTCCGTCTGGGCCGGTAACGGTGGCCTCGGTGCGTTTGTGTACCGGGTCGAAGGGCTGGAAGTGGGCCACCTGGTAGCCATCCAAGGCGTGGTCGTCTCGGAGCCCACCCAGAACGGCCAGGTCGATCGGGTCGTCGTTGTCGGCGCGGGAGGCGAGTGCGGCATGGAGGATGACCTGCTCTCCGGGGGTGTCCTGGACGGCGAACGGGTCGCCCAGCGACAGCTTGTTCTGGGTCAGGGTGCCGGTCTTGTCCGCGCACAGCACGTCCACACCTGCGAGTTCCTCAATGGCCACCAGCCGGGTGACGATCGCCTGCTTCTTGGTGAGCAGACGTGCGCCGATCGCCATCGTCACCGATAGCACTGTCGGCATCGCCACGGGGATCGCGGCCACGGTCAGAACCAACGCGAACTGCAGCGTGGTCAGGACCGGGTCCCCGCGCAGGAGCGCGACGGCAACGATCACCGCGACCAGCGCCACCGCCAGGATGATGAGGTAGTTCCCGATCTTCAGCACCGCCTGCTGGAAGTGGCTGACGGTGTGCGCCTCCTGTACCAGCTGGGCCGTCTTCCCGAAGTAGGTGTGGGCTCCGGTGGCATAGACCAGGGCTCTGGTTTCACCCTGACGGATGATCGAGCCCGAGAACACCGCCTCGCCCGCCACTCGCGTCGCGGGCAGGGACTCCCCGGTCAGGGCGGACTGGTCCACGTCGACCGGGTCGCCCGCCAGCAGACGGGCATCAGCCGGGACGATGTCACCAAGCCGGACGCGGATGACGTCGCCAGGCACCAGCTCCCGCGCCGCCGGCGTCGTCCACTTCCCGTCGCGAATCACGCGGGCCTTGATCGCCAGATTGGCTTTCAGCGCGTCGATGGCGTTACCTGCCTGTCGTTCCTCCCAGAATCCGACCATCGCGTTGGCCACGAGCAGGACAAGGATGATGAAGAAGTCCGGCCAGTGCCGATCAACACCCGACAGGACCACAGCACCCTCGATCATCCAGGGAATGGGACCCCAGAAGTAGGTCAGCAGCTTGCGGAACGCACTGGTCTTCTTCTCCTCGATCTCATTGGGACCGTACTGCGCCAACCGCTTGGTCGCCTCGGCCTGGCTCAGCCCGTCCGACGAGGTCCCAAGCTGCTTCTCCACCTCGTGCAGGGGAAGGGATTTCAAGTCATCTGTCATGGCAGCCATCGATCGCGGACGCGGTTCGGGGCGCCGTTCTTGTTGATGGCTGTCATGCTCTCACCCTGTCTTTCGGGCTCATCCAACTTGACCGGGAAACTCAGTCCTCGCAGCTGACACGCGCAGGAGTTGGTAGGTCCAGCCTATTCGGCGGTGTTGGTTGAACGGGTTCATGTCAGCGCTGCACCCGCTCCGCGCGATCCAGGGATTTCCGCGCGATCCAGGGATTGCAGATAGGAGTTGTAGTCGGCCAGCTCGGTGTCGCCCCCACGGGCCTGGCGCCGTTCGGTGGCCCGGATGGTGCGCTCTTCAGACTTGTGCCATTTCACAATCAAAGCCATCAGGACCAAGAGCGTGGGAAGCTCCGTGAAGCTCCAGGCGATCCCGCCGCCGGTGGCTTGGTCTGCCAGGGGTGAGACCTGCCAGCCCGGGATGGGCATGGAGTAGAACCCGACCAGCAAGGTGGTGGACATCATGACCACCACACCGAAAAAAGCATGGAACGGGGCGGTGGCGGCCACCTCCAGCACCGGTATCACCGGGCCCGACAAGGTGCGGTGCCCCCGCCTGGATGTCCGTGGGGACGGGTCGACGCCGAGAACTCCCCAGAAGTAGAGGAACCCGATGAGCAGGAAGTGCACCAGCATCAGGTTGTGGCCCCACCAGGTGCCCATCAGGTAGTCGAAGGCAGGGGTGTAGTACAGGCCGTAGAGGCTCATGATGAACAAGGCGAACGTCACGCCCGGATGCGTCAAGATGGCCATGGCCCTGGTGTGCAGGAGCCACAGGATGGCGTGTCGGATTCGGCCCCGTGGCCCGGACCCGACGGGTAGCGCGCGCAGCAGCAGGGTGACCGGGGCGCCCAGGACCAGGAACACGGGGGAGAGCATGTTCAGAACCATGTGTTGAATCATGTGGACGCTGAACAGCTCCATGCCGTACCCGTCAACGGCGGTGGCCGTGACCATGAGCACGGACCCCACCCCGGCGAGCCACCACAGGCTGCGGCCGATGGGCCAGCGGACGCCACGGCGGGCAAGAACGACGACGCCCCGCCCGTAGGTCACAAGCAGGATCAGAACGATCAGTGGCAACACGGGAATCGGCTGAGGGTGCCAGGCCAGCATCCGTTCCGGTGTTGGCGGCACACTCGGCATCCACATAGGTCCAGTCATGGAACCCGGACCAACCACAGCAGAGGTCGCCATGGTGGCCTGCCAAG
>DASRUA010000069.1:0-2399 GCA_035655615.1 Dermatophilaceae bacterium
AACGGCCGTGGGACCTGTTCGCCGAGTTCCCGGCGACAACACACGACCGCCTCCCCGGAGCCATCCAGCCACCGGGGAAGTATCCGAACGAGCTGCGTCCACGAGCGCAGCGCATGGTTGCGAGTTGTGTCCGAAGATCCAGCCCTAACGATGACCGGACGCATCGGACCCTAGCCTCGGCGCCCGTTGGACGATCCTCAAACGAAGACCCGGTCAGCGCCAGCCTGAGCTGGGAACAGGGCCTTCATGCGTGCCCGTAGCCGGTTCCCCTCGAGGTTCGGGCACAGGACTGGGGCACGAGTGAGAGCTGGCACGTTGGTGCACGGAACGTTCGGCGCGCCGCATAACGACACCCATGTGCTGGCGCGCCTCTCTGGAGGAGCCGACCTGCGGCCCATGCGGTGGTGAGAGGTCGCTGACGACGAGGACCCACCACCGGCCCTGTCCGACCGTGACCACGAGAGCGACACCCAGCAGCGCCCAGAGCATCGCGACGATCACACCGAACAGCAGGAAGCGCCCGGGCTGATGTTCGATGCCGGCCGCTAGGGTCGGGTCAGTTGGTCTGACCTGGAGGTTCCGAATGTTGCATGCCGCGGTGGGTGCGCTGCGGCGCTTGATGTCCCAGTCACGGGTCGCGATCGGCGACATCACCTTCGGGATGGAAGACGGCGCGGTCTCGGTCTCGGGGCTAGTGTTCGGCGTCGCGGCAGGCACGAGCGACTCCAGCCTCGTGGTCCTCGCCGGGGCGACCGGCGCCATTGCAGGTGCGGTCTCGATGATGGCCGGCCGCTATCTGGACGTGCAGTCGGTCGGACATCGAGGCGAGGCGCTGCTGAACACGACCCGGCAGCACATCGCGCATGTACCTCGGCCGTACCTGGATCGGGCGGCGCACCGACTTCGCGCGGCGGGGTTGACCCTGGAAGAGGCGACCACCGTGGTCGAGGTCTTCGAACGCAACCCCGACGCGTTGCTCGACCATGTCGCCGCCTACGAGATCGGCCTCGCCGTGCAGACGCAAGAGTCACCGCTGTTTCACGCGCTGTGGATGTTCGTCGCGGACCTGATCGCCGCCGCAGTGCCGGTCATCCCGTTCGTGTTCCTCCCCCTCCAGACCGCTGTTGTCGTCGCTCTGGTCGTCACGGGCCTGTGGATGGCCCTGTTGGGGATCGCCCGGGGCCACATCGGCGGCGTCAACATCTGGCGGAGCGCAGCACAGACCATGGCCATCGCGGGCGCAGCAGCACTCGCAGGCGTCCTCATGGGCCGACTCGTCACCACGCACTGATGATCGATCGGACACCGGCAGGACTCGCGCAGAAGTGATGCGATGCTCGGGACCTGGTATCGAAGCCTGCCCACAAACGCCGACGCACCTACGTGCTTGCCGGAATCAGATCGAACGCGGGTCGATTGACACGTCGAGTTGCTCCATTTGTCAACGAAGCGAGATCCCTCCTGGTGGGAGTTCTTTGTCCGTGGACCGATCCTAATTGCGACGATCGTCGGCGCGAATGCTCAGATCCCCAACGGCGTCCGCTGGTCGTCCGTCATAGGTGCGTTGGCCCGCCCGATATGCAGCGGGTTCGATCTGAGGCCAGCCAGTAGCTTTGAAGGCGGCGGCAAGCGGGACGCAAAACGCAGGCCTTCATCGGTCAACTGCCCGGTGAAGGCCTGCGCCACAGTCTCCTATAGGGGTCCGGTTAGGCGTGGGCGGGCGGGCTGTGCGCACCCAGCTCTGCGTCCGGGGAGACCCGCCTCAGGTGGGCGAAGCCAAGCAGCGAAAGGATGAGCATCACCGCGGCGCTGATGAAGGCACCGATCGCGGCGATCCCGGCGATTACGCCCATGGTGCCGAAGGCGTAGGCGTTGAGCAGGAGGCCGCGCAGGGTCTCACCCTTGAACATCGTCGCGACCTCTCCCGCCAACTTGGTGTCGGTGGGCGCGGCTTTTGCCTTGGTGCTGAGCTGGGCGTACGTCAGGCCGCCTCCGATCTCCTTGAGGTGGACCGCGATGAAGTGGTCGGCGTAGGCCTCGGCCTGCGCACCGGTGAGAAGCTGCTGGCCCGCGTACTGGTTCAGGTACGGGCCGATGTCCGGACTTGCGGTGGCCGCTCCCTTGGGCGGGAAGAAGATCTGCTGCTCGCTGAGCTGGGTCTTGACCTGGTCGCCGATGAAGGAGCTCGCCCAGGTGAGCAGACCACCGGCAGAAAGCAGGATGATGGCCAGGACGAGTCCTACGCTGGTGAGCAGGGCATCGAATGTTCTGCGTCGCATTGTTCTCTACTTCCGCGAGAGCCTAAGCCGCCGCTTGTTCGTGTCCTGCCCAGTTGAGGGTGCTGCGCCCGTTGTTGAAATCCGGTGGCAGTCCTCACAATCGCCAGGCGGCGATCACCG
>DASRUA010000070.1:0-2334 GCA_035655615.1 Dermatophilaceae bacterium
GGGACAAGGCGATCGCCCCACCGGACGTGACACTCTTGCAGGTGGCAACACCGAGCCGGGAGCGGGTGGAGGCTTACCGTCTTCTGCGTGAGGAGGTCGAGGGCACGGTCGGGCGGATCAACGGCCAGTACTCAGCTTTCGGCTCGCCCGCCGTGCACTACCTGTACCGCTTCTCCCCGCGTGCTGAGATGGTGGCGATGTTCCTGGCTGCCGACGTCCTGCTGGTGACCCCACTACGTGATGGCATGAACCTCATCGCCAAGGAGTACGTCGCCAGCCGGCACGACCTCGGCGGTACCCTGGTGCTGTCGGAGTTCGCCGGCGCCTGGAACGAGCTGCACCAGGCCTTCATCTGCAACCCCCACGACATCGAGGGCGTCAAGCAGACGATCATGCGGGCAATCACCGCCCCCGAGGATGAGCGACGGCGCCGGATGAAAGCGCTACGAAGACGCGTCTCGGCGCACGACGTGCAATGGTGGGCCACCCGCTATCTCGACGCGCTTGCCTCAGCGCCAGCAAAACCCCACAAGGTGACTCGCACCAGCGATGAGGAAAGACAAGGCGCCGAGCGAGCCAACAAGTCAAACCGGAGGGCGCTGGACAGTACGCCGGAGCGGACGGGCAAACGGCAACGGGCGTAGCTCGGGCGGGATCACGAGAGGTTTCCTTGGCAAGAGCTGCGTGTCGCGATCGCAGCCTTCGTAGCACCACTGCAGGGTACTGACAAGTCGTCGGATCCGGCCTGAGAGCAAGATGGAGATAGCACGCAGCATGCGTTCTTGACACTGTCCGGTCAGATCGAAGAGGTCATCGCCGAGCTGGCGGTATTTGTCAAGGTGGTTAAGGCCAAAGGGAGTTAAGCGGCTGGTTGAACCGGTAGTGGTGGGTTGATCCAGGCCGAGTCGGGCAGCTCAAGGATTTTGGGTGGGTTCGAGTTGCTGAACCGTTCCGGGTTGGCGGCTCTGGCGACGGTCAAGGTGGCGAGGCGGTCGGTGGCCTTGGCTGCTGCCAGGCCGTAGTGGACGTCGGCCGGACTGTGAAGGCCAATGCCGGAATGCCGATGTTCGTGGTTGTACCACTGAACAAAATCTGCCAGGAAGCCGCGAGCATCCGCGAGGCAGCCGAAGCGCTCGGGGAAGGTCGGTGCGTACTTCAAGGTCTTAAACCAGGCTTCGCTGTAGGGGTTGTCGTTGGAGACTTTCGGGCGTGAGTGTGATCTGGTGACCTCCAGGTCGGACAGCAAGGCTGCGACGGTCTTGGAGGTCATCGAGGTGCCACGGTCGGCGTGGACGACCTGTGGGATCCCGTGGATACCGAAGATCTCCTTCATCATCTCTACCGCCAACGGGCCCGACTCGTGGGCGTGGACGACGGCTCCGACGATGTAGCGGGAGTAGATGTCGATCATCACGTAGGCGTCGAAGTATTTGCCCTTGACCGGACCGGCGAGCTTGGTGATATCCCACGAGTACACCTGCCCCGGGGCGGTGGCGACCAGCTCGGGACGGACCCGGGCCGGGTGGCGGGCCAGCCGGCGCCGTTCCCGCACCTGGTGGTGTTCACCCAGGATCCGGTACATCGACGAAACCGAGCACAGGTACGTGTCCTCGTCCAGGAGCTGGGCGTAGACCTGCAACGGTGGCTGGTCCACGAACCGCGCCGAGTCCAGCGTGGCCACCACCCGTTTCCGCTCGACTGGGCTGAGCCTGTTCGCCGGCACCACCCGGGTCGCCCGCAGCGGAGTCACCGGTTTCCTGGCTGCCGTGGCCCGGGACAGGCCGGTCAACGCCGCCGCCGCCCTGGTCGTGATTCCCGCGGCCCGAAGGTCCCGGTAGGTGGCCATCAACGCTTCTTGGGCGCGGGCTGATCCGGCGCGCTCTTGGATATCTCCTCCAGGAGCGCATGTGTTTTTCCCATAATGCTCAGGGCCGCCTCGGTCCTGCTCAGGCGGCGCTGGGCCAGGTCAAGCTGTCGGCGTAGCCGGGCGATCTCGGCCTGCTCAGCGGTGGGACGCCCGATCTTGGCACCCGCCGACTTACCCGCCAGGACGCCGGCGTCACGCAGCCTTCGCCACTCGGTGATCTGGGAGGAGTACAGGCCCTCCTGGCGCAGGTACGCCCCACCACCGCCCTGGGTGAGCGCCGCCTCATAGGCGGCCACATGGTCCAGTTTCTGCGCCGGCGTGAACGACCGCCGACGGGTAGGGCCACCAAAGCGTGGCTGGGAAGCATCCATCCGACCATCGTGGGGCACGGGGGTAAGAGTTGAAGAACTCATCAGGAATCAATCCGAATCTCGCCCTGCGTGGACGGACTTGCTATGAACCTTTGG
>DASRUA010000071.1:0-8361 GCA_035655615.1 Dermatophilaceae bacterium
TACCGCACCGGTGGCACGATCCACGTCGTCATCAACAACCAGGTCGGATTCACCACCTCGCCGTCAGCCTCACGTTCCTCGGTGTACTCCACCGATGCGGCGCGGATGATCCAGGCGCCGATCTTCCACGTCAACGGCGACGACCCCGAGGCGTGCGTGCGAGTCGCCGAGCTGGCCTACGAGTTCCGCCAGGAGTTCAACAAGGACGTCGTGGTCGACATGATCTGCTACCGCCGCCGCGGTCACAACGAGGGCGACGACCCCTCGATGACGCAGCCGCTGATGTACAGCCTGATCGAGGCCAAGCGCTCGGTGCGCAAGCTCTACACCGAGGCGCTGATCGGTCGCGGCGACATCACCGTCGAGGAAGCCGAGGAAGCGCTGCGCGACTACCAGCAGAGGCTGGAGCGGGCGTTCGCCGAGACCAAGGAAACCGTCAAGAGTCCTGACCCTGTCGACTCGGCGGAACCGGCGACAGATGCCGACCATACCGGCCATCCCGGCGAAGTTCCCGGCACCGACACCGAGGGCCATGGCGGGCTCGAGCGGCCCAACGCGCAAGAGGTCGACGAGCACACACCGCATCCGTTCATGAACACCGCGATCTCCGTGGAGAACCTCCACCATCTGGGCAACACCTTCCTGAACAAGCCCGAGGGCTTCACGCTCCATCCCAAGCTTGCACAGCTCATGGAGAGGCGGGCCGCCATGGTCCGCCACGGCGGGATCGACTGGGCCATGGCCGAGCTACTGGCCTTCGGCTCGCTGCTCCGGGAGGGCGTGCCGGTTCGGCTGTCGGGTCAGGACTCGCGTCGAGGAACCTTCGTGCAGCGTCACGCCGTCCTCATCGACAAGGTGAACGCCCAGGAGTGGACGCCGCTGAAGCACCTCGACAAGGACCAGGCACGCTTCTGGATCTATGACTCGCTGTTGTCCGAGTTCGCGGCGATGGGCTTCGAGTACGGCTACTCCGTCGAGCGACCCGACGCGCTCGTCCTGTGGGAGGCGCAGTTCGGCGACTTCGCGGGCGGCGCCCAGACCATCATCGACGAGTTCATCAGCTCCTCCCAACAGAAGTGGGGCCAGCGCTCGTCGGTAGTGCTGGTGCTCCCGCACGGCTACGAGGGCCAGGGCCCTGACCACTCCTCCGCCCGTATCGAACGCTTCCTGCAACTGTGCGCCGAAGACAACATGAAGGTTGCCTATCCGTCGACGCCCGCGTCGTACTTCCACCTGTTGCGTCGCCAGACCTACCGTCGGCCGCGGCGCCCGTTGATCGTGTTCACGCCCAAGTCGATGCTGCGCCTCAAGGCCGCCACGTCGGGGGTCGAGGACTTCACGTCGGGCTCGTTCCAGAAGGTCCTGCCCGACCCGGCTGCCCTGCCGGCGAAGGCAGTGACCAGGGTGCTTCTGGCCTCGGGCAAGGTCATCTACGACCTCGAAGCCGAGCGCACCAAACGGACCGATGTCACGACCGCGATCCTGCGTGTCGAGCAGCTGGCCCCGCTGCCGGGCGCCGAGATCGCGGCAGCCATCAAGGCCTACCCGGGCGCCGAGATCATGTGGGTCCAGGACGAGCCGGCCAACCAGGGTGCCTGGCCGTTCATGGCCATGAACCTGCCCCAGGCGCTGGCCGGGCTGGGTGAGACGCGTGTCCTGCAGGTGGCGTCCCGCGCGGCCTCGGCCTCACCTGCCACCGGGTCGAGCAAGAAGCACGCTTTGCAGCAGGCCCAGCTGATCGCCACGGCATTCGACCGCTAGACCGCAGGTCCGTGACGAATACAGGGACGTTACCCGGCCAAACGCCCGAAGCGTGCCTGCTCGCCCACCCCTCCGGGGACGTATCCCGGCCAAACGCCCGAAGAGCGCCCGCTCAAGCGCCCCTCGGGGGACGTATCCCGGCCACACGCCGGATACGCGACCGCAGACTGATCAGGCTGATCGACCCGGGAAGTGTTGACGCCACTCATCCCGGAACCTCGTCGGCACGTTCCGGGCACCGCGCGCCCTCATGGCGTCCGCAATCCGCTCGAGCGTCAGTTGCGGCTCCACGTAGATGCCCTTCGACCGCACGACGACCAGCCGCCAGCCATCACCGTCCAGGTTCTCGCGTCGAATCAGGTCGTGGTCCCACTGTTCGTCGTTCTCGGCGTGCTGTCGGCCGTCGTACTCAATGATCAGCTTCAGCTCGGGGTATGAGAGGTCGAACCGTTTCGACCACCGGCCCTTCGAGTTATAGAGGATGTGGTTAACCACTGGCTCGGGAAATCCGGCTAACACCATGAGCATCCGAAGCCGTGTCTCCATAGGCGAGTCCACTCCTTCGCGAACGAACCCGGCCGCCAGCCGAGCCGGACGGGAACCCCAACCGGGCCATTCCTGCACCGCGCCCACCAGCCGATCGACCGTCGTGCGATTGGCCTTGACCAGGGAGTCACCAAGCACGACGAGGTCCACCAGCGACAGCAGTCTGGCCAGATCGATGAACGTCTGTTCGGGACTCGAGATGCGGATGCCGCCAAACGAGGACGCCTTCGCGTGGCGGCTGAGCCGATGACTGGCAACGCCCCGACGCTCACTACGCCACCCGGGCTGGGGACAGCTGACATGGGTCAGCGGCTGACTCGGGACGATGACGCCCCAAAGCTCTGCCGCAGTGAAGTGGCTGGCCTGGGACCCGAGCGGGCAAATCCTCAGCACCGCCTGTGCCCTGACCGCCGGCGTGGCGACGACCCCGGCGGACAGATGGAGTCCGTGAAACAAACGTTGATAGCGAACGCCCAACAACTGCTTCGCTGAGATCCCGGCCTCGCGCGCCTCGGCTCGAGTGAACGGAACCCTGTCGTTGAAGGGCGCGCTGTCGTTGAAGGGCGCGCTGTCGTTGAAGGGCGCTGTGTTGTTGCGCGGCATGGCACGAGAGTGTCTGATCGTGCCGGTCGGCGCGCAAAGTTATCCACAGGCCCGGCCAAACCCGGCAAAGGCACACCCCGCCACCACCGCACCGGGGACCTATCCCGGCCAAACGGGGGAACCGCACCCCGCCACCCGCCCAACGACGGACCTATCCCGGCCAAGTGCGGCAGACATGCCCGCCAGCAACGCTGTATACATGGGACGAGCCACCCCATATAGGGCAGAATGCAGAACGTGTATTTCACGGATCGCGGCATCGAGGAGCTCTCGGCGCGACGGGGCGAGGAACTGGTCAGTCTTGAGTGGTTGGCCGAGCAGCTTCGCACGTTCGTTGACGTGCACCCCGACTTCGAGACACCCATCGAGCGCCTGGCCACCTGGCTCGCCCGACTCGACGATGATGAGGACTGAACGAGTGTGAGCTCCGCAGACAACGCCACTGTCCACTCCGAGGACGTCGATGCCCATGACGTTCCCACCGAGTTCAACCCGAGCGCGCAGTTCCAGGTGAACGAGGGGCCGCGTGATATCGCGCTCGTGTTCATCGGGGACGCCTACGTCGCCGGATATGGCGACCCCAAGGGTTCTGGCTGGGTCTCACGCGTCGTGGGACGCACCGAGCACCCCGACGTGGACATCACGGCATACCAGCTGGGGGTTCGCGGTGAGACTTCCGCGGACGTGCTCAGTCGCTGGCGCGCCGAGGGTCCGCCCCGGTGGAAGGGCCGTTCGGAGAAGCGCCTGGTCGTCGCGGTGGGGCACAACGACGCTGCGAAGTACATGTCGACCGCCCGCGTTCGGCTGAACCTCGCCAACATCCTCGACGACGCCGCCGCGAGCGGGGTCGCCGCATTCGCGGTGGGGCCGCCGCCGACGCTGGATCCGGAGCTGAACGGGCGGCTCGAGATCGTGGTCGAGGCGCAGGCTGACGTGTGCGCTCGCCGGGGTGTGCCGTATGTCGACTGCTATCGGCCGTTGAACGGGCATGAGCAGTACCGCTCGGACCTGGGGGCGTCCGGTGATGGCATCCACCCTGGCCAGGCCGGGTACGGGCTGATCGCCTGGCTGGTGCTGCACGGAGGCTGGGATCGCTGGCTGGACCTCGGCCGCTGACTTTGGTCGCCGACTTGAGCAGCTGAATCGAAGCCGCTGAACCCGGCTGATTGACCACGCCGTCGCACCACGTCGTCGCACCAGGCCGTCGCACCAGATCGTTAACTTGTGCAGCACGGGGGGCTTGCGCCCGCGATCCAACGCGTTATATCGTGAATGATCAGAACGCGATATAACGCGTATGACGAGTCATCGCCTACGCCCGAGACGCAAGGGGGCCACCATGGCACAGGAATGGCAGATCGACGGACCGAAGGTGCTCGACATCGGCAACGAGAACGAGACCGTCGGCAAGCTCAAGCTCGGCCTGGTCGGCGGGCGGGTCGACATCGTCACCCATGACGACTCCCCCACGGCGCGACTCGAGGTGCATGAGGTCTCGGGACCGCCCCTGACCGTCAGCTGGGACGGTTGGTCGCTCAAGATCGGCCACGTCAAGGAGAAGGACACCAGCCTCTGGGACAACATGAAGTCCCTGGGCCTGGACAAAGGCAGGCGCATGGCCAGGATCAGCATCTCGGTGCCGGCCACCACCGAAATCAACGCGAGCACGGTCAGCGCTGAGGCCCTGATCAACGGCGCCCGCGCCAAGGTCAAGACCAACACCGTCACCGGCTCGCTGACCCTCGACGACATCGTCGGGGACGTCGACGCCAACACCGTCAGCGGAGATATCGAGTGCCACGGCCTGCAGGGTGACTTCAAGGGCAACTCGGTCTCCGGCGCACTCACCGTGGAGGCCAGCCGGCTGCGCCAGATCAGGCTCAACACGGTCAGCGGTGACATCACGCTCGACCTGATGGACGGCGAGGCACAGATCCAGTCCAACTCCGTCTCCGGCGATGTGACGGTCCGGATCCCCCAGGGCGGCGGCTACGACGTCTCCGCGCGCACCGCCACGGGACACATCGTCATCGACGGGCAGTCCATGGACGGCAACGCTCCCCACCAGCACGGCGGTCGACTGATGGAGGGCGACAAAGCTCTTGTCATCAAAGCGAACTCGGTGTCCGGCAATGTCGTGGTCCTGCGCACGACCCACATCCAGGACTCGGTGGCCGACAACAAGATCCAGGACTGACGATGGCTGTCTTCGCGCATGGTCAGCTACGCCTCTACCTGCTAGCCCTGCTGAACGAGGGCCCGCGCCACGGTTACGAGGTCATCCGGGCCCTCGAGGAACGCTTCAATGGGCTCTACTCCCCCAGCGCCGGGACGGTATATCCGCGGCTGGCCAAGCTGGAGGAGGAGGGCCTGGTCGAGCGCACCGACGACGGCCGCAAGGCGACATACCGGATCACGGATGCCGGCCGAAGCGAGGTCGCCGCAAGGGAGCTCGACCTCGCAGACCTCCAGCAGGACCTCGACCACTCTGTGCGAGAGCTGGCCCAGCAGGTGCGTCAACGGGTCCACGGCAGCGCCACGGATCTGCGCGCCGAGCTCAAGGAGGCAGCCAAGCAGGCACGCGCCAACGCGACACCGGCGGGTACGTCATACGAGAGGCAGTGGCCGAAGACCGCGGGCAGGGATGGCAGCGGAACGACCACACGCGACATCGAGGCCGCCATCAACGCGTTCCGGTTCGAGGTGCGAGATGCGGTACGCCGCGTCGCGGACGACTCGTCGCGCCAGGAGATCCTGGACATCCTCTCCGATGCAGCACAAAGAATCCGCACGGTTCTCCGTCGCCCTTAGGCTCACACTCGTGAGGTCGCTCAGATCGGCGCAATCGACTCCGGGTCCCCGGAGGTCGGTCATTGCGACCTCACGAGGTGGGCGGGCGCGACGAGCTGACTCAGAGCGTGAGTCGAAGCGTGACTCAGAGCGTCTGTCAGAGGGTGAAGACGACTTTGCCGAACACATCCCCGGCAGCCATCTTCTCGAAACCCGCACGCGCATCAGCCAGGGCGAAAGTCGAGTCGATCACCGGCGTAATCCCTTTGTTGACAACGAACTTCGCCAAACGCTCGAGCTCGGTCCGGTTCCCCATGGTGGACCCGACGACGCGCAGCTGCCTGAAGAAGATCTTGGTCAGCTCGGCCTTGGCCGGTGCGTCGCCAGAGGTGGCGCCGGAGATGACGACGGTGCCCCCCGGCTTGAGCGAGTTGATCGAGTGGGACCAGGTGGCCGCACCCACGGTCTCCATCACCGCGTCGACCCGCTCGGGCAGCCGCTCGCCAGGAGCAAACACCTGATCGGCCCCGATGCCCAGAGCTTTGGCGCGTTTGGCCTCGTCGCGTGACGTCGTCCAGACCCGGTAGCCGGCCGCCGAGCCGAGCTGGGTCAGGGCGGTCGAGACCCCACCACCGGCGCCCTGGACCAGAACGGTGGCGCCAGGGGTCAGCCCGGCATTGACGAACAACATCCGGTAGGCGGTCAGCCAGGCCGTGGACAGGCAGGCCGCCTGTTCGAAAGTGAGCCCCGCGGGCTTGGGAACCAGGTTGTGCGAAGGCACCGCGACGAGCTCGGCCAGCGTCCCGTCATACCGCTCGGACAACAGGGTGCGCGCCGGGTCGAGCGTCTCGTCGCCTACCCAGCCTTCGGAGGGCACGACCGCGTGGATGATGACCTCGTTGCCGGCCTCATCGACTCCGGCGCCGTCGCAACCCAGGATCATCGGCAGCCGGTCAGCGGCCAGGCCGACGCCCTGCAGGGACCACACGTCGTGGTGGTTCAGCCCCGCGGCCCGCAAGGTGACCACCGACCACCCGGGCAAGGTTGCGACCGGGTCTGGTCGCTGACCGATGACCAATCCTGACAACGGATCCGAGGACGACTGGCCGGCGGCGTAGGCACAGAGCATGCCCCGACCCTAGGCCAGCAGTGTGGGGGACTCAGGCGACGGGGGGGCGGATGCCGCATTCGGCCGGGACGCGCCTCCGGAATGCCAGCCTGACGGGCGCGTCCCTGGGACTGGTAGGCCGCCGGGAAACGTCCCGCGTCGCGGGCGCGCGAGCCGAGATCAGCGGGGAACGACGATGGGCACAGCTCTGGTCAGGGACTTGCGCCAGGAGGGCAGCGGATCCAGAGCCGCGCTTCGCCAGGCCTCATGCCCGAGCACGCTGTATGCCGGCCGGGGAGCCGGCCGTGGGAACGCGTCGGTGGTCGTCGGCTTCACCCGCGAGGAGTCCAGGCCCAGCTCGGCGAAGATCGCCTGGGCGAAGCCAAACCACGTCGTCTCGCCCGCGGACGTGCCGTGATAGGCCCCGAACGGCGCCTCGGCCTCGACGAGTCGCACGATGGCTGCAGCCAGGTCGACGGTCCAGGTCGGCTGCCCAGACTGGTCGTCGACCACGGTGACCGTGTCGCGCTCGGCGGCCAGGCGCGCCATGGTCTTGACGAAGTTCGGCCCGTGGGCGCCATACAACCAGGCGGTGCGCACGATCCAGGACTGCGGACAGAGGGCCTGGACAGCCCACTCCCCCGCGGCCTTGGTCCGGCCGTACGCCGAACGCGGAGCCAGCGGCGCGTCCTCTGAGTACGGACTGCTGCCGTCACCGGCGAAGACGTAGTCGGTGGACACCTGAACCATCGGCACCCTGGCAGCCGCGCAGGCACGAGCGAGGTTCGCGGCGCCAACTGCGTTGACCGCAAAGGCTGCGGCCTCCTGGGACTCGGCCTCGTCGACCGCGGTCCAGGCTGCGACATTGACCACGAAGTCGTGGCCGTCCACCATCGCAAGACAGGCTTCGGGGTCACGGATGTCAATCTCGTCGCGGTCGACCGCGGTCACCTCGTGAGCGCCCGGTGACTCACCGAGCTCGGAGTCATCGGGTGCGGAGTCTTCGGGTTCGGAAGGAGCGAGCTCGGCTAGCAAGTCCGTGCCGAGCATCCCTTTGGCGCCGACGACCAGCCAACGGCTCACGGGTTGGTCACATGGATTGGGTTGCACATGCCGTGAGGGAAGTTGCACATCCCGCGAGGCTACCGGAAGCGGCCGAGGCAAGCGCAAACCGGCGGGCAGGCTAATCTCGCAACCATGAAAGGCATCATCCTCGCAGGGGGCTCCGGAACCAGACTTCACCCCATCACCCGTGGAATCAGCAAGCAGCTGATGCCGGTCTACGACAAACCGATGATCTACTACCCGCTCTCGACGCTGCTGATGTCCGGCATCCGCGAGATCCTGATCATCACGACGCCGCAGGACCTTGCCCAGTTCCAGCACCTGCTTGGCGACGGCTCCGCATGGGGCATCAGCCTCTCGTATGCCGTGCAGCCGAGTCCCGATGGCCTGGCGCAGGCCTTCATCATCGGCGCCGACTTCATGGGCCAGGACGCGGTGGCGCTGGTACTGGGCGACAACATCTTCTACGGCACCGGGCTGGGCGCCTC
>DASRUA010000072.1:0-4186 GCA_035655615.1 Dermatophilaceae bacterium
GGACTGGTTTGACCAGGGGACCACGCGGCCACGCCAACCCTCCGGGAGCACCGCGGTCCGCACGCTGACCCCTTGTGCGTACACACCGTTCATTTCGTGGAATGGGGAGAGCTCGCCGATCGCGCCGTCGACCGCGTCAGCTTTGTCCTCTGCGGGGTCGTCGAAGTACGCAAGATCGACCTCCATGGATGCGGTGGCCGCATCCGGGAGCTCCTCCTCATCAAAGGTGGCCAGCACCGACTGGCTACCGATTACCAGGATGTTCGGATCGTCCACGATCGTCGACGCCGCGCGCAGGATGTGAGCCAGCTGTTCACGATTCACCCGCTCACCCGGACTCGATCAGCGAGACGGTCGCCGCCCGTGGTGGCCTGGCTGGGATGCCCATGGTCCCGACGCCAGTGCCGCACGAAGGATGCCAAGACCCGTGAACGCACCTCTTCGGAGATCACCCCGGCGAAGGGAGAGTTCTGGCGCAGTTCCAACGCTGCCGGTCCCTGAGATGTCAGCATGTCGGCAACCGCGTCGACTCCGGCGTCGAGCACCTTTTGCCATTGATCCAACCAGTGTGCCGTCATGCCCCGCCCCAGGTGCTGGGCCCGCAGGTGGTGCAGATTCCCACCCACCCTCGCGAGAACGTCTTCTGGGTTTTCGACCAGCTCGGCCAGCACCGCCCGGTGCAACCACAACGAGCGTTCCTGATCACGCGTCAGTTTGCCCTCATGCACCGCTCCGAGAAGCCGATCCAGCTCGAACCGCGGAACACGACGATGTGACCCGACGCGCACGAAGATCAGGTCGCCGCGATCGCACAGATCAACGACGTGCTGACGGGACACCCCGAGGACGCTCGCTACATCACCCGTGCTCAACAACGGGGACTCGATCCGCTCCATATCCTTCATCGTCCATCACAAACACCAAAAACACAACACGACAGTCCGAACGCAACGACTTCCCTGACACATGCGTGACCTTCGCCTCCTCTCATCGGCCCCACCGTTACGCCTCTGTTTCCCTGCGTCCTGGTCACACATCTGGTCACCAGCGCGGTGGCGCGATCACTGCTCCCCAGGGGACTCCTCAACGTGCAGCGCTCCTGGTCGCCACCCCTTGCCGAGCTGCGTCGACGGCCGCCGGGTGTCCCGTATGAGGTAGCTGAACGAAGATCTTCACCGGGCGGGTCTATTGGGCACCCTCGCGCAGGAGACCCCACCTGACCTACCGCGTTCCCACAACGCGTTCCGCTTATGGAGCGCTCGTCCCCTTATGGAACGTTCATCCGTATGGGCTGGTCTCTAAGCCTCATGGGTGGGTCGTGGTCAGCTGTGGTGTGCGTCCTTGTCCGGCGTTGTGGTCCTGGACGTCGACGCCACGTTGGTGACCTCGCACAGCGAGAAGGAACACGCCGAGCCGACGTTCAAGGGCGGCTTCGGGGCGAATCTTCGCGCACCACGGTGCGCCTTCAGCCGAAGGCGCTAAGTTGCTGACCAAGGTCGTCCGGTTCGTTTATGAGTAGGCCTCCTTCGGCAGGGCCATCAATTGGCTGGCTGGTCACGGTGATTGGACGATAGGCACGGGTACCGCCAGCCATTCGAGGGAAATATCCGAGCTGATGGTAGAGGATGTGCGTAACCGTATCTAGCTGATACGATTGAGCACATGAGAGTGTGGGACCGCCTAGTCGAACGTGCGGCGGAGCAGCACGGCTACGTGACGACCCGCGACGCGCGGGAACTGGATATAGATCCCACCCAGTTGCGACTGATGGCGGCGCGTGGTCGTCTCGAACGCGCTGGGCGGGGCGTCTATCGGGTGCCGATGCTGCCGCGCGGCGAGCATGACGACCTGGCCGCGGCCGTTGCGTGGTCATTCGGTCGCGGCGTGGTGTCGCACGAGTCGGCGTTGCAGCTACACGGGCTGGCAGACGTGAATCCGTCACGGATCCATCTGACCGTTCCGAGGGACAACCATCCCCGGGCGGCAGGTGGGGAGCTGTATCGCACACATCGCCGCGAGCTTGCTGCCTCGGATGTCACGCAGGTCGACACGTTGCCCGTCACCACGGTCGCCCGGACAATCAGGGACTGTATTGCCACCGGGACGGACCCGTATCAGTTGCGGCTGGCGATTGATCACGCGGAACGTGATGGCACCTTGCGGCGTGCGGTCGCGGGCGAGTTACGCACCGAGCTTGACGCCGCTGGTGTTCGCCGGCCGGCGCGGGCGGGACGGGAGTCAGCATGAGCTCGCCGTACTCCTCGCCGCCGTCGAACCTGCGCTCGTTGCGTGATCGGCTGGTCCAGGCCGCCAAGCGCGAAGGTCTCGTCTTCGGGCGGCTGCAGCAACACGTTGCGGTCCTCGTCGTCGCTCAGCTGGCAGCTCGACTCACCGACGCTGCGGGCGCGCCGTTGCTGTTGGTCAAGGGTGGATCGTCGTTGGAGCTACGCCAGGGGATCGGGGACTCGCGAACGTCCAGGGATCTCGACGCCGTGGCCCGCCACGACGTGGCGGAGGTACATGAACTGCTCGCCGATGCGGGCGAGCTCGGCTGGGAAGGCTTCACGGCGATCTTCACCCCGCCCGAGGAGATTGAGGTGCCGGGCCTGCCGGTCAAGCCGAGACGGTTCGTAGCCAAGCTGAGCTACCACGGTCAGCCCTTCGCTTCCGTGCCGATCGAGGTCTCGATGGTCGAGGCAGGCAACGCGGAGAGCTTTGACGCGATCTCGTCCGATGCGCTGGCGCTCGTGGGTGTACCGGTCGCAGTGACGGTGCCGTGCATGACCGTCCCGTGGCAGATCGCGCAGAAGCTGCACGCGTGCACCGCGACCATGACGCCACCGAAGACGAACGATCGCGCCCATGACCTCGTCGACCTGCAGTTGCTCGAGATGCTGGTTGCCGACGCCGACCTCGAGCAGACTCGACTCGCGTGCGTCGCTGTATTTGATGTGCGCGCCGAGCAGTCGTGGCCGCCGACGATTCGAGCGCTTCCGCACTGGCCCGTGATCTACGACCGGGCGCGGGAAGGTCTCGACCACCTCGACCTGGCCGAGACAATGGCGGACGCGGCCGACCGTGTGCAGCGGTTCGTCGCGAGGATCGACCAAGCCACGGCCTCGGAACCAGGTCTGAGCGATAACCTCACGCCGTGATCAAGCGCGGATGTGACGAGTGAAGACCGACGAGCTGGCGCGAGTACGCCGCACCCTCTGGGCCGCCGCCGACGAGCTACGGGCGAACTCGACGATGTCGCCCGCCGAGTACCGCGGCCCTGTGCTCGGGCTGATCTTCCTCGCCTACGCAGAGCACCGGTTCGAACAGGTGCGTCCCGAGCTGGAGGCCAAGGCAACCGCCCGGCGACCCGTCACGGCCGACGACTATCGAGCTCGCTCCGTCCTGTTCGTCCCGGACGCGGCCAGGCTGTCGGGTCTCGTCTCGCTGCCGGAGGGCGAGAACCTTGGCAAGGCGATCGACGAAGCGATGAAAGCCGTCGAAGCCGCCAACCCCGAACTCCGTGACGTCCTGCCCCGTGGCTATCAGCGACTTGAGAAGTCCACCCTCAGTGAGCTGCTCCGGCTCTTCGCTCCGCTGCCGCGCCAGCTGTCCGGTGACGCGTTCGGGCTGATCTACGAGGACTTCCTGTCCAACTTCGCGGCGAACGAAGGACGCCTCGGTGGTGAGTTCTCCACGCCGTACTCGATCGTTCGCCTGATCGTCGAGATGCCAAGTCGGTTCGGATGCCTGCCCGAACGTCGGACTCGATCGGGGCGCCGTTCGCGCGGTCGAGGTGCTGGTTGTGCTCGCGGTAGCGGGCGGCCAAACGCTCACGGAACGGATTCGTGTCGTAGGTCCGGTAGTCCTGACCGAGCTTCCTCTTTTGGGACGCACCGGGACCGTGGGGGTCAGCCGCTTGAGAGTGTGGTCAGGGAGAAATCGACGGCCGCTTCGACGTGCAGGCGGGTGGTGGGGAAGACAGGAACGGGGCTGTCCGCTGTGGAGATCAGCAGCTCGATCTCGGTACAACCGAGGACAATGCCTTCGGCGCCGGCCTCGGCCAAGCGGGTGATGATGCTGCGATAGATCTGCCGAGACTCGTCCCGCAATTCTCCGAGACACAACTCGTCATAGATGATGCGGTGCACCTCGGCCCGGTCGGCCGGGGGTGGGGTGAGCACCGTGAGCC
>DASRUA010000073.1:0-4922 GCA_035655615.1 Dermatophilaceae bacterium
GGCAACGACTTCCTCTACGTCCACTTCGCAGGCGACCCCCTCTCTTTCGGCTTCCTGATATGCGCGCTCACCGGTGGAGGTCTGATGGCCGGCTGGAAACTCGGCTGATAGCCCCAACGCTGACTAACGCGTCGAAACGCCTCCGGTTGGACGCCGACGAACAGGTCCCCGCTGTGCCGCTCAGCCATCCGCGTGCGGGCACTTTATGCGGTACCTACGTATGCAGGTCGCTGTCGAGAAGCAGGTGTCCACGGCACCACTGTCCGGGTTGACCTTCTTGGCGGCGTCGTGCATACCCTGGACGCGCAACGCGGCGTCCTGCAGCGTGATGGTGGTCTGGGCGCCGATGGTGCCGCTGGAGGTCAGGCCCATGTGCGGGACCAGGACGTCGGCGCCGGCCTTGGCCATGTCCGCGGCCTGGTCGGTGTCGAACACGTACGGCGCCGGTCTACGGGGCCGAACAGTGAGCCGCCACCGCCGGGGCCGGGCGCGGAAGGCGAAGGCAAAGGCGAATAAGCAAGAACTAATAGGCACGAACGAATGGACCACAAGCGTTCTTCGCATCCCGGGGGGTACAGATGAGTCGTCAGAGCCACACCGTCACTGACGTCAGCGAAACCGCACGTCCCTGGGACCTCTCACGGACGCAGTGGATCTGGGTCGCTCTCGTCCTCGCTGCGGTCGGCCTTGTCTTCTACTCCTACGAGCTCCTGAACGCAGCACCCCCGCCGGACCGCTGGCCCGGCTACTTCGCGGCCAGGCCGACGGGGCAGCTCCTGCAACCCCTCACCGGTTCCGAGCCCTATCAGACGCTCGTGCTCAAGAGCTGGCTCGACGCGAAGATCCCGTTCGTGCCGCTGCTGGCGATCCCCTACCTCTCGTTCCTTGTCATCGTGCCGATCGTGATCCCCCCACTGAACCTCGCGGCCGGGTCCTTCCGCCGCTTCCTGACGGTCGGGCTCGCCCTGATCGTGTCGCAGCTGATCCTGGACGTGGCGTACTACCTGTTCCAGACCTACGTGGTCCGTGACGTGCAGGCGGGCGACGGGTTCGGGGGCTGGCTGGTGAACCAGGTGTGGGGCAACGACCAGCCGTTCAACGGGTACCCCAGCGGTCACTGCACCTGGACCACGATCGGCATCCTGGCGCTGTGGCGGCTCCGGCATCGGTTCCCGAAGACCGGCTGGATCCTGATGGCATGGCTGTGCCTGGTCTACCCGGCGACGGTGGCTCTGCGGCAGCACTACCTGATGGACGTGTATGCCGGGATCTTCGTCGGCTTCGCCTGCTACTGGGCATGCATGTTCGCCGTCGAACGCCCACGCCTCGTACCCAGGGACGAACTCCCCCTCGCCCGGACCTGAGCCTTACGGAGGCGGCGGTATGACGTGGCCGGTACCGCCTTTGGAGCCCGGCAGCGCGGTGACATCGACGTTGCGTACGTCTGGCGCGAGGTCGTCGCGGCGGTGCCCCGCCGGAACGCTCCGGCGGGGCACGTTTTCAGCTACAACACATCCCCACCGACGACGACGCCGTGATCAAAAGACGCGACCGAAAACACCGGGCGATCCCGGCTCCGCAAGCGGAACGGTGACCGTGATCCCTGACTGCCTTGGCCCCCGGAGCCATGGTCTTCGTAAGCGGATCGGCTACCGGAACGACCGGCCCTTTGACGGTCGTCCGCCAGCCGCGTGTAACGAACTACTGCTAACTCATCCTCACGGGCGGGGCACGTTGCGCAGGTTCGAGCGTGCCATCGCCATAACCTCACCCATCCCGCCGCCAAGGATCTCCTTGCTCATTGCGGTGGTGAACCCGGCGATCTGCTTGCCGGTGATCTTAGGTGGCAGAGCCAGCGCGCGCGGGTCAGTGACGAGGTCGACGAGCGCGGGGCCCGGGTGCGCCAACGCGTCCCGCAATGCTGCCCGGACGTCCGTGGGCTTCTCGACTCGCACGGCATAGATGCCCATCGCGCCTGCCACGGCCGCGTAGTCGATCTTTGGGGAGTCTGTCGCGAAGCTTGGCAATCCTTCGACGAGCATCTCCAGACGCACCATGGCAAGCGTCGCGTTGTCGAACAGCACAATCTTCACCGGCAGCTCGTAGTGCTTGAGCGTCACGAGCTCACCCAGAAGCATCGATAGCCCGCCGTCGCCGGCCATCGCAATGACCTGGCGTCCCGGGTGGGCCAGTGCTGCGCCGATCGCGTGCGGTACCGCATTGGCCATCGAGCCGTGCAGGAACGAGCCGATCACCCGCCGCCTGCCGTTCGGTGTGATGTACCGCGCCGCCCAGACGTTGCACATGCCCGTATCCACCGTGAATACCGCGTCCTGGGAAGCTTCCTCGTCCAGCGTCACGGCGGCATACTCGGGATGGATGGGGGTGTGGCGCTCCACATCCTTGGTGTACGCGCCGACGACACCCGACATTGCCCTGGTGTGCCGGCTGACCATGGAGTCGAGGAACTGTCGGCTCTTCGCACGCTCTACCAGTGGGAGCAACGCGCGGACCGTTTCCCCGACGTCGCCCAGAACAGCGAGGTCCATGCGTGTGCGCCGCCCCAGGCGGGTCGGCTCGATGTCCACCTGGGCCGTGCGGACGCCGCCGGGCAGGAACTGGTCATAGGGGAAGTCGGTGCCGAGCATGAGCAGCAGGTCCGCACCCTCCAGGGCGGCCTGGCAGGCGCCGTATCCGAGCAGTCCGCTCATCCCGACGTCGAACGGGTTGTCGTACTGGATGTGCTCCTTGCCGCGCAGGCTGTGGCCGATCGGGGCGGCGATCTTCTCGGCTAGGGCGATCACGTCGTCGTGTGCTGCCGCGGTCCCTGCGCCCGCGAAGATCGTCACGTTCTTGGCCCCGTTGATAGCGTCAGCCAGTGCGCGCACGGACTCGGCCTCGGGGATCACGCGGGGCGTCTTGGGGCGTGTGAGGATGTCGGGCGCAGCCTGACGTGCCTCGAGGTCAGCGACGTCGCCGGGCAGGGTGAGGACCGCGACGCCGGGGGCACCATATGCGTGGTGAATCGCGCTGCGGATGACGCGCGGCGCCTGGGCTGCGCTCGAGATCATCTCGGAGTACACGGAGCACTCTGTGAATAGCCGATCGGGGTGGGTCTCCTGGAAGTACTGAGTGCCGATCTGCTCGCTCGGGATGTGCGAGGCAATCGCGAGTACAGGGACCCGTGAGCGGTTCGCGTCGTACAGGCCATTGATGAGGTGCAGGTTGCCGGGACCGCACGACCCCGCGCACACGGCGAGGGTGCCCGTGAGCTCAGCCTCAGCGGCAGCGGCGAACGCGCCGGCCTCCTCATGGCGCACTTGCACCCACTCGATGCCGTCGATGCGCCGAACTGCGTCCACAACAGGGTTGAGGCTGTCGCCCACGATGCCGTAGATGTGGCGTACCCCTGCGGCGATCAACTGGCCCACCAGTTGATCGGCAACGGAACGGGTGCGGGCCATGAGAACTCCTCGGGTTGACGACGGGATCCTTCAATTGTCCGCCCCCGCCTTGATAATCGATGCCAATGGTCAGTGATCCGTGGTCAAGAGTGAGCCTCTGATGATGCCGGGGCATCGGCTCGGCTGCCTCAGCCTTATGGATGGCGGCGATGACCTCGGCTTCTGCCCGTTGTGCCGCCCGCAGCCACTCGCGCACGTCGGAACCGACCGGCATGCCGTTCCCTTTCACCATTGCCTTCGGCGCCACTGAAACCAGGTAGCGCTCGCGTGCGGACCGGGAGCCGGTGCCGGACGCGTCGGCAGTCGAAGGTGGCCCGCGCAGGCACCCCAGTTCTAGACACCGTGGGCGTGGGCGCTCATCGATGATGTCCGTGAGTGCCACAGGGACGCTGAATAACACCTCGAGCGCCTCAACCTGGACATTCGCGAGCCAGTCTTGGCCGTGCCGTTCGGGGATCCGCTGGCGAAGACGCACCGTTGCCGCGGACATCAGACAAAGCGTGCAGCACAGAGCAGGGTCGGCAATTGGGTAAGGCTTTGACATCCTCCCGTCCGTGAATGACAGGGACTCCCTGTCCGTGCCGACGCACCACCTCAGGCAGCTATCCCGGACTTGAAGGACCGGGATAGCGCCGCCCAAATGCGCGGTCAAGTCCGTTCGAGGGTGATGGGAAGCCGCTGCCAACGGCTCGCCACATCACCCTCGGGACCGCCGACTATTGAGGCGAAACGGGTTCATTCTCCGTGAACGCCCTCGGCACACTCAGGGATCGTGTGGCCGCTACTTGGGCAGCGGTTCCGCACGCGACGCGTCGTGTGACGCCTGAGCCCCATCGTCAAGGGCATCGGGCGAAGATGTCGCGTCGGGCGAGGTGAGAAAGAAGTTGACCTTGCCGTCCTCGACCTGGGCGTCCAGAGTCTGCTCATCGAGCAGCTGCGCGGCCTGGGGCTCGACGAACACCCGCGCACCCCCGTCGTCGATGAGGGCATCACCGGCTACCGGCTCAGCGACGAGCATGAGCTCGAGCCCCTCGTTGCTTGGCGTTATGCGTAGTCCGGCGCCCTCAGGGGCCTGGGGATCCTGGGTCATGGTGCGGACTGCGGTCTGGGCGTGGTCGGTCAAGGTAAGCAAGGTTGCTCCTGTCTGGTGGGGTCTTCGGAAGCCATCAACCCTCTGACGAGCGGCGAACCATGTCAAACCGGCAGCACGGCCGTTGGCATGTCGTGACCGCAGGCCCAACTGCAAGCAGCACTGTCCCAACGCCGCTTCGACGTCGGACTGCCAGCGATCAGTCGCAAATGACGATCGGTAACCGGCGCACCTCACTCGAGCCTGCGCCGGCCCGAGCGGTCTTGAAAGACATAAGTAGCCGCGAAGAGCGCGTGTCGCATTGACTTGTGTCGTGGCCGCCAGGCTGTTTATAGTCCGTCTGCGACAGCTGCGCTGACGCGGAGCCA
>DASRUA010000074.1:0-3510 GCA_035655615.1 Dermatophilaceae bacterium
CCCGAGTGCCGTCTGGTGGTCAGGGCCTCGATGTCGCAGGGGTTGTGCCGGTCGATGTCGGCGCAGGAGTGCTTGTCGTCGGCGTCTGGGTCTTGGTGGTGGGGGCCCTGGTCGGCGATGGGGTGGGCACGCGAGTTGGGGTGGTCATTGGGGTGGGAACGCGGGTTGGGGTGGTGGTCATCGGGGTGGGAGTCGCTTTCTTCGTCGTCGCGGGCGTGGGCACCGGTTTCGGCTGTGTGGGGATCGTGCTGACCGGGGTCGGATTGGAGGGAAAGGGTGTTTCTGGTGCCGGACGCACCAGGAAGTAGACCACCAGAGTCAGCGCAAAGAGCGTCATGAGCGCCCAGGTCGACCGTCGGGGTCGCATCTTCACTGGGTCGCTCCCCCCGCCTCTCCCGTGTCCAGCTCGACGGGTACGTGGATGCCCTCCCGGCGTAACGCAGCGGCGATCCGCCCGCGTAGCGCAAGCCCGACGAGGAACTGCTTGCCCGGCAGTGTGCGGGCAACGATGCGCACATGGATCTGGTCGACCTCGATGCTCTGGACGCCCATCACCGCTGGCGCGTCAAGAAGCTGGGGGTGGAACTCCTCGTCGGCGTACGCTTCGCGGCCGACCTGGCGCAGAATCTCGCAGACGTGGCTGACGTCCACGGTAAGCGGGACGGGTACGTCGATCACAACCCGGGCCCAGTCCCTTGACAGGTTGGTGAGCTGGGTGATCTGACCGTTCGGGGTGAAGATGACCTCGCCGTTGGCGGTGCGGACCTTGGTGACCCGCAGAGTCACCTCTTCAACGGTACCGATCACGCCCGTGGGAATACCAGGGCCCGCGATGCTGATGAGATCACCGAAGCCGTACTGGCGCTCGGCGATGATGAAGAAGCCTGAAAGCAGATCTTGGACCAGGCGCTGCGCCCCGAAGCCGAGGGCCACGCCCACCACTGCCGCCGGCGCGACCAGACTTGACGTCGGCACCCCCAGGCGGTCGAGGATCTGCACCGCGGAAACGCTGTACACGATGACCAAGGCGGTCCAGGTGAGCACGTCGGCGAGGGCGTGTCGATGCTTGGCGGCCTCCGAACGAACCAGTGCGTCCGATTCGGCGTCGTTCGCGTCGATACGGTCGGTGATCATCGCCTTGAGCCAAGTCGCGAATCTGGTCAACAGAATGGCCCCGAGAATGATCAGCAGGATCTCCAGGCCACTGCCCCGGACCCACAGAGGCAGGTCCGGAAGCGGCACCACCATCGTGGGGACCATGGGGTCCATCATCGCCCCAGCCGCCGGCCTGCGCGAGCCCCGTGGGGCGTGCCAGGCAAGGAGGGTGCAACGAACCCGAGGGAGGCGGGATGGCCGGCCAAAGCAGGCACTGTGGCCGCTCTGGCTCCCGGTTACCCCCCTTGGCGACCACCCCTGCCCCGCGGCGACCCTCAGGCCGGCCCTCCGAGCGGCCGTCAGGGCCGAGACGGCTGGGACCAGGCCCAGAAGACAGGTGGTGGCAGCCATGCAACCGCCGTACCGCTTGCGCAGGTATTCGCCCCACAGCGGACCCGCGGGCTCGTGGTACACCACTCCGCCGTACACGACGGGCTGATAGCGCACGATCCACTGCAGCAATGGCATCGCCGCTTCCGCGCGGCCCGCACGCACCAACAAGCGCGCCATCATGCCTGTGTAGCACGGCACCACCGAGTCACGAGTTCCATAGATCGAACCGCCACCGTCAACTACCGCGTTTCGGGAAAGGAAGTCGAGCGCCCGCGACAGGCACGGTTCATCGTCCAGTCCGGCTTCCTGCAGCGAACCTGCTGCGCAGATCGTGGGCACGATCCGTCCTGGCGCCGTGGCTTGCTTCCCCCACGAACCGTCCTCACGCTGTCCGGTGGCGAGCCACTCAAGCGCCGCACCCGGTGAACCGCCGATCATCGTCCCCTGCCCCAGGAATGCCGGGAGCCGCACATCGATCATGCGTGCCGCTTGATCGCCATTATGCCAGTCATCGCTGGGACCCTCTCAGACGAACCGCGGCAGCCACCCTTCTCACGCTCTTCGGCAGATCCGGTCAACGTGCCTGGCGGACTCGTCCGACTCGCGGCGGAATGACGCATGTCGTCCACCCGCGTGGATCGCGGCGGATCCGGTAGTTTGGTCGGGCTGCGTGTATGCATGGTTATGCACGTCGGCAACAGTCGAGGGTCTCGCGCGTGGCGGGGCCCGCTGGGCCGCCGGCCAGATTGGGAATCGGCCCACCCCGGTCAACGGGTGTCCGCAAAGGATCGTTGACCGGTCGAGGATCGCCACGGACAATCACTCGAGCATCGTCGCCACGTGCTCAAACGTGCACTTTGACTTCGTCCAAGGTGGGGTATGAGTCTTGGGCACCTGCTGTCGCCGCCGCCATCGACGCTACCACTGCGGCTCGCCGGGCTGCTGCGACCAAACCCTCTCCGCGGGCCAACGAGTCTGCTACCGCACCAGTGAAGGCGTCCCCACAACCGGTGGTGTCGACGACGTGGGTCGGCACAGCAGGAATCGGAGTGAGGACTGGGAGGTTCTCCAGGCCGCCCTGGATGACCATCGACCCACGTGCGCCCAAGGTCACCACCACGTCACCCACACCTCGAGCGGTGAATCCGAGAGCGGTGGCATCCCAGTCGATGGTGGGATCGGTCGACCCCAGCAGCTGGGCCGCCTCGTGCTCGTTGACCAGCAGTAGGTCCGCATCAGCCAGCACCTGGGCTGGAACCTTCCTGAACGGCGAGAGGTTGAGCAGCACTGTAACGCCGGCCTGGTGGCCCAGTCGAGCCGCGGTCATGATGGTCTCGAGCGGACTCTCGAGGCACAGGCAGACGACCGCCGCTGCCGCTATGCGTTCGGCTTCCTGCTCGACGTGGTGTGGCGCGAGTCGGCCATTGGCGCCAGGGAAGACGACGATGCTGTTCTCCCCGTTGGCGTCGACCTCGATGACAGCCACCCCCGTCGAAGTATCGGCGATCCTGACAATCGAGTCCGTGTCGATGCCGTCGCGGTGGGCCGCTTGCACGAGCATGCTGCCGTAGGCATCGTCTCCGACTGCGCCGATGAGCGACACTGCGCTACCGAGTCGCGCCGCCGCCACGGCCTGGTTGGCGCCCTTGCCGCCAGGACGGGTCACGAAGCCGTGCCCGGCAACGGTCTCGCCCGCCGACGGCAGGCGGTCCGTCGTAATGGTGAGGTCTGCATTCAATGAACCGACGACAACGACGGCAAAGGCCGGGGACATGGTTTGACTCCTCAGGGCGGGCGCGGAATGCGTGGCTGCGACGTGCCGGCCGGAGGGGTTGCTCCGACCCGTCGCGGTGATTCAGTCAGAATGGGACTCCGCAGTGCAGGATCACGTTTGCGTAGGGCGTCGACTCCCCCGTGCGCACCACAAGTTGCGTCTCGGGCAACCGCGCCTTCAACTGTTCGTGTGAGATGAGGCTGACGGTGTCCAGACGTGCGGCGATCCACTCATGGGCTGGAAGCGAC
>DASRUA010000075.1:0-10539 GCA_035655615.1 Dermatophilaceae bacterium
CGCTGACCCTGCGCCACCGCGACGGGCAAGAGAAACTCACCGAAGTCCTGTACAACGCGTCGGTCTACCGCGATGCCAACGGAAAGGTGCTCGGCGTGTTCGCAGCAGCCCGCGACGTGACTGCGCTGAAACAGGCAGCGCAGTACGCCCGGAGCCTGATCGAGGCGGCCCTGGACCCACTGGTGACGATCAGCCCCGAAGGCAAGATCACCGATGTCAACGAGGCCACGATCAAGGCCACCGGGACCCCGCGGGACCAGCTCATCGGGACCGACTTCTCCCACTACTTCACCGACCCCCACATGGCCAGCGAGGGATACCGGCAGGTGCTGGCGAAGGAGTCGATCACCGACTACCCGCTGACGCTTCGCCACCGAAACGGCACGCTCACCGACGTTCTGTACAACGCCTCGGTCTACCGCGATCCCAGCGGTAGCGTGCTCGGCGTATTTGCCGCAGCCCGCGACGTGACCAAACAGATGCAAGCCCAGCGAGAGGCTGCCCGCCAGCAGGCCAGGGAGCTGGACCGGCTGGCGGAGCTGGAGCGGTTCCAGCGACTGACCGTCGGACGTGAGCTCAAGATGATCGAGCTGAAGAAGGAGCTCGAGCATCTCCGGAAGATCAGCTCGGCCAAGGGAGGCGAGCCCGATGACCAGCGCTGAGTCGATTGTCCGACAAGACACCGGAGCAACCGACGACGCCGACGGTGCCCAGGTCGCCGGTCCAGCCGATGAAGCCGACGCGGGGAGCTACACAAAGGCGATCCTCAACATCCTGGACGACGCCGGCGAGGAACAGAGAAGACAGGGCGACAGCCAACGCGCCATGCTGAATATCCTCGAGGACCTCGACACCGAGAAGACCAGACTCCAATCCACCCAGGCTGCCCTCATCAACATGCTGGACGACCTCGAGGTGGAAAGGAGGAAGGTCGACAAGACCAACATCGAGCTGCGGGAACTCAACGAAGCCATGCGGAGCTTCATTGCCACCGCCGCCCACGACCTGCGCTCGCCGCTCGCGTCGATGGTTGGCTTCTCCTCGCTCCTCTCGAAGAACTGGGCCACGCTCAGTGAGGAGAACCGGCTGAAGTTCGTCACCACTATCGACCGTCAGTCCCACAATCTGACCTGGCTCGTCAACGACCTACTCACCTTGTCGAGCATCGAGGGAGGCGTGCTGAACACCCAGCCCGAGACGATCGTGCTGGCAGAAGCCATCAGACAGTGCCTCGCAGCGAGCAGCTGGAACACCGGGGACGTGTCAGTGTCCTGTTCGCCGGACCTGGTCGTCCGGACCGATCCGGTTCACCTGGCACGGATCATCGACAACTACGTGCAGAACGCCTTCAAATATGGCGAGCCGCCGGTGCGGATCGAGACGACCCCGCTCGGCGACATGGTCGAGATTCGGGTTATCGATCATGGACCGGGCGTGCCCCCCGAGTTCGAGGCCAAGTTGTTCGACAAGTTCGCGCGGGCAGACCTCCCCAGCACGAGGCAGAATAAGGGCACTGGCCTAGGACTCTCTATCGTGCGTGGACTCGCCGAGGCAAACGGCGGTCAGGCTCGGTACCAGCCCAACGTTCCCCACGGCTCGTGTTTCATTGTCTTGCTCCCCACGGACACAGAGTCACCGCCCCCGGACCGTGGGTCACCGCCCCCGGACCGTGGGTCACCGCCCCCGGACCCAGGGTCACCGCCCCCGGACGAAAGGTCACACCAATGAAGACCGTCCTGATCGTCGAGGACGACGCGGACATCCAGTCTCTGATTGAGACCATCTTCTCCATGGATCCCCGCTTCTCCGTCTCAGGCTTGGCAGAGTCGGCCGAAGACGGCCTTGAGCTGGCGCGAACCACAACGCCAGAGATCATCGTGCTCGATGACCGACTGTCCGGCGCGCTGACAGGCGTCGATGCCGTGCCGCAGTTCAAAGAGGCGGCTCCCGGGGCGAAGATCATCCTGTTCACTGCCCATGCCGACCTTCAGGCCCGCGTTGTCAGTCAGCCCGACATCGACGCGTTCTTGCTAAAGACCGAAACCGGGGAACTGCTCCCCCTGGCTCAGCAACTAACGAACATGTTGTCGCTACTGTGAGTTCACCAGCTGCCAAGGTGGATTTGACCAAGGGAGATAGATGCTTTCTTTGACTGCCAACGCCGAGGGCCTGCTGGATGCGGCGCCTGACGCCTTGGTGGCTGTGGACGGGGCGAGCTTGATCCGGTTTGTCAATCGTCGGTCGGAACTCCTGTTCTGCCATCAACCCCACGACCTGATCGGCCCACCTGTCGAAGGGGTGACTCGATGACTCTGAGAGGCGATGGCGACGAGCCAAACTCGGCGAAGATCCTCGTCGTCATCGAGGACGACCCCGATGTCCAGTTCCTCATAGAGGCGATCTTCTCCATGGATCCTCGCTTCTCCGTGACCAATGTCGCGGCGTCGGCCGAAGAGGCCCTCGAGGCGCCGCCAACGTCAGAACGGGGGGTCATCGTCCTCGACCATGGCCTGGCCGGACCGCTGCCCGGCCTTGCCGCCGCACCGCTACTCAAAGAGCGGGCGCCCGGGGCGAAGATCATCATGTTCACAGCGCACGCCGCACTCCAGGCCCGCGCTGACAGAGAGCCTGCCATCGACGCGTTCTTGCTCAAGACGGAGTCAGAGAAGCTCCTACCCCTGGCTCAACAACTGACCGGCCTGGGCCCGCCGCCCAGCTGACCTTCCAGCCACGCTCGCGCGGGGCCGGGGTGGACCGGGCGTTAGCGCGAACTGGAGTCGGTGACCTCGCCGACAAGCTCTTCGAGCACGTCCTCGAGGAACACCACGCCGCTCACACCGCCCTCGGGATCGACGACCCGGGCCAGGTGGGCTCCGGTGTGCTGCATGATCGCCAGCACGTCCTCGACCTCATCGCCAGAACGCACGGTCGCCAGACTCCGCACCCGCTTGAGCGGCACCGGCGCGCGGCGCTGAGCTTCATCGGCATACAGGATGTCCTTGAGGTGCAGGTAACCCGCAACCTCGCCGGCCGCATCGGTGATGACAAAACGGGAGAAGCCGCACTTGGCCACCAGCCGTTCGACGTCGTCCGGGGTCGCACCGAAGGACAGGGTCACCAGCGAGCTGAGCGGCACGGCTACGTCCCCGGCCACCCGGTCGCTGAACTCGAGCGCCCGACGCGCCAGCCCATGGCGGTCGGACTCGATCAGGCCCTCACGATGGCTCTCGGCGACGATCAGCTGGACCTCATCGGCGGTGAAGGCCGAGGTCAGCTCGTCCTTGGGCTCGATACCCAGAGCCCGGACCATTGCCTTGGCCAGACCCTCCATCAGCCGGACCACCGGCCTCAGCGCTCTGGTGATGAACAGCAACGCCGGCGCCAGCAACAGTGCAGCCCGCTGAGGACCGGCGATGGCGAGGTTCTTGGGGACCATCTCGCCGACCACGACGTGCAGGTAGGCCACGATCAGCAACGCTAGCGCCAACGCGACCACCCGGCTGAGCGGCTCCGAGATTCCGAGCCCGAGCAGTGTCGGCGAGATCATCTCGTGCAGCGCCTGCTCGGCGACGGCGCCCAGACCCACCGAACAGAGCGTGATCCCCAGCTGAGCGGTGGCCAGCAAGGACGCCACCTGCTCGAGCGCCTCGAGACTCACCTTCGCGCGCTTGCTTCCGGCAGCCGCCAGCGGCTCGAGCCGCGAGCGCCGGGCGGTCATCACGGCGAACTCGGCGCCGACGAAGAACGCGTTGCCCAAAAGCAGGAACAGCGAGAGCCAGAGTGCGGCTGCGTGACTCATCCGGGCTCACCTCCGCGGGACCGTTCGGCCGGCCCGGTCATCCCAGTCGACGCGTCGTCGCCGGACTCGTCCGGCAGCGGGGTGAACTGAAGCCGATCGACGCGCCGACCGTCCATGACATGGACCCGCAGGCTCCAGCCCGCCACGAACACCTCGTCGCCAACGACCGGCACCCGCCCAAGGCATGCCATGACATAGCCGCCGATCGTCTCGTATGCCGGTCCGTCCGGAACCGGCGCACCCAGCCGGTCCCGCACCTCGTCGGGCCTCCAGAGACCGGGCACCGTCCAGGACCCGTCGGTGCTGATCCGCCCGGTCGTACGGGTTCGATCATGCTCGTCGCTGACCTCGCCGACTATCTCCTCGATGACGTCCTCGAGGGTCACGATTCCTGATGTCCCGCCGTACTCGTCGACGACCACGGCCATCTGGTGCTTGGCGCCACGCAACATCAGCAGCAACGGGTTGAGCCGGATCGTCTCGGGCACCATCAGCGCGTCGACCATGAGAGCCGACACCGGCACGTCCTCGCGGCGTTCGTGAGGAACGGCGATGGCACGCTTGACGTGGACCAGACCGTCAACGTCGTCCCAGTCATCGCCGGTGACGGGGAACCGCGAGTGACCCGTGCTTCGGGCAAGCCTCACGACGTCCTCCGACGCGGCAGTCCGTTCGATCGAGGTGCAGCGAACCCGAGGTGTCATGACGTCGGCGGCAGTGCGATCACCGAAGCCCAGCGAACGGGTCACCAGCAGCGCGGTGTCCTGGTCCATCGTGCCCGCCTCAGCCGAACGACGGAGCAACGACGCGAGCTCCTGAGGGGTTCGGGCAGCGGAGAGGCCCTCGCGCGGGGTGATACCGAAAGCCTTGAGCACCAGGTTTGCCGAGCCGTTGAGCACGATGATGAGGGGCTTGGTGATCACCGAGAAGACGCGCACCGGCAGCGCGACGAGCTTGGCTGTTCGAAGGGGCGCCGAGATGCCGAGGAACTGCGGCAGCAGCTCGCCGAAAAGCATGGAGAAGAGGGTCGCAATGACCAGGGCTATGGCCGTCGCCGTGGGCTGGACCGCGGATGCCGGGACGCCGATGGCCGTCAGGGGGGGGCGCAGCAGCTTGCCGATCGAGGGCTGGGCGATGTAGCCGAGAACCAGCGTGGTGAAGGTGATGCCGACCTGGGAGGCGGACAGCTGCGTTGAGAGCTGACGCAGGGAAGCCAGGACGGGCTTGGCTGATGTGTCGCCGGCCTCGATGGCCCTCTGGACCGTTGTCTTGTCCAGGGCCACGAACGAGAACTCCGCGACGACGAAAACGGCGGTCCCGATGGTCAACCCGACGCCGGCAAGGACCAGCAACCACTCCGTCATAATGCTTCCATCCTAGGGCGGGGAATTCGCCCCGCGCCTCCGGACGGCTAGCGTGTGCCACTGAGCTCCACTCGTGCCCGGTATCCAGTTGGGCCTGAAATCTCCTCTCCCAAGGCTGGCTACATGAGATCCCACACGATTCCGGCGCAGGGCAACCTGGCGCAGAGCATCCCGGCAACAAGCCCGGCACAGGGCATCCCGGCACCAAGCCCGGCATCCCGACCTGCCTGGCGGTCGATGGTGATGGCCCTGATGTTCTTCACCAGTGTGTTCTCCGTCGCAGGGCTCGCCCTGCCCACTACCGCGCAAGCCGCGACCATGGTGGTCGACCAGTGCAACGTCCACGTCCCGGGAGCCGGGGGCGCGACGACCGCGTTGAAGTGCACGGTCACCGTGGTCAACACGATCAGCGGCACGTCCACACACTCGAGGACGACCGTGACCCGACTGTGCACCATCGGCCCCTGCTCATCAGCGAACGGCACGTTCGTCACCGACTCCGTCAGCCTGGTGACCGTCATCCGGCAATGCAACGGCTCGGACAACGACGCGGGCCACGCGATCAACTGCTATGTCAACGTCATCAACAACATCGGGCGCGACACGCCAGACGCGCAGCCCCTGACGGCCCCGACGGTCAACCAGTGCGTTGGCTCGGGCACCGGCGGCGGCGGAGTGCTGGACTGCACACCCTCCACAGCCACCGGAACCACGATCACCCAGTGCAACGGCTCCGGCAACGGCGGCGGCGGCGCGGTGCACTGCACGGCCGACCCCCAGTCCAGTGTCAGCCGGGCGATCCCGATCACGGTCACACAGTGCAACGGCACCGGGAACCCGGGCGGAGCCGTGCTGACCTGCAACGCCAGCGTCATCACCAGGATCACCGACCCCGCGGTCGCGGCCGCGGCCGTGGCCGCGGCACCGACCCCCACGGCGACCCCGACGGCGACCCCGTCCGCGACCCCGTCACAGAGCTCACCGGCTACCCCTGCAGTTTCGACCACGTCTGGGTCGACCGGTAGCACGGATCACTCAGGCCTGCTGATGCTCATTGCCGGCCTCGTGCTGGTCGCCGCGATCGGCGCCCTGCTCTACCGGCGGTATGCCCCGAAGGATCTCTTCGCGCGTCTTACCACTATGGATCTCTTCCGGCGGCCTGCCAGAAAGCACTGATCTCCGGCACTCGTCCAGCCATCCGCCCGCGCTCATCTGACCTGAGCGTGGTTGGCTGTTCACATGAAAGCGCACGGTGCGGATCTATGACGGATGACTCAAAACAGCAGACGCGGGTCGAGGTGCGGGACCTCACCAAGAAGTTCGGCAGCCTGAAGGCGGTCGACAACCTCAGCTTTTCCGTCGAACCTGGCCGGATCACCGGCTTCCTGGGTCCGAACGGGGCCGGAAAGACCACCACGTTGCGGATGTTGCTGGGCCTGGTCCGACCGACCAGCGGCAGCGCGACGATCGGCGGCCAGTCGTACGGCCACCTCAGGAAGCCGCAGCATGTCGTCGGCGCGGCGCTGGAGGCCACCAACTTCCATCCGGGCCGCTCCGGGCGCGACCACCTGCAGGTCATGGCCGACACCGCCGGGGTCGACAAGAAGCGCGTCGACGAGATGCTCGAGCTGGTCGGCATCCCTGCTGCCGCCCGCCAGCGGGCCGGCGGCTACTCCATGGGCATGCGCCAGCGCCTGGCTCTGGCAGGCGCACTGCTCGGCGACCCCCAAGTGCTCCTGCTCGACGAACCGGCCAACGGCCTTGACCCCGAAGGCATCCGGTGGCTTCGGATGCTGCTACGCCATCTGAGCGGCCAGGGCAAGACGATCCTGATCTCGAGCCACATGCTCTCTGAGGTGGAGCAGACCGTCGACGACGTCGTCATCATCGCCAACGGCAAGCTCATCCGGCAGGGAGCCATCACCGACCTGCCGACCGAGCACGTCTCGACGGTCCGCACCAGCGAGCCGCAGCTCCTGATCCAGGCGCTGACCACCTCCGGCCTCCAGGCCAGCGAGGTCGACGGCAGCATTCAGGTGATCGGCAGGGATCTGGTTCTCATCGGCGACATTGCCCTGCGCGCCGGCCTGCCGATCCACGAGCTGCGGGCGAACGAGAACGACCTCGAGAAGCTCTTTTTCGAGCTCACCAGCGCCGAAGGCAACCGCAACGTGGAAGGTGCAGCCTGATGGGCGGCGCGATCAAGTCGGAGTTCCGCAAGTTCTTCACCACCCGGATGTGGTGGGGCATGGCGATCGGCATCTTCCTGTGCGGCGCCGCGTTGGCGGTCGTGTTCGCACTGCTGGTCCCCGGCTCGAGATCACAGGGCCCCGGCAGCCCGCCGGCACCCGGCCTGGACAACGTCACGATGGTCTCGACCGTCTACACAGCCGGGCTGAGCATCGCGTACCTGCTCACCCTGACCATCGGGGTCATGTCGATCGGCTCCGAGTACCGCCACATGACGATCACCAGCACCTTCCTGGCCACCCCTAAGCGGGTGCATGTCATGGTCGCGAAGGTGACCTCGCTGCTGGGCATAGGCGTCTTCTACGGGCTGGTGTTCCTGCTCGGCTCCGTCGGGGTCGGCGCGACCACCATCGCCATCAAGGGTTACCCGCCGATCCCCGAGGTGGGCACGATCACCCGCACCCTCGCCCTGAGCCTGTTGGTCCTCGGCTTGTGGGCGCTGATCGGGCTCGGGGTCGGAATCCTGATCCCCAACCAGGTCGCCGCTATCCTCATCGCCGTCGGCGCGGCCTGGATCGTCTTTCCGCTGGGGGGGCTCCTGCTGGGCTTCGTCAGCTGGGGCAAGTCGATAGTCCCCTACCTGCCGAGTGAGGCGACATCGGCGATGGTCGGAGCGCTCAACTCGAACACCAACGTCAAGCTGTTGTCATGGTGGGCCGGTGCGCTGGTTCTGGTGGCCTACGCCACTCTGATGGCCGGTATCGGCTCGCTGCTGACCGTCCGCCGCGACGTCACCTGACCTGACCTGCGCCGATCTGACCCCGGGCTGGCGTGACCCGTTATGCCCGGATTCGTTCCGGTCACGATCAACCCGTTGCTAAGCCGAGGTTAAATAAGGGACCCGGTGGACTTGCGTTTGAATAGCGAATAGGGATAAGGGGACTTCGCGGATACAGTCACGCACCTGTGGCTGTTGCCAGAGGTTGGACCAACGAAGGATCGAACATGAAGTTCCCCCCGAATATGCTGCACTCGCGAAACCTGCGTCTCGGTGTCGCGTCAGTGGCAGCCCTCGGCCTTCTGGTGGCGATCCCGGCCAACGCCCAGGCGGCGACGGCCCCGGTGCCGCTCGGCACCGCCGGCAGCTTCGTGGTCCTTGCCGGCGACGGCATCACCAACATCGGAAACACCACGCTCAACGGTGACATCGGGACGTTCCCGAACTCGGCGATCACCGGACTTTCGACGATGACCCTGAACGGCGCCAACCACGCCGCCGACCCGGTGACCCAGGGCGCAAAGACAGATCTCAGCACCGCCTACACGACGGCCGCTGGCGCACAGCCCACGACGGCGATTCCGGTCGAGCTCGGCGGAACGACGCTGAAGCCCGGCGTCTACTCCGGCGATAACCTCAAGATCACCGGGACGCTCACGCTCGATGCCACCGGCACCCCGGACGCAGTCTTCATCTTCAAAGCAGCCTCCAGCCTCATCACGGCGTCGGGCAGCCATGTCAACTTGATCAACGTCAACCCCTGCAACGTCTTCTGGCAGGTCACCAGCTCAGCGACGCTCGGATCCGGCTCCCGATTTGTCGGCACCGTCATGTCGCTGACCAGTATCAGCCTCAAGACCGGGGCGACCGCGGACGGCCGCATGCTGGCTCGCAACGGCGCCGTCACGCTGGAGGCGAACACCATCACGAAGTCGACATGTCAGGCGTCGACCACCCCGGTGCCGACCGCCACGCCGACCGCCACGCCCAGTCCCCAGGTCACGGCGGTCCCGACTGGCGCGGTTCGCACCGGTGACGGCAGCACCAGCGGTGGCGGTAAGGACACGCAGGGTCTGCTGGCCGGCGGGCTGTTGCTCGCTGCGGTCGGCGGCAGCGTCGTCGCCGCACGTCGGCGTCGTCTGAACAGCTGAAGAACCGCAACCCAGTGCGGAACCACGTCGTGAGCAGTCGCCCACGTCTGGCCCGCTTGAGAACGATGGTGACTGCGGCGACGTTGTTCGCGACAGTCACCATCGGCGCCACCGCGTGCTCCGGTAAGACGGGTGGCGCGGTGGCGCCGCCGGTTGCGGCGACAGGCCGGACCTCGTCGGCACCCACGCCGGGCTCCACGTCGGCGCCCGCCCCGGGCAACGCGCCGACGCCCGTTGTCGAAGCCTTCCATCTCGCGAGGTCCACACCGGTCCGCGTGCAGATCGCCTCAATCAGCGTGGACTCGACTTTGATGAACCTCGGCCTGCGGAAAGACGGATCGATGGAAGTACCGTCGGGCGGCTTCCCTGCTGGTTGGTACAACGGTGGGCCGACCCCGGGCGAGCTGGGTCCGGCGGTCATCGCGGGCCATGTCGACATGAACGGTCCGGGGGTCTTCTACAAGCTGCACGACGTCAAGGCCGGTGACCAGGTCACCGTTACCCGTGCGGACGGCAGCAAGCCGGTATTCCGCGTCACACGCGTTGCCCAGTACCTGAAAGACCAGTTCCCCACCAAGCTTGTCTACGGCAACATCGACCACCCCGGACTGCGGCTGATCACCTGCGGTGGAACTTTCAACAGCCAAACCGGCCACTATGAGGGCAACCTCGTTGTCTTCGCCGATCTGGTCTCCCCTGCAAGGTAGTCGGGCGAACACAGCGGGGCAGTAACCGCGGGGCAGTAACCGCTGGGCGGTGACCCTGGGCGGTGATATGGAATGCGCCGCGCGCCGTCAGCGTTAGGCTGGGCATCAGGTCTGGCTCTCGCCACTGCTTGGTTCCCAACATTGCCGACGCTGCGAAAGAGGCGTATTAACTGTGCCTGCCCAGCCACCCACAAATAACCCCATGGCGGACTTCGGCCCGAACGAGTGGCTCGTGGATGAGCTGTACCAGCAGTATCTGCAGGACAAGAACTCGGTGGACAAAGCCTGGTGGGAGTTCTTCGCCGACTACCACCCAACCGATACCGGCAACGGCAACGGCAGCGGCCAGGGCAGCGAGAACGACACGGGCAGCGGCAGCGTGGCGCCGTCCCGCTCAGAGAGCGCAGAACCCCAACCCTTCACCACCCCTGCGGCGCCAGTGCCCGCGCCTGAACCCATCGCGCCGGCACCCACTAGCAAGCGGGCCGCGAATACGGCCACGGCACAGATCGGGACCAAGGCTGCCCCCAAGCCGCGCGACATCCCCGCG
>DASRUA010000076.1:0-36413 GCA_035655615.1 Dermatophilaceae bacterium
ACCTCGTGGAAGTCCACCGGTAGCTGGTCTTCAAGGCTCTGCCTTTGCCTCGCGCGCCAGGCGTGCCTGCTTTGGCATTGCTCCCAGCTCCAAGTATGCGCGACCCCGCGAGGGTGACACGGGTCGGCGGTGGGGTGCGAACTGCTGTCATAGGAGTACCTCTAACGGGGCTTTGCCCCAGCCCGACGAGCCGTGTCGTGGTCGCCTTGGGTGTGGGGGCTCCGGCCGGCGGGACTAGTCCCGTGACCGGCGTGCCGGTCCGGGTATATAAACCGTCGTAACGGCTGGTTGGCCTGCTGGCCGCGTCCCGCGACCGGAGCCCGTCATGAATTTACCGCGCAGTGTTGCCGATGTCCTTAGCGATCACGTGGTTTTTGAGGTTGATTGCATCGACCGGATGTACTGCAACGTCTACATGCCGGGGCTGCAGTACGCGGCCGGTCTGGTGGGGTACGTCCATCAGCAGCTGGGCATGCCGATCGCTTCGACTGCGCCGTTGGCCAAGATCAGCGAACGGTTCAGCACGGCGGTGCACCGCTTTGCCCGTGACCAGCAGGTGCCGTGGGTTGACTTCGCCAAGGGCCAGCGCAAGGACGATGTGATGCATGAGCACCTGGGGCGGTTCACCGCCAACCAGGGTGTGGTGTTCATCGGCCGGGCGCAGGAGAAGACCGCGGTGTTCCGCACCGAGAAGCGCCGCAACGGCGAGGGCGGGTCCTACCCGTGGATCGTGAAATCCACCGGGATGGTCAACCACTACTACTTCTACTGCGTGGACGAGGACTTCGGGCCGTTCTTCATCAAGTTCTGCTCGTACTTCCCCTACAACGCCAAGTTGTGCTTCAACGGCAACCACTGGGCCCAACAGCAGGCAGCCAAGGCCGGGATCGGGTTCACCCCGCTGGACAACGCCTTCGCCGAGGTTGATGACCCCGCCGGGCTGCAGCAGATCTGCGACCGGCTCGGACCCGACCAGATCAACGCGTTGGTGGACAAGTGGCTGAAGATCTTGCCCAACCCGTTCACCGACGCCGACCGGGCCGCCGGGTACCGCTACGACATCTCGGTCCTGCAGGCCGAGTTCTCCCTGACCCAGATGCTCGACCGGCCCGTGTCGGGGCGGATCTTCTTCGAGCAGGTGATCCGGGACAACCTGGACATCGGCCGCCCCGACCAGGTCGGGTTGGTCTTCGACCGCCGCGTGTTGCGCAAGGGCCCGAACCGGACCCCGGGACGGTTCCGGACCCGGGTCATCACCGACGGGGTCACCCCGAGCCTGCACGTGGACTACAAGCACACCATGATCAAGCAGTACCACAAGGAAGGACGAGCGCTGCGGACCGAGACCACCATCAATGACACCCGCGACTTCGACATCGGGAAACGTCTTGTGAATCTGCCCGCACTGCGGGAGATCGGCTTCAAAGCCAACCGGCGCCTACTCGGCGTCCAACGACTCGACCACGACCCGATCACCGGAACCCGCGACCTGCATACCCTCACCGACCCAGTCACCACGGAGACAGGCACCCGTATCCCCGGGTTACGGCTGGGACAACAACGCAGCCATGCCCTGCTGTCCGCGCTGCTGATCTTCCGGCTCCAACCCGACGGATTCGCCAACCGCGACCTGCGAGTCATCACCGCCCAGCTCCGCGGCCTCCCACCAGAGCTGGCAAGCCCTGGGCAGATGACCTACGACCTACGACGCCTACGCACTCACGGCCTCATCGAGAAGGTCGCCCACACCCACCGCTACCAGGTCACCAACCACGGCCTGCACACTGCGATGTTCCTAACCAGGGTCCACGACCGGCTCCTGCCCACAGGCCTGGCCCAGCTCGCCGAACAATCAGCACCCCACCAGCTACGGACCGCCGCTACCGCCTACCAGAGGGCGATTGACGACCTCACCACCGCAACCGGACTCGCCGCATGAACACCACCAACACCCCACGCGACGAAACTTGACCCAAAATCGCGGCTCCGCCGCGCCAAGACTTCTAGGGGCGGTGCCGGTGATTCGGTGGCAAATTCTAGGGGCGGTGCCGGTGATTCGGGGGCAGAACCTAGCAGTCAGGGCTTGTGGGTGGTCACCATTGACAGGCCAAACCACGGACCGCCGTACCAGACCCGCCATCCCAGGGGCCTGACCTCCACGTCCTGGGCGCCGGCCTTTCGCAGCGCAGCCGCGTAGGCATCGGTGTGCAGGGCATCGGCCAGAAGCAGCCGGCCGCCTGGGCGAAGCACGCGCATGGCCTCGTTCACCGCTTTGTCGCGGTCCTCCGCGACGGCGATGTTGTGCAGCGCGAGGCTGGAGACGACAAGGTCGAAGCTGGCGTCGTTGAAGGGCAGGGCGCGCATATCGCCCGTGACGAGGTCGATCCGGTCGGCCAGGTCCGCGATGTCGGCGTTGCGCCGGGTGGCGGCCTCGGTGTTCCCGGACTGGTCCTTGGCCTGCCACAGGTCGAGGCCGATCGCCTTGCCAGTGGTCAGCTTCTGAGCGACCGTCAGTAGCACGGCCCCCCGACCGCAGCCAAGGTCGAGCACCTGCTCGCTGCCGGTCAGGTGGAGCGCATCAATCTCACGCGCCCAGACCACGAGCTTGCCGTGCAGCGTCGCGTACAGGTACGTGCCGGCCCGGAACGCCTCGAACGCCGCACCGACAAGCAGCAGCTGACCGAGCCGCCGCCTGGTGCGGAGGGCCACAACGGCACCCGCGAACAGACCCGACGTCGCGAGGACGAGGACCGTCACAGGACCAGGTCCGTCGACGCCATTTCGAGTTCGTGGTCTGGTCCTCCGGCAGCTGGTCATTGACACCTCCGTTGGGGTCGCGGCCGCACGGCATCCGCACGCCTTGACGGCGATCCCATCCGACAGGTGACGATACTGGTTCGGAGGTGGGAGCGGTCGAACCTGACCGTGATTTCCTTGATCGGCGATTCGTTCAATGGGTGGTGACGGGTGGCAGAAGGCTCGCCCCGTAACCTTGACCTTCGTGAAGACCTTTGACCAGTTGTATGCCGAGTTGACCGACAAGGCTGCCACGCGCCCGCAAGGCTCGCGCACCGTCGTCGAGCTGGACGCAGGGGTCCATGCCATCGGCAAGAAGATCGTCGAAGAGGCCGCCGAGGTGTGGATGGCTGCCGAGCATGAGGGCAAGGCGCGCACCGCCGAGGAGATCAGCCAGCTGCTCTATCACCTACAGGTCATGATGCTTGCTGCTGGCATCTCGCTCGACGACGTCTATACCCACCTCTGACCCGACCTCCCGTCCTCAACGCAAGGACTGCATCACATGTTACGAATTGCCGTGCCCAACAAGGGTTCTCTGTCCCAGGCTGCTGCCGAGATGCTTCGGGAAGCGGGCTACCGGGGCCGCCGCGACCCCAAGGAGCTCGTGCTGACCGACTCAGACCACGACATCGAGTTCTTCTTCCTGCGGCCGCGTGACATAGCGGTCTACGTCGGCTCCGGCAGCCTCGACGGCGGGATTACCGGTCGTGACCTCCTGCTGGACTCGGGCGCCGCTGCTGTCGAGTCGATGGCTCTGGGTTTCGCCGCGTCGACGTTTCGCTATGCCGCACGACCGGGGATCGCCGCGAGCGTCAAGGATATTGACGGGAAGCGGGTCGCGACGAGCTACGCCGGACTGGTGTCGACGCATCTGGCTGAGCATGGCGTCAAGGCTGACGTCGTCCGGCTCGACGGTGCGGTCGAGACTGCCATCACCCTGGGGGTCGCGGACGTGATCGCGGACGTCGTCGAGACCGGGTCCACGCTGCGCCAGCAGGGACTGGAGGTCTTCGGAGACCCGATCCTGCTGAGCGAGGCCGTCCTGATCCAGCGCGCGGACAGTCAGTCCCAGGGCGCCCTTGACGTCCTCGCACGCCGACTTCAGGGCGTGATCACCGCCCACAGCTACGTGATGATGGACTACGACGTACGGGTCGAGCTGGTGGAGCAGGCCTGCGCCCTCACCCCTGGCCTGGAGTCGCCGACCGTGTCACCGCTGCACGACAAGGGGTATGCGGCAGTGCGCGCCATGGTGCCGCGGAGCCGCACGAACCAGCTGATGGACGACCTCTACGACCTCGGCGCTCGAGCGATTCTGGTCACTGACATCTCCGCCTGCCGACTCTGATGGCCGGCGTGCCGGCTGATAGTCGCGGTCAGCCGGACCCATATGCCGTATTCCGCCCCCGTCAGGGGCGACGGGTTGCCCTGACGATGTCGGTGTTGTCCGTGGTGATCTTCACCGGCGGCGCGTTGTCGATGCCGTCGGTTGATCCGAGCCTCGGTGGGTGGAGACTCTCAGACCGGTTGCTGCTGACCTGCTGCGGCCTCGTCGTCGCGGCAGCGCTGTGGCGCTTCGCCTCGATTCGGGCAGTTCCTTCGGCCCAGGGTCTGGTGATCCGCAATCTGGTTATTACCCGCAAGCTTGAGTGGGCGCAGATCATCAGCGTTCAGTTCGGTGGCGGCGCCCCGTGGGTGAGCGTCGACCTCGATGACACCGATACCGTTGCTGTCATGGCGATCCAGAAGGCTGACGGTGCCTTAGGCCAGGCAGAGGCAGCACGGTTGTCGGCGCTCGTCCAGGTTCACAGCAGGCCGCGCCCCACAGGCTGAGAGCTCCTGCCCACGGCTCGCTAGAGCAACTTGGCCAGGCCCCGTCTCATATGAGTCGCCACGCTGCCCACCAGCGGTTAGCCATCGTCCACTTTCGCTGGCTTTCGGTCAGGGCTAGGTGTTGATGATGAGGTCCGCGCGGCTGCGCGTCCCGTCGACCGCGAACAGGGCCTCCTCATGCGCTGCCCAGCGTCGCCAGTGCGGCAGATACGACTCGCCGTCGCGCTCTATTGCCCGTCGGAAGCGTTCATCGCGGTCCGCCTCGAGCCAGATGAGCGCCGACTGGTACTGCCGGCCCGGACCCGCGCCCGAGCCCGCGCCCGAGCCCACACCCTCGATGAGCAGGAGGTCTGTCGCAGGGAGGCTGTGCCACTCGGCATACCTATTTTGCTCCCAGTCCCATCGCCGGTATGTCGCCTGCTCGCCGCGCGAGATTGGTGCCAGAACCTGGTCGTGCAGGTTGGCAACGGCCCGCGCCAGGCCGTCCCAGCCGGGGTACAAGTCGTCCATGTGCAGGAGCAGTGCGCTGGGGACGCGGTCGGCTAGGGCAGCGGCGAAGTCGGTCTTGCCTGCACCGCTGGGCCCGTCGATGGCGACGACTTTAGTTGCGCCGCACCGCGTCTGGGCCCTGTTGATGATCAGCAGTGCCGCGGCGACCGTCTCGTCCGCCACCGTGAAGTGCATATCTGGACTGTAGAGCGCCATGACCGGGTGGAATGGTCGGTAGGCTCGCCGGGTGAGTGTTGCGATACGGGTTATCCCCTGCCTTGATGTTGATGCCGGCCGAGTGGTCAAGGGGGTCAACTTCGAGAACCTGCGTGATGCCGGTGATCCCGTCGAGCTGGCCAAACGTTATGACGAGCAGGGCGCTGACGAGCTCACCTTCCTTGACGTCACCGCGAGCAGTGGTAACCGCGAGACGACCTATGACGTGGTTCGCAGGACCGCCGAGGAAGTCTTCATCCCGCTGACAGTCGGCGGGGGCGTGCGCGAGGTTGACGACGTGGACCGCTTGCTGCGAGCCGGGGCCGACAAGGTGGGGATCAACACCGCAGCGATCTCCCGCCCGGGCCTGATCGCCGACATCGCGGATCGTTTCGGCTCTCAAGTCCTGGTGTTGTCGGCTGATGTGCGGCGTCGACGCGACACATCGGGTGTTGCTACGAGCGAGTTCGAGGTGACCACCCACGGAGGTCGTCAGGGAACCGGACTGGACGCCATCGCGTGGTGCGCGCGGGCCGCGGAGCTGGGCGCGGGGGAGATCCTGCTCAATTCCATGGACGCCGACGGCACCAAGGATGGCTTCGACCTGGAGCTGATCGAGGCAGTCCGGCGAGTGGTCACCGTGCCTCTGATCGCCAGCGGTGGAGCGGGCGCTGTCGGCGACTTTGCGCCGGCTGTTGATGCTGGGGCCGACGCCGTCCTCGCGGCGAGCGTCTTCCACTTCGGCGAGCTCACCATCGGCCAGGTGAAGGACGCCCTGCGCAGCCACGGGCTGCCCGTCCGCTGAGTGGGGTTTTCGCGCACCTTTCTTGAATTGCGGCTCTCTATCGAGCATGCCACCTAGGTTTGCGGGTTGAAGGCAGGCACGCTGCCTAGGTTTGCGGGTTGACAGGCTAGATGGCGGTGAGGGCCTGTTCGGAGCCGGATAGCTCGACCTGGGCCACACCCCGGCGCCCGAACGAGTAGAGCAGCAGCTCGCCGGGCGTGCCGGTGATCTCGACGGTACCGACATCGGTCTTGGCGTGGACCTGGCGTTCGCCATACGAGGGGGCCACCAGCACCACACCCACCCGGGCGCGGGCCAGCTGCAGCCGGGCGGCCCTGGAGACGATGCCCCACAGTGCCGACTCGAGATCGCCAGAGAGCTCCCGGACGTTCCATTCGGCACCGCCGCGGAGCACGTCCTCGTGATGGACGAAGAACTCGGCGGTGTTCATCGCCTCGTCCACCGGCCCCAGCGACGCCGGCGACCAGGCCGGGGGACCCGAGCGGACCTCGTTGACCAGCCGTGGCCAGTCCCAGGCCGCGTACTCGTTCTGCACCTTCTCCAGGCGGCCGGCCATGAATGGCAACAAGATGCCCGCGGCGACATCGGGCCGGCGCTCGCGCACCACGAGGTGTGCGGCGAGGTCACGGGTGAGCCACGGCGAGCACAACGTCGGCGTGTCGGGGCCAACGCGCTCGAAGGTGTCGCACAGGCCCTGGCGCTCACTGCTGGCGAACCGAGTCATGGCGCCATCCTCACACTGCAGCCTCTCGGTCGCGATGCGGGAGCACCCCTCGACGGCTCAGGGAGCCTCGACGATCGAGACGCCGAGCAGCACGACGCACAGTGCGCTGATCAGCCCGACGCTCGCCCAGATGCCTTTGAGTGAAGGGTTCTTGACGAAGGTGTGCAGCGCGGCGCCAACTCCGGAGAGCAGGACGAACACCATCTTGACCATCAGGGTCATCTTGTAGGCATCGCTCGTATCGCCAGCGCGGGCGAGCAGCCCGGCACCCGTCCCGATGAGCACTGCGAACGCCGGCCAGGCCACCCAGGCGTAGGCGCGCGCGGCCGGGGCGATTGCAGCCGGAGCCGCCCGGCGCAGCGGCCCCGTGAGCGCGGCCAGGACGATCTGGCCGCCCACCCAGATGGTCGCGGCGAGCACGTGCAGCGTGAGCAGGACAACGTCGAAATCAATTGGGAGCACTCCCGTATCCAACACGGGCCGGATCTGGTGGGTTCGCCCAGGGGTTCGCACGGCAGAATGTCCAGGGTGACCCCCACATCCCCGAAGTCCGCCCTCCCCGCCGAGGTCGCCACGCGCCTGAAGCGCAACGACGACGGCCTCGTATGTGCTGTCGTGCAGCAGCACGACAGCGGTGAGGTGCTCATGGTCGGCTGGATGGACGATGAGGCGCTTCATCGCACGCTGACGTCGGGGCGGGTGACGTTCTGGTCCCGTAGTCGTGGTGAGTACTGGCGCAAGGGCGACACGTCGGGCCACGCGCAGTACGTCAAGACCGTCGCGCTGGACTGCGACGGTGACGCACTGCTCGTCCGCGTCGACCAGATCGGTGCGGCCTGCCACACCGGCGCGCGCACGTGCTTCGACGACCACGATCTCGGCGCAGTTGAGGGACAACCGGATGAGTGAGCCCACGCCAAGTCTGGGGTATGGCGTGACCTGGCCTTCGCTGGACACCTTCACCGATCTGGCTCGCACTCGTCGGGTGATCCCGGTGGTGCGCAGGCTGCTCGCCGATGCCGAGACCCCGGTCGGCGTCTACCGCAAGCTCGCCAAGAATGCGCCGGGCACCTTCCTGCTGGAGTCTGCAGAGCACGGGGGAGTGTGGTCGCGCTACTCCATCGTCGGCGCCGCGTGCAGTGCCGTGCTGACCGAGAAGGACGGCCTCACCCACTGGATGGGCGATGCTCCGGTGGGCGTCCCAACCGGTGGAGACCCGCTGGAAGCGTTACGTGACACCGTTGCTGCGCTCGCGACCGACCAGATTCCGGGTCTTCCACCGCTGACCGGTGGCATGGTCGGGACCATCACCTATGACGCGGTGCGTCGCTGGGAGCGGGTGCCCGACACTGCACCCGACGAGCTGCACCTGCCCGAGCTCGCCATGATGCTGGCCACAGATCTCGCCGTCCTGGACCACGCCGATGGCTCACTGTTGCTGGTTGCGAACGCCGTCAACTACGACGCCACCGACGAGCGGGTGGAGGATGCCTGGACCGACGCGGTCAGCCGTCTGGACCGGATGACCGCCGACCTGGCCGCCGCGGCTCCGAGCACCGTGGCCGTCATCGAGCCGACCGTGCCGGAGGCTTCCAGCAACCACACTCCGGAGCAGTTCTACGCCATGGTCGAGGCCGGCAAAGAGGCCATCCGCGATGGCGAGGTGTTCCAGGTCGTGCTGTCGCAACGGTTCACCATGGACTGCCCCGCAGATGCCCTTGATGTCTATCGTGTCCTTCGCGCGTCGAACCCCAGCCCCTACATGTATCTCCTGCGGCTCCCGGCACCCGACGGCACGACATACGACGTCGTGGGCTCGAGCCCCGAGGCACTTGTCAAGGTGACCGGCCGGCGCGCGATCACCCATCCGATCGCGGGCTCGAGGCCACGAGGTGCCACGCCCGAGGCGGACGTAGCCAACGGTGAGGACCTGCTGGCCGACGCCAAGGAACGATCCGAGCACGTCATGCTCGTCGATCTCTCGAGAAACGACCTTCAGCGGGTGTGTCACGCGGGCACCGTCGACGTCGTGGAGTTCATGACGGTCCGGCGATACAGCCACATCATGCATCTGGAGTCCACGGTTGTCGGCGACATCCGTCCCGAAAAGAGCGCCTATGACGTGCTCACGGCAACGTTCCCGGCCGGAACACTCTCAGGGGCACCCAAACCGCGTGCCATGGCCCTGATCGACGAGCTCGAGCCGAGCCGTCGCGGGGTCTACGGCGGGGTCGTGGGCTATCTCGACTTCGCCGGCGACCTGGACATGGCCATAGCGATCCGCACTGCCGTGATCAGGGGCGGTCAGGCTTATGTTCAGGCCGGCGGGGGGATCGTCGCCGACTCGGTACCTCGTCTGGAGTTCGAGGAGAGCGTCAACAAGGCCGCCGCGGCTTTGCGCGCAGTCGCCTCGGCCTCGGGGCTGCGGTCGCCGTGATCGACCGGCTGACCAGCAAGCGGACCGTTCTGGTCGTCATAGTCGCGGCCGCCTCGATCATCCTCGTGAGTGGTTCCAGGGAGTGGGTCTCGGGTTCGGTGGATGATGCCGCACTCGGCGCAAGTGCGCTGCACGGCCGGGGGTCTGACATCGCATCCGGTGCCCTGGCAGCCGCGCTGGTGGGCTTGACCTCGGCCGTGGTCGCAGCCACGTCCGGCCGCGTGGTACGCGTCGTCGCTGCCTGTTCAGCGCTGATGGCCGCGCTTCTGGGCGCGACAGTGATCATCTCGGTCCTGGTTGACCCAGGGGGCGCGTTGGGCAGGCTGGCGGCCGCCGGCACGGGCCGCAGCGGGACACTCGCGGCGCACGGTCGGGTCGGAAGCTGGGCATGGGCCGGGCTAGCCGCCATGTTCGTGATGGGACTCGGTGCGCTGGGTGCGCTGGTCGGTGGGCCCCGCTGGCGCGGACTCTCCAGCAGGTATGACGCCGGCGAGCCAGCACCCGAAGACGCGCCGGCAGCATCGGCATGGGACAAGCTCTCCCGTGGCGAGGATCCCACCGCCCTGCACTGAGCAAAGATGCCGAACCCGCAGTGGCCAGCCCAGCTCTCGGTCCCGGTTCCGGTCTTAAGTTCATGGGGGGCTTCCTGACGTCGCCCGGCGCTGACAGTATGACCTCGAGGCCCCAAGAGCAGCCGGATGCGCAGACATACTCACTGGACTCATTGAACGCAGCACCGAGGAGAGGACCCCATGGCAGAGCACCGGGACGGCCAGAGCACGGCAGCCTGGACCGGCGTCGCGATTCTGTTGCTGGCCACGTTCCTGATCAGTTTGGCCATCGTGATCGCCAGCTGGCCCATGGCCATCGTCGGGATCGTCCTGGTAGTTGTCGGCGTGGCTGCCGGCAAGATCCTGGCAATGGCTGGCTACGGTCAGACCAAGCCGGAGGAGTCTTCCACGAGCACTGAGGCTCGCTGATCGCCCCAAGGGGGTCGGTTCGGAGCATTCCCCAAGTCGCAGATAGCCTTAAGGGGTGCCCACAGTCCTCGACGAGATCATCGACGGCGTTCGTGAGGACCTCGCAATGAGGACGGCCCTTGTCCCGCTGGATGAGCTGAAGTCACGCGCGCAGCGGGTTGCCCCGGCGCTCGACGCCCACGCGGCTCTGTCTGCGGGGGAGGGCGTCAAGGTGATCGCCGAGGTCAAGCGCTCCAGCCCGAGCAAGGGCGCCCTGGCCATCATCGCCGATCCGGCCGGGCTGGCTGCCGACTATGCCGCGGGCGGGGCCAGCGTGATCAGCGTCCTGACCGAGCGGCGCCGTTTCGGAGGCAGCCTCGAGGACCTGGCGGCAGTGCGCGCCGCAGTTGACATCCCCGTGCTGCGCAAGGACTTCATGGTCTCCTCCTACCAGCTGTGGGAGGCGCGCGCCTATGGCGCCGACGTCATCCTGCTGATCGTCGCGGCTCTCGACCAACCCACCCTGATCGGCTTGCGTGAGCGCGCCGAGTCACTCGGGATGACGGCGCTGGTCGAGGTCCACGACGAGGCCGAGACCGAACGGGCCGTCGAGGCAGGCGCCCGCGTCATCGGCATCAACGCCCGCAACCTCAGGACCCTCGAGGTCGACCGCGGCACCTTTGCCCGACTGGCCCCCCGCGTCCCCCGGGGGATCGTCAAGGTCGCGGAGTCCGGCGTGCGCGGTCCACACGACGTGCTCGAATATGCCCAGGCCGGTGCATCCGCCGTGCTCGTCGGCGAGAGCCTGGTGATCGGTGGCCACCCCCGCCAAGCCGTAGCCGATCTCATTGCCGCAGGTGCCCATCCAGCGTTGCGCCAGCAGGGAGTCTGATGAACAACGAGTCCAGTCCGCCCGCTGCCGGCCCGCGGCCCGGCCGCTTCGGCGCGTATGGCGGTCGCTACGTTCCCGAGGCCCTCATGGCCGCTCTCGAGCAGCTCGACGAGGCACGGCTCAAGGCGAAGGTAGACCCGGCCTTCCAGGGTGAGCTCGAGCGCCTGCACCGCACCTACAGCGGTCGCCCCAGCATCATCACCGAGGCTCCGAAATTCGCTGAGCATGCCGGGGGAGCCCGCATCCTGCTCAAGCGAGAGGACCTCAACCACACCGGCTCGCACAAGATCAACAACGTGCTCGGGCAGGCGCTGCTGACCAAGCGCATGGGCAAGACACGCATCATCGCTGAGACCGGCGCCGGTCAGCACGGGGTGGCCAGTGCGACGGTGGCCGCCCTGATGGGCCTTGAGTGCGTCGTCTACATGGGCACGAAAGACATGCAGCGCCAGGCTCTGAACGTCGCCAGGATGCAGCTGCTGGGCGCCAAGGTCATCCCGGTGAGCCATGGCAGCGCGACCCTGAAGGACGCGATCAACGAGGCCATGCGTGACTGGGTAACAAACGTCGAGACCACCCACTACGTGATCGGCACCGTCACCGGACCGCACCCGTTTCCCGAGATGGTGCGTGACTTCCAGCGCATCATCGGTGTCGAGGCACGGGCTCAGGTGCTCGACCTCGTCGGCCGTCTGCCTGATGTCGTGTGCGCCTGTGTCGGTGGGGGCTCCAACGCGATGGGCATCTTCCACCGTTTCATCGATGACTCCTCCGTCCGCCTGATCGGGCTCGAGGCCGGCGGCCATGGTGTTGACACTGATCAGCACGCATCTCGTTTCAGCACCGGGCTGCCCGGGGTCCTGCACGGCGCGTTCACCTACGTCCTTCAGGACGAGGACGGACAGACCATGGAGTCCTACTCCGTCTCGGCCGGGCTTGACTACCCCAGCGTCGGGCCCGAGCACTCGTTCCTGCGGGACACCGGCCGGGCCGAGTACCGCCCGATCACGGACACCCAGGCCATGGACGCCTTCTCGCTGCTGTGCCGGACTGAAGGCATCATCCCCGCCATCGAGAGTGCACACGCGCTCGCCGGCGCCCTCGAGATCGGGCGCGAGCTCGGCCCTGGCGGCGTCATCCTGGTTAACCTGTCAGGTCGCGGTGACAAGGATGTAGACACGGCAGCCCGTTGGTTCGGGTTGCTCGGCGAAGGACAGAAGCCAGAGGGGTTGGAGCAGCTGTGAGCGGCGTCGGAGCAGTTCTTGCCAAGACCAGGGCGGAGGGTCGGGCGGCGCTCGTGGGGTACCTGCCCGTCGGGTTCCCGGACGTGCCCGGATCCATCGACGCCATGGTCGCCATGGTCGCCGCCGGGGTGGACATCGTCGAGATCGGCGTGCCCTACACCGATCCGCTGATGGACGGCCCGGTCATTGCGCACGCGGCCGACGTCGCGCTCCAGCACGGGGTCCGGTTCAATGACGTCTTCACCGCGGTGCGGGCAGTTGCCGACGCCGGCGCTCCTGCGTTGGTCATGACCTACTGGAACCCCGTTCTCCGGTATGGCGTCGAGCGGTTTGCCGCCGACCTGGCCAAGGCGGGCGGAGCGGGCCTGATCACCCCTGACCTCATCCCTGACGAGGGTGCCGAGTGGATGGCGGCTGCGGAGCGCAACGACCTGGATCATGTCTTCCTGGTGGCGCCGAGCTCCACCCCGCAGCGGCTCCGGAGCACCGCTGCGGCCTGCAGCGGCTTCGTCTACGCCGCGTCGAGCATGGGAGTCACCGGGGCACGCACGACGGTCGGCGACGCGGCTGAGGTGCTGGTCACCCGGACCCGCCTGATGACCGACCTGCCGATCTGCGTCGGACTCGGCGTCTCCACCGGCGCCCAGGCCGCGCAGGTCGCGGCCTTTGCCGACGGCGTGATCGTCGGCTCGGCCCTGGTGCGCTGTCTCACCGACACAGGTTCGTCTGCGAACGGTCTCACCGCGATCCGCAAGCTCTGCGCCGAGCTGGCTGCTGGCGTCCGAGAAGGGCGCTGAGCTCATGGGTCTGGTGATTGATAGGGCAGTCACCCGGCTGCCAGATGTCTTTGGTCTGCTGGCCCGTTTGATCCTGGGGATCGTCCTCATCTGGGCCGGGGTAGCCAAGGTGACCAAACCGGCCCTCTCGGCGCGGGCGGTGCGTGCCTACCAGATCCTTCCGTACGACTTCGCGGGTTACGTGGGCTACGCCTTGCCAGTGCTCGAGATCCTGGTCGGTCTGCTCCTGGTCGCAGGCCTTTTCACGCGTGCGTCTGCAGTCGTGGGCGGCCTCCTGATGCTGGCCTTCATCATCGGTATCAGCTGGGCGTGGGCCCACGGGCTGGCTCTTGACTGCGGCTGCTTCGGCGGCGGGGGAACCATCGCGGCCTCTCAAACGCAATACCCATTGGAAATACTTCGCGACGTGGGGCTCCTGGTCTGTGCCGCGTGGCTCATCGTTCGTCCTCGTACGGCATACAGCCTTGACTACCGTTTGTTCGGATAAGGAGACCCACCCAGATGCGTCCAGACGCCTCCAAGAAGATCGCGAAAGCCACGCCTAAGAGCGGCCCAAACGTGGTCGTCATCGGCGCGATCATTGCCGTCGTGGTGGTCCTGGCAGTCGTGGTGGCAATCGTTATTGGCAGCAACAGCAAGTCGGGGTCGTCAACCGGCGCTTCGGGGAATCCCACTCCTGTGGGTGTTGTCGGAGGCACGGGTGGCGGCATCCTGGCCAACCCGGCAGCGGGGAAGAGCAACGCGCCCACCCTCGACGTCTTCGTGGACTTCCAGTGCCCGATCTGCGGCGAGTTCGAGAAGACGTTTGGCCCCACCCTCAGCTCGATGGCCAAAGCCGGTGAGATGAAGTACGTGGTGCACACCCTGTCCTTCCTGGATGACAACCTCGGCAACGACTCGTCAAAACGGTCCGCGAACGCGGTCGCCTGTGCGGCCGACGCGGGCAAGTTCCTGGAGTACCACGCGGCGGTCTTCGCGGCGCAGCCCGCCAAGGAGGGTGCCGGCTACACCGACGCCCAGCTCACGGAGTTCGCCAAGACCGCCGGGATCACCGGTCCGGCGCTGACGACCTGGCAGAAGTGCACCTCTTCGGGCCAGCACGCGCAGTACGTCACCGAGGTGGCGACTGCCGCGGGGAAGGCTGGAGTGACCGGCACGCCCACCGTGTGGCTCAACGGCAAGGACATCACCAAGACCCTGACGACTCCTGACGCCCTGGTCGCGAAGATCAAGGCTGCCAAGAGTTGATCGCGTCTATCCCGAGCCCCGAACAGTCGGTCTGGTTCATCGGCCCATTCCCCATCCGGGCGTATGCGATGTGCATCCTTGCCGGCATCATCGTGGCGGTCTGGATCACCCAGCGACGGCTCAACGATCGCGGCGGCAAGCCCGGCCAGGCGCTGGACGTGGCGGTGTGGGCGGTTCCGTTCGGGATCGTCGGTGGTCGGATCTATCACGTGATGACCGACCCCGAGCTCTACTTCGTCGCGGGCAAGAACCCATGGAATGCGCTCAAGATATGGGAGGGCGGTCTCGGTATCTGGGGCGCCGTCGCGCTCGGCATCGTGGGCGCCTGGATCGGTTGTCGTCGTCACGGAGTCCGTCTGCTGGACTACGCCGATGCGGCTGCCCCCGGCATAGTCCTTGCCCAGGCGATCGGCCGCTGGGGCAACTACTTCAACAACGAGTTGCATGGCGGCAGGACCGATCTGCCGTGGGGCCTGCAGATCCACTGCTGGGACCAGAGCGCAGGGGTAGCGGTCACTTGCCCTGGCAGCACCACAAACATCGAAGGGGTCTTCCAGCCGACGTTTCTCTACGAGTCGTTGTGGTGCATGCTCGTCGCGCTGGCCCTGGTGCTGGTCGACCGCCGGTTCAGTCTCGCCAGGGGCCAGATCTTCGCGCTCTACGGGATGCTCTACACGATCGGTCGCCTGTTGATCGAGATGCTGCGCGATGATCACGCCAACCTCATTCTGGGGCTTCGCCTCAACATCTGGACGTCCCTGATCGTCTTCGCCGGTTCGGCGTTCGCTTTCTGGTACTTCGGGGTTCGGGTGCGGCGGGCTGACGAGGAGGTCAACGGGTCGGCAGGGCCAGCCACGGACGAGCCGGCCACCGGCGAACCAGCCGGGGATGCACCTCAGTCATCTCATCATTCGGACTGAGGCGAAATGCGTGCAAGGATTTTGAGCTTTCCGGTATTCTGAAAATTCCTCGCTGGCCAATGCCGTCCATGCAGGTTCTCCGAGGTGCTTCTCGATACGTCAAGGACGGTGTCTGATCGTGGCTTCTTCGCTGTTCTCGGCTCAGCCGATGAACCAGGGGTTGTACAACTCCGGGTTCGAGCATGATGCATGTGGTGTGGCGCTCGTGGCGACCATGCGTGGTAGCGCGGGACACGACATCATCGACCATGGTCTGACGGCCCTGCGCAATCTCGAGCACCGCGGCGCGACCGGCGCAGATCCAAATGTCGGTGACGGCGCGGGCATCCTCACCCAGATCCCGGACGCCTTCCTGCGCGAGGTTGTGGACTTCGAGCTGCCCCCGCGGGGCGCCTACGCCGCGGGTATCGCCTTCCTGCCCGTCGATGAGGACGAGCGCGCCGCTGCCGTTGCGGAGATCCAGCTCATCGCCAAGGAGGAGGGGCTGAAGGTCCTCGGGTGGCGCGATGTGCCGATCGCCTCGGAGATCGTCGGTGACGCAGCCCGGGCGTGCATGCCGTTCTTCCGCCAGCTCTTTGTCACCGCGTCCGCGGGTCGGGTGGTGGGTCTGGGCATGGAACGTCTGGCCTTCTGTCTGCGCAAACGTGCCGAGCACGAAGCCGCGGTCTACTTCTCGTCCCTGTCGGCACGAACGATGGTCTACAAGGGCATGCTCACCACGGATCAGCTTGAGCTCTTCTTCCCCGATCTGTCTGACGAGAGGTTTGCCACCGAGCTGGCGCTGGTCCACGCACGCTTCTCGACCAATACCTTCCCCTCATGGCCGTTGGCCCACCCCTACCGGCTGATTGCCCACAACGGCGAGATCAACACGCTCAAGGGCAACCGGAACTGGATGAAGGCTCGCGAGAGCCAGCTCGCCAGCGATGTCATCCCCGGTGACCTCGAACGTCTCTTCCCGATCTGCACCGACGGGGCCTCGGACTCGGCGACTTTCGACGAGGTTCTGGAGCTGCTGCACCTGGGCGGTCGATCGCTGCCGCACTCAGTCCTGATGATGATTCCCGAGGCGTGGGAGAACCACGAGGAGATGGACCCGGCTCGCAAGGCGTTCTACCAGTACCACGCCACGTTCATGGAGCCCTGGGACGGTCCGGCCTGCGTCACGTTCACCGACGGCACCGTTATCGGTGCGGTCCTGGACCGCAACGGTCTGCGTCCAGGACGCTACTGGGTCACCGATGACGGCCTGGTGGTCATGGCTTCGGAGACCGGCGTCCTGGACCTCGAGCCAGGGCGGGTGGTCCGCAAGGGCCGGTTGCAGCCAGGGCGGATGTTCCTGGTCGACACCGAGCACGGCCGCATCGTCAGCGACGACGAGGTCAAGTCGTCGCTCGCGGCTGAGAATCCCTATGAGGACTGGCTCCATGCCGGGCTGATCAACCTGAGCGCACTGCCCGAGCGTGAGCATGTCGTGCATACCGCGGCATCGGTCGCCCGTCGTCAGCAGACGTTCGGCTACACCCAGGAAGAGCTGCGGATCCTGTTGTCCCCGATGGCAAGGACCGGGGGAGAGGCGCTGGGCTCGATGGGCACCGACAGCCCCATTGCGGTGTTGTCCGAGCGTCCTCGGCTGCTCTTCGACTACTTCACTCAGCTGTTTGCCCAGGTGACCAACCCACCCCTTGACGCCATTCGCGAAGAGCTCGTCACCTCACTCGGCACCGTGATCGGTTCAGAGGGCAACGCGCTCTCCGTCGGACCGGCCCACGCCCGTCAGCTCGTCCTGCCCTTCCCCGTGCTCGACAATGACGAGCTGGCCAAGATCGTCCACATCAATGCCGACGGCGATCTGCCCGGTTACGCCACGCACCTGGTCAGGGGCCTCTACGACGTCTCCGGCGGGTCCGACGCGATGAAGGCCCGCCTCGACGAGATCCTCTCGGAGGTGTCGGTGGCCATTGCCGCGGGCGCACGTTTCGTCGTTCTGTCCGACCGTGACTCCAGCCGCGCCTTCGCGCCGATCCCGTCGCTTCTGCTCACCTCGGCGGTGCACCACCACCTGATCCGGGAGAAGACCCGCACCCTTGTCGGGTTGCTCGTCGAGGCCGGAGACGTCCGGGAGGTCCATCACGTGGCGCTCCTCATCGGCTTCGGCGCCGCGGCCGTGAACCCCTATCTGGCCATGGAGACGGTGGAGGACCTGGTTCGTTCGGGGGCACTTCCCGCAGAGAGCGCCGAGAAGGCGGTCAAGAACCTCATCAAGGCGTTGGGCAAGGGCGTGCTCAAGGTCATGTCCAAGATGGGCATCTCCACCGTGGCCTCCTATCGCGGAGCACAGGCCTTCGAGGCCATCGGGCTCTCCCAGGAGCTGATCGACTCCTACTTCACCGGGACAACCTCTCAACTGGGTGGCATCGGTCTCGATGTTGTTGCGCAGGAGGTGGCGGCGCGTCACGCCACGGCATACCCGCTGGACAGCGTGCGGCTGCCGCATCGCAAGCTGGCGGTGGGCGGGGAGTACCAATGGCGCCGTGAGGGCGAGCCCCACCTGTTCGACCCGGAGACCGTCTTTCGCCTGCAGCACGCCACCCGAACGCGGCGCTACGACATCTTCAAGACGTACACAGCGCGCGTCGACGAGCAGTCAGAGCGGCTGATGACGTTGCGTGGGATGTTCAAGTTCGCTGCCGACCGCGCGCCGGTGCCCATCGACGAGGTAGAGCCGGTCAGTGCGATCGTGGCCAGGTTCAGCACCGGGGCGATGAGCTACGGCTCCATCAGCCAGGAGGCCCACGAGACGATCGCCGTGGCGATGAACCGCCTTGGCGGCCGGTCGAACACGGGCGAGGGCGGGGAGGACGAGGACCGTCTGCTGGACCCGGTGCGCCGCTCGGCGATCAAGCAGGTCGCTTCTGGCCGCTTCGGAGTGACCTCGCTCTATCTCACCCAGGCCAGCGACATCCAGATCAAGATGGCGCAGGGCGCCAAGCCGGGCGAGGGCGGTCAGCTGCCCGGACACAAGGTCTATCCGTGGGTTGCCCGCACTCGGCACTCCACTCCAGGGGTCGGGCTTATCTCGCCGCCACCGCACCACGACATCTACTCCATCGAAGACCTGGCGCAGCTGATCCACGACCTCAAGAACGCCAATCCGTCGGCGCGCGTGCACGTCAAGCTCGTGGCGGAGATCGGTGTGGGAACGGTCGCCGCAGGCGTCAGCAAGGCGCATGCCGACGTCGTGCTCATCTCGGGCCATGACGGTGGTACGGGTGCCGCGCCACTCACTTCGCTCAAGCACGCGGGCGCCCCATGGGAGCTCGGACTTGCCGAGACCCAGCAGACTCTGGTGCTCAACGGTCTGCGTGAGCGGATCGTGGTTCAGGTCGACGGACAGCTCAAGACCGGACGGGACGTGGTGATCGCGGCGCTGCTCGGAGCCGAGGAGTTCGGCTTCGCCACCGCTCCGCTGGTGGTCAGCGGCTGCGTCATGATGCGCGTGTGTCATCTCGACACCTGCCCGGTGGGCATCGCTACCCAGAACCCGGAGCTGCGTTCACGGTTCTCGGGCAAGCCCGAGTACATCGAGACGTTCTTTGAGTATGTCGCCCAAGAGGTCCGTGAACACCTGGCCGCCTTGGGGTTCAGGTCCCTGAGCGAAGCCATCGGGGAGGTATCGCGCCTTGACACGGCGGCGGCGGTCGAGCACTGGAAGGCCAGCGGCCTTGACCTCACGCCGATTCTCGCGGAGGTCGTCTCCCCGAACGGTGCGCCCCGTCGCAATACCGTCGGTCAGGACCATGGACTGGCCAAGGCCCTTGACCACACGCTGATCGAGATGAGCCAGGAAGCCTTGCGCGACAAGACGCCGGTCCGCATCGAGCTGCCCGTCCGCAACGTCAACCGCACGATCGGCACCATGCTCGGCCACGAGGTGACCAAGGCCTACCCTTCCGGTCTGCCCGACGACACGATCCAGATCTCGCTGATGGGGTCGGCTGGGCAGTCGCTCGGGGCCTTCCTCCCTGCCGGCATCACGTTGTGTCTGTATGGCGATGCGAACGACTACGTGGGCAAGGGACTTTCGGGTGGCCGGGTCGTGGTTCGGCCCGATCGCGCGGCTTCGCTGCCGGCTGAGCACAACGTCATCGCAGGCAATGTGATCGCCTACGGAGCCACCAGCGGTGAGGTCTTCCTTCGTGGGCAGGTGGGCGAGCGGTTCTGCGTGCGCAACTCCGGCGCCACGGCGGTGGTCGAAGGACTGGGCGACCATGGTTGCGAGTACATGACCGGTGGAACGGTGCTCGTCCTCGGGCCCACCGGTCGCAACTTCGCGGCTGGTATGTCCGGTGGCGTGGCCTATGTCCTGAATTTGCGTGAGGGTCGGGTCAACCGTGAGCTGGTCGATCTCATGCCGCTGCGTGAGCGCGATGTGGAGATCGTGCAGGACCTTCTGGTCAGACACCGACGGTGGACCGAATCCGCAGTTGCCGGAAGGCTGCTCGCGGACTGGGACAACGTCAAGGGCCAGTTCACCCTGGTCCTGCCGCGTGACTACCAGCGTGTCCTCGACGTTCGAACCACGGCCGAGGCCGAGGGGCTTGACCTCAACGGCCCTGACGTGTGGGAGCGGATCATGGAGGCTTCTCGTGGCTGATCCTCGGGGATTCCTGTCCACTCGTGAGCGCGAGCTGCCCAAGCGCCGTCCGGTTCCGGTCCGGCTGATGGACTGGCGTGAGGTCTACGAGCAGCAGGATGTCGCGCAGGTGCAGAGGCAGGCAGGACGCTGCATGGACTGCGGTATCCCGTTCTGCCACAACGGCTGTCCGCTGGGAAACCGGATTCCCGAGTGGAACGACCTGGCGTGGAAGGGCGACTGGAGCGAGGCGGTCGAGCAGCTGCATGCCACGAACAACTTCCCGGAGTTCACCGGTCGGTTGTGCCCGGCTCCCTGCGAGACCGCTTGTGTGCTGGGCATCAACCAGCCCCCCGTGACCATTAAGCAGATCGAGGTCACCACGATCGACCGCGCCTTCGATGGCGGAGCCGTCTCGCCCAAAGCCCCGGATCGACTGTCCGGCAAGACCGTTGCCGTCGTCGGGTCCGGGCCGGCTGGCCTGGCCGTTGCCCAGCAGCTGACCCGGGCCGGGCACACCGTCGCCGTGTATGAGCGAGCCGACAAAGCAGGCGGTCTGCTGCGCTACGGCATCCCCGAGTTCAAGATGGAGAAGTCCGTCCTCGACCGTCGTCTGGCCCAGATGACGGCCGAGGGCACCCGGTTCCGCACCGGCGTCGACGTTGGTGGAGCAGTGACCGGCAAGGCGCTGCGTGACCGGTATGACGCCGTCGTGCTGGCTGTCGGCGCCACGGTCCCACGTGACCTCCCCGTTCCCGGACGTCAGTTGGACGGAGTCATGCAGGCCATGGAGTTCCTGCCGCCGGCGAACCGCGTTGCACTGGGCGAAGAGGTCGAGAACCAGGTCGTCGCCACCGGCAAGGACGTCATCGTGATCGGCGGTGGCGACACGGGGGCGGACTGCATCGGCACCGCACTCCGCCAGGGCGCCAGGTCTGTGACCTCTCTGGAGATCATGCCCCGCCCCGGGCCGGATCGCCCCGCGATCCAGCCGTGGCCGACATACCCCACGCTCTACCGCGTCGCGGGCGCACATGAAGAGGGCGGGGAGCGCATCTACGCGGTGAGCACCAAGGAGATCCTGGGTGACGATCTCGGCAGGGTCCGGGCCCTGTCCCTGGTCGAGGTGAAGCCTGGCAACGTAGGCGGCTTTGTGGAGGTCGAAGGCACCGCACGAGAGATCCCCGCACAGCTGGTCCTACTCGCCATGGGCTTCCTCGGACCGCAGACCAATGGTGTGGTCGAACAGCTCGGCGTCGAGCTGGACGAGCGCTCGAACATCAAGCGGGACAAGGCTTTCATGACATCGGTGCCCGGTGTCTTCGCTGCCGGAGATGCCGGTCGCGGTCAGTCGCTGATCGTGTGGGCCATCGCCGAGGGCCGTTCTGCGGCCGCCGGTGTGGACGCCTATCTCATGGGCGGTAGCTCTGCGCTGCCTCGCCCGATCAACCCCACGGACCGGCCGCTCAACGTGTGAGTTCAGCCATAACCCGATTCACGATATCGCTCAACCCGCCAATAGAATCGACACCATGCGCCGCGCAAAGATCGTCTGTACCCTTGGCCCCGCAACGGCTGTGCCCGGGGGGGTTCGGGCCCTGGTTGATGCGGGTCTGGACGTTGCCCGGATCAACCGTTCGCACGGGAGCTACGAAGAGCACGAAGCGGCCTATGCCTCGGTGCGTAAGGCCAGCAAGGAGTCGGGCAGGGCTGTGGGCGTACTCGTCGACCTGCAGGGTCCGAAGATTCGCACGGGTCGCTTCACCGACGGCCAGGTCACGCTGGTCGACGGCGAACGATTCACCATCACGGTCGAAGACATCTCGGGCGACCAGAAGCGCGTGTCGACGACCTACAAGGGGCTTCCAGGCGACGTCAAACCCGGCGACCGGTTGCTGATCGACGACGGCAAGGTCACGCTGAAGGCGCTCGAGGTCAGCGACACCGACGTGGCCTGCGAGGTGGTCATCGGCGGGGTCGTGTCCAACAACAAGGGCATCAACCTGCCGGGCGTCGCGGTCAGCGTGCCGGCTTTGTCGGAAAAAGACGAGGCGGACCTGCGCTGGGCGCTGCGACTGCCCGCCGACATGGTGGCACTGTCCTTCGTGCGTGACGCCAAGGACATCGAACGGGTCCACGAGATCATGGACGAGGAGGGCATTCGCCTCCCGGTGATCGCCAAGATCGAGAAGCCGCAGGCGGTCAAGAACCTCAAGGAGATCATCAACGCGTTCGACGCCGTGATGGTCGCGCGTGGTGACCTCGGCGTCGAGCTCCCCTTCGAAGAAGTCCCGATTGTTCAGAAGCTTGCCATCGAGATGTGCCGGCGCCAAGCCAAACCCGTGATAGTGGCCACCCAGGTGCTCGAGTCGATGATCGAGAGCTCCCGGCCGACCCGGGCCGAGGTCAGCGACTGCGCCAACGCCGTCCTGGACGGCGCTGACGCCATCATGCTCTCCGGCGAGACGAGCGTCGGCAAGTGGCCGACCGAGGCTGTGGAAGCGATGGCCCGGATCATCGAGAGCACCGAGGAGCACGGCCTCGAGCGCGTTGCGGAGCTCGGCACCCGACCGCACACGGTCGGTGGAGCAGTGACGGCCGCTGCGGCTGAGATCGGCGAGCTCCTGGGGGCAAAGTACCTCGTGACGTTTACCCAGCTGGGAGACTCGGCGCGGCGGCTCTGCCGGATCAGATCCAAGATCCCGATGCTGGCGTTCACGCCGCTGGAGGCCACTCGTGCGCAGTTGTCTCTGACCTGGGGCATCGAGTCCTTCCTGGTCTCGGCGGTTCGTCACACCGACGAGATGATGGCGCAGGTCGATGAGGCACTGCTCGAGAGTGGCAGATGTGTCGAGGGCGACACAGTGGTCATCGTCGCCGGCTCACCTCCCGGCATACCGGGTTCGACCAACGACCTGCGCGTGCACCACGTGGGCGATGTCGCGAGGAAGGCTGCGTCGCATACCAGGAGATTTGACGACCGGTTGTAACGCTCTTTTGGTGGCGACCCGTTCTTGTGGCGATCGGTATCCCGGTATGCTGATCGCCGCAACCTCGCCGGGGTGGTGGAATGGCAGACACGGAGCACTCAAAATGCTTTGCTCGCAAGGGCGTGCGGGTTCGAGTCCCGCCCTCGGCACGAACTATCTAGGGTCCTGACCGGCGGAGACGTGGTTGGGAAGGTCCTTGTGGCCCGGACCTGGCCGGCCACTTCCGTGAGGACCGAACCCCTGTGGTGTACCCGTAGATCAGCACCCGGACCGTCAACCTCGGGTCATCCGGCGGTCCCCCGCGCCCTTCGGAATAGCAGACGCGGATAGAGCCCACATGCGTTTCGCACCAGGGCCTTGCATACCACTGGCGTGCCCTCCCGTCCCCAATACCTTCAACTTAGGCCTCTTGGGGTAGTGGTAGCAGGTCCAGGGTGAGGTGTCCGCGTGGCGGTGGCCGCAGGGTCCTGTCGGCTCGTTTGCGTGGTTAGGTGTGGCTGCGTTTGGCCTCTCGGGGGTTGGACCGGCCGAGCCGGCGGGGGTTGACCAGGGCGGCCAGGATGTGCAGCCATGCGGCGGGGACGTGGCCGGGTGGGTGGTTAGGGGGGGAAAGCGGCCGGGTCGCCGACCGGGCCGCGTACCGCGTCCAGGGCGGCGATGAATGAGAGGCGTAAGGGGTCTTGGTCGGTGAGCTCTGCGGCGGCGCAGATCAGCTCGCGGATGGCGTGGTAGGCGCATAGCAGCGCCCACAGCTCCTGCTCGGCGCCGTCGGGGGTCTTGGATCGCAGCACGACGCCGTCACCTTTGAGCTGGGACTTCAGCGCGCCGAAGGCGTTCTCGATCTGCCAGCGAGCGTGGTAGAGCTCGGCCAGCTCGCCGGCGGGAGCAGCCTCGACGTCCAGCAGGGTGGTGATCAGCGCGAAGACCTCGGTCGGGGTCCCGTCGGGAGCCAACAGGTGGTACTCCACGACCCGGACGACGATCGGCGCGGCGCCGTCCCGGAGCTCCTTCCTGGGCGGGGACAGTCTCGACAGATAGCTGCCGTCGGCCAGAACCGCGACCACGGGAAGCGGAAAGATGGACCCGACCCGCCACAGCAGGTCCGCTCCGGTCGCCGCGGCCCGGCCCCACAGGTCATAGCCGGGGAAGTTGCGGTCGGCCAGGACCAGCATCCCCTCCCCAAGCAGGGGAAGGAGCTCCACCGTCAGCGCCTTCTGGCAGGTGGCGTAGCTGCCCTGCCGTGCGGCGATCAACGCCCTGGTGCCGCACTCGGCCAAAGCCACCACCCGGACCTTGGGGAACCCGCCTTGCAACCCGGCGCCGGACTCGTCGCGGGTGCCCGGCCCCCCGAAGCGGGCCCAGTTCGCCTCGGTGTCCTGCACGTCCAGGGTTGTCCCGTCGATGCTGAGCACCCGCCGGCCCCGCCAGAAACCGCCCGGGGTATCCGGTGACGCCAGCGGGCCAGCGACCGACTCGAACAACAACCGCATCGGGACCGGGCCCAGCCGGGCCCGGGCCCGGCTCAGTGCCTCCTCCGAAGGCAGCGCGACCGTGACACCGCGAGCGGCCCACGACATCGTCCCCGCGAGCTTGCGCATCACCCGGCCGCCGCCCATGTCCATGAACAACGCCAACGCCAGCACGTAGTAGACGACCAGCCAGGACGGGAGCATCCGTGTCCGTTGCTCCCGCGCCTTCGCTGCCTGCACGACCGCCTCAACAGTTGCCCGCGGGAACGCCCGCGCCAACAGCCCCAACGAGATCCGGTCCGCGAGACCATCCTCGTCCTTCAGTACCTTCTGTCCCGGTCGGCCCATAGACTCAAACTACACCATTGTAACCCTAAGTTGAAGGTATTGCTCCCGTCCCTCTCCCGTCGGCGCCCAGATTCCCTTGTCAGACCACTTGCGGGCAGCCACAAATTCGCGCAAAAATCTCATTACGTCCCAGGAAAACGGGAACGCGTGATTCCGCTTTCGGGGGAAGTGAGAAGTGCCACGCTGAGGGGGATAAGGAGAAAAGACGTGACATTCGTCGAGGCTGCATTCTTCTTACCGAGCGTCCTCTGTGCCATGTCGGTTCTGTGGCTGCTGGCCAACGTGCCGCGGCGCGTAAGACAGAATCGGATGAATGAGGTGAGAGGGCTCGACGACCTGGATGAGCTGGGGTGGAAGGGATGGACCTTCCCGAGGGGCTGGTCTCCATGGACGTGTTGGCATGGGTGTGCGGGTCTTCACCGTGATGACTGGTGGAGGGGGTACCTGCATCAGACATGTTGGCATGGGTGTCAAGATCTTCACCGTGATGACTGGTGGAGGGCGTACGTGGATCAGGCCGACTAGTGGGCCCTCACGACAGCCAGCACCGGTTACCTGCTGATTGCTCAACCCGGTGCTGGCCCCGTGACTTCAGCCAGCCGCTTGGACGTCGGCCTGTTCGTTTGCCACAACCTCTTGCTCGACCTCAGAGGCCTCCTGCTCGACTTCACCCGCGGCCTCGTTCTGGTCGGCAGCAGGTTCTACCAGTGCCATCGGGTTGATCCTGGTAGCACTGCCGAGCACAGAGAGGTCGTGGCGAACGTTGTTGATCTGCGCATTGACGCTGTCAAGACGATGCGTCGTGGCGGCGAGCTCGCGCTCGGAGCTGTCCCGGATGCGCTCAGCCTTGGTCTTGGCCTCAGCCACCACTGTCTGAGCGCGCGCCGTCGCCTGCTCCAGCTGCTGTGCAATCTTCGACGCAGCCTCCTGCTGCGCTCGCTCAGAGTCGCTGCGAGCCTGCTCCGAACGCAGCCGGACGGCGGCCAGATGTTGTTCGGCTGCCGTGACCTGGGCAGCGAACTCCAAGGCTGACGCTTCTCGACGCGCGGCCAGAGTCGTCTCGAAGTCGACTGCCGCGGCCGCGGACTTGGCACGCGCCTGCTCGTAGAGGGTTTCGGCCTCTTCCCGTCGGGCCATTGCCTGGCGGTCTGCGTCCTGTCGGGCAATTGCCTGGCGGTCGGCGTCGTCTCGCAGGCTTTCCGCCTCCTGTCTGGCATCGTCTCGGATGCCTTCCCCCTGCTGTATGGCGTCATCCAGGAGGCTGTCCGCCTGCTGTCTGGCCTCGTCCAGGATCCGGGCTGCCTCGTCTTCGGCTGCACTAAGTGTCTCCCTCGCATACTTGTCCGCGTCCTGACGGGTCGCGAGAGCGTTCTCTTCGGCGAGCGCACGGCTGTTCGCCGCGCCCGCCCGAGCGCGTGTCCGCAGCTCACTGACTTCGGTGTCTACCAGTGTCAGGACTGAGCCGATGCGTTCGCCGAGACCCGTGTAGGTGGGTGCCGCGGTCTCCAGCTGGGCCCTTTCGAGCACGCGGGCCCGCTCGGCGTGACCTTCCGCCTCGCTCTTGAGCTGGCTGTTGACGGCCTTGAGATCGTTGATCTGGCGGGTGCGTTCGGTGGCCTCTTGCCAGGCTGACGCCGCTGCCTGCGCCAGTTCATTCATATGGTGGTCCACTTGGGTCTGGTCGTACCCGCGAAGCACGCTGCGGAAACTGACGGTGTAGTCGGACATCTGGCTTCCTCTCGGTGGTGAGGTGGTGAGGTGGTGAGGTGGTGAGGTGACAACTGCTGAGCGTTAAGACCAAGTCGACATACCTGACAGTGCGTGCAAAGAGGGTTCGAGTCCCCCCTCAGCACCCGGTAACTCACTGGCTGAAGAACGCGGCGACGCTATCGCTGCACGGGAGCGTGGATAGTTGTTGGCGGGTTGACGGCCCACCCCTGGACGGCGAGCGTGAAGCCCAGAAAGGACACCGCAGCCACGGCAAAGGCGAGAAGCGTGAGGGTGACTGCGAAGAACAAGTACATGACGAATCGCGGGGTCATCTTCACGACGTGGACGAACATGGCCACACCGTAGAACGTCGGGGTCGCGAGCACTAGATCCTTGGCGGATGAACCTTTGCTGGGGGAAAGCGGAGGGTTCCGTCGCGGCTGGAAGGCGGAGGGTTCCGTCGCGGCTGGAAGGCGGTCGGTAGGCTTATCTTCGTGACCGACGACGCACACCCCCTGCCGAGCCCGCCCGCCAACCCACCTGCTGCTGCCGGCAGGGTTCGCATCCTTGTTGCGGAGGACGAGGCGCTGATCCGCCTGGACCTCGCCGAGATGCTGGTCGAGTCCGGCTATGACGTGGTGGGACAGGCCAGCAACGGTGAGCAGGCAGTTGCCCTCAGCCGTGAGCTCAAGCCGGATCTGGTGCTGATGGACGTCAAGATGCCGGTGCTCGATGGCATCAGCGCGGCCGAGCAGATCGGCAAGGAACGGATTGCGCCAGTCGTGATACTGACGGCGTTCAGCCAGAAGGAGCTTGTCGAGCGCGCCCGGGACGCCGGGGTCATGGCCTACATCATCAAGCCGTTCACTGAAGCCGACCTCGCCCCTGCCATCGGCATCGCGCGCTCCCGCTGGGTCGAGATGCACGCGCTGGAGGCCGAGATCGCGGACCTGGGGGAGCGGTTTGAGACCCGTAAGATCGTGGACCGGGCCAAAGGCGTCCTGATGGCCAAGCTGATGATCAGTGAGCCGGAGGCCTTCAACTGGATCCAGAAGACCGCGATGGATCGCAGGCTGGGGATGCGTGAGGTGGCCGCCACGGTCGTCTCCGGCATGACGGGTGGGTCGTCAAACCCCTGAGGAGTCCTCGGGGGTCTAACGCATTATCACCACGAGCTGGGTGAGCAGCGGCGCCACGATCAGCGCGGGCAGCAGATCGCCCACCGGGATCTCACGAATCCGCAGCAGCCGGAGGGAGATCCCCACCAGCAGCAGGCCGCCGGTGGCTGTGAGGGCCGCGATCTGGGCGTCCGGGAGCATCGCGCCCAGGAACACCCCCAGCAGCGTCAGCAGGCCTTGTACGACGGCGACCGACACGGCCGAGAGCAGGACGCCGATCCCGAAGGACGACGCGAACGCCACGGCGGCGAACCCGTCCAGCACCGCCTTCAGGGTCAGCTGGTCGATGCCCTTGCCCAACCCGTCCGACAGCGAGCCCAGAATGGTCAGCGGTCCGACGCAGAACAGCAGGGAGGCGCTCAGCCAGCCCTCGATGAAGCGTTCGCGGGCCTCGTGTCCCTGGCCCGCCTCCTGAGCCCCGACCAGTTGCGGGCGCCGCGCCAGCCGGGCCTGGATGACGCCGGCAAGGTCCTCCAGACGTCCCTCGATCCGCAGCAGCGACCCGGCAACGCCGCCGATCAACAGGCTGCCGAGCACGATCAGAACGGGCGCGCCCGCACCGACCGCGGACGTCAGGGATCGGTCGGTCACCGTGAACGCCATCAAACCTGCCATGAGCAGCGTCGTCAGCCCCAGGCAGTCGGTGACCACCCAGCGGGTGCGGTCGGGCAGCCGGTGGCCCACCGCCATACCGAGCAGGGACCCGATGACGATGGCCGCCACATTGATCACGGTCCCGAGACCGGGAAAGGCGCTGTGCATGCGAGTCACTGTATGGGGCGGTCGCAATCAGTCTTGTCGCGGGCGTTGACCTGTCAGTGGGGGGTCGTGGCACAGAGACAGCCGAGCGGCAGGCGGAAACGCGCGACCAGGGTGATCTTCATTCGGCGCTGTCAGGCACAGTCATGCACCGGGGGGCTTCGGACGGATCAGACAGGTGATCCGGGAGGTGCACACGCGGTTGTCGTCGTCGTCGGTGATGATGACTTCGTAGGTGGCGACGGTCTTGCCCGCCGACAGTGCGGTCGCGGTGCCGGTGACGAACCCGGACCGGACCGCACGGTGGTGGGTGGCGCTGATCTCGATGCCGACCGCGATCCGCCCCTCGCCGGCATGCATCATGGCCCCGAGGGTGCCCAGGGTCTCTGCGAGTACGACGCTCGCCCCTCCGTGCAGCAGCCCGTACGGCTGGGTGTTGCCGGCGACCGGCATCCGAGCGACGACCCGCTGCGAAGTCGCCTCGATGAACTCGATCCCCATCTTCTCCCCGAGGGCGCCGCCGTTCATCGTGCTGGGCCTGCCCACGACCTGCTCGCGCTTCGCGCTCATCAACCTGCCCGTTTCTGTAGTCGGTCATCTCCGTGTCGGTCGCTGGGGCCTAGGCTGCCATGCGTGAGCCGACTCCTTCTTATCGACGGTCATTCGATGGCCTACCGGGCATTCTTCGCGCTTCCGAAGGAGAACTTCTCGACGAGCACCGGCCAGTACACCAATGCGGTCTACGGCTTCACCTCGATGCTGATCAACGTCCTGCGTGACGAGGCGCCGACCCACGTCGGGGTGGCCTTTGACATCAGCCGCCAGACGTTTCGGATGGCCGAGTACGCCGAGTACAAGGCCGGTCGATCGGCGACGCCTGACGAGTTCAACGGGCAGATCTCGCTCGTGCACGAGGTGCTCGACGCGTTGAGGATCCCGTACATCCAGGTTGAGGGCTTCGAGGCCGATGACGTCCTGGCGACACTGACGACCTCTGCCATCGAGGCGGCCGGCATTGACGAGGTGCTCATCTGTTCGGGCGACCGCGACGCGTTTCAGCTGGTCAACGACAAGGTGACGGTTCTGTACCCGGTCAAGGGGGTCTCCGAGCTTGCCCGGATGACCCCGGCCGCGGTGGAGGCCAAGTACGGCGTCTCGCCGCAGCTCTACAGCGACCTTGCGGCGCTGGTCGGTGAGTCCTCGGACAACCTGCCCGGCGTCCCCGGGGTCGGACCCAAGACCGCCGCCAAGTGGATTCAGCAGTATGGCGACCTCACCGGTGTGGTTGCGCACGTCAGCGAGATCAAGGGCAAGGCGGGTGAGTCGCTGCGCGACAACCTCGACGGCGTCCTGCGTAACCGACGGTTGAACCAGCTGGTCCACGATGTCGCCATGGATGTCTCGGTGGACGATCTCGAGCGCAGGTCGTGGGACCGCGAGGAGGTGCACAAGGTCTTTGACGGCCTGGAGTTCCGGGTGCTCCGCGACCGCCTCTTCGCCACCCTGGAGGCCGTTGAGGTCGAGGCAGACTCAGGCTTCGAGCTGGATGGTTCGGTGTTGTCATCTGAGCAGGCGCCGGCCTGGCTGACCGAGCACACGGCCCCCGGGTCGCGCGTCGGGGTTCACGTTGACGGCAGCTGGGCGCGGGGGACCGGCGACGCCCGGGCGCTGGCCATCGCCACCGGGACCGGCGTGGCGGCATACATCGACCTTGTCAGCCTCGACCCTGCGGCAGAAGGCGCCGTCTCGGCCTGGCTGGGCGACGCTGCGCGGACCAAGGCCATGCACGATGCCAAGGGGCCGATGCAGGCCCTTGCCGCCCGGGGCCTGCAGCTGGCCGGGCTGACCAGCGACACCGCGCTATCGGCGTATCTCGTCCGGCCTGACCAGCGGTCCTATGACCTGGCCGACCTGGTGCTGCGCCACCTCACCCGCGAGCTTCGCAACGACACCGAGTCCGGCGGGCAGGGCCTGCTGGACTTCAGCGCCGACGGCCAGGCTGAGGCACAGACCGCGATGGTGCGCGCCCGGGCGATCCTGGACCTGGCCACGTCTCTGGACACCCAGCTGGAGGAAACCGGGGGGGCGGCGCTCCTTGCGGAGATCGAGCTTCCGCTGGTCGACGTGCTGGCTGCCATGGAGCGCGTCGGGATCGCTGTCGACGTGCCGGCCATGGAGGCGCTCGAGGCCGATTTCGCGGAGAAGGTGCGCGAGGCCCAGGGCGACGCGTACAACGCCATCGGCGGCGAACAGATCAACCTCGGCTCGCCCAAGCAGCTGCAGGTCGTGCTCTTCGACACCCTTGGCATGCCCAAGACCAAGAAGACCAAGACCGGCTACACGACCGACGCCGACGCACTGACCGATCTTTACGCCAAGACGCAGCATCCCTTCCTCGAGGCACTGCTGCGTCATCGTGACTCCTCACGACTGCGGCAGACCATCAAGGGCCTGCAGGACTCGGTGGCCGACGACGGCCGCATTCACACGACCTACCAGCAGACGATCGCCGCTACGGGGCGCCTCTCGTCGACGGACCCGAACCTGCAGAACATCCCGATCCGTACGGAGGAGGGACGTCGGATTCGCGAGGTCTTCATCGTGGGACAAGGGTTTGAGTCGCTGATGTCGGCGGACTACAGCCAGATCGAGATGCGGATCATGGCGCACCTGTCCGGCGACGAGGGGCTGATTCAGGCGTTCAGGTCCGGGGAGGACCTGCACCGGTTCGTGGCCTCGCGCGTCTTCGGGGTCGAGCCGCAGGACGTGACCCCGGCAATGCGCTCCAAGATCAAGGCGATGTCCTATGGCCTGGCCTACGGTCTCTCGGCATTCGGGCTCTCCAAACAGCTGTCCATCCCGACCGGCGAGGCCGCGACCCTGATGGAGGAGTACTTCACCCGGTTCGGCGGCGTGCGCGACTATCTGCAGGACGTCGTCGTGCAGGCAAGGGGAACCGGTTACACCGAGACGATGCTGGGCCGTCGGCGCTATCTGCCCGACCTGACCTCCGACAACCGCCAGCGACGCGAGGCGGCCGAACGGATGGCCCTGAATGCTCCGATCCAGGGCTCGGCGGCCGACATCATCAAGCTGGCCATGCTGCGGGTCGACGCTGCGCTCCGTGAGTCAGAGGCTGTCTCACGGGTCCTGCTGCAGGTGCACGACGAGCTCGTCCTGGAGATCGCGCCGGGCGAGCGCGAGCCGGTCGAGGCCCTGGTCCGCAAGGAAATGGGCGCGGCTGTCGAGATGAAGGTCCCGCTGGAGGTCAGTGTCGGGGTCGGCGGGTCCTGGCACGACGCCGTCCACTGACCGGGACGGGAAGTTCGTACCCCCCCGGCGGGTTCAAAATGCGGCAGGTCGTCCGGCAGGTTAGTATCCCGTCACTCTGCTCTTCCTCATTGGATGCACTGGGCGCCCGCGAGAGCACTGTTTTCGTGAGGTGGGACGATGCCTCAACGCTTGCTCTCCGGCAGTGCGCTTGCGCTGTGCGCAGCAGTTGTCTTGTTGATCGGTGGGGGTTCTGACCTGGAGCACGTGGCTCTGCTCGGAGTCGCACTGGGGGGGTGTTGTCGGCCTGGTGCCGCATAACCCGCCGCTGGGGAAGCTGGGAGCTTTCTTTCTCGGCTTCATCGTCGCCACTCTCATCGACCTGTTTGTCAAGGCCGATGCCCCGCCAACCCGTGGTTCGAGTCCGGCGCCCACGAGTACAGCGCCCACCAACGACCCGGAACTGCTGGCGCGTCTTCTGACGGGAGAGTCCAAGTGAAGCTCAAGTCGACATCCGTCCGTCTCGGGGTGGCCCTCGTCCTCGCCCCGGTGGTGCTGGTCCTGGCCAGTGGCCCGGCCCTGGCGTCTGACAACGTCATCATCAGCAACACAGAGACGGTGCAGGCGCACCTCAACCCCGATGGCAGTGTTATCGACGCTCGCGTGTATGACCAGATCGCGTTGCAGGGTAACGGCACCGTGATCATCAAGAACCCGGTCTCCACCGAGAACCTCCGCAACCTTGACGGCTTCAGTAGTTTCGCGGTCACCGACAGCAACATCTTCACCAGGCAGACGGTTGACGGCCAGGAGCGGCTTCGCACCGTGAGCGACTACAACAAGAAGCTTCCTCTTCAGGTCACCGTGACCTACAAGCTCAACGGGAAGACGGTCGAGGCCGGCGACGTGGTGGGCAAGTCAGGTCGCCTCGAGGTCCACTACAAGGTGCAGAACGTCACCGGCAAGGACCAAGACGTGACGTATAACGACGGCACGGGCCAGATGATCACCGAGACCCAGAAGGTCGTCATCCCGATGGTCGGCACCCTGACCACGGTGCTGCCGTCCAACTTCGTCGACGTTGCGTCGGGCGAAGCCAACATGGCCGGCGATGGTCGTGGGCAGACCCAGATGTCGTTCACCATGACGTTGTTCGGCCCGATCGGTAGCCCCACCTCGGAGTTCGGGTATTCGGCGACAATCACCAACGGGTCTATCCCGGACGCGTCCATCTCCGCGCTTCCGGTCAATCCGCTCGAAAGCCCGCCGTTCAAGGGCGGTGCGGCAAGCTACAAGTCCGGTGCCGACAGCGGTGTTCAGCTCACCGCCGGCGCGACACAGATCGACGCTAACGTGCTGAAGCTGCGTGACGGCGCCCAGACGTTGATCGCCGGCCTCATCCAGCTGCGCGACGGCGCGCAGAAGCTCAACGTCGGTCTTGCCGGAGATGCGGTTCCGGGGGCGATCAAATTGGCTGCCGGTGCCTCACAGGTCAACAACGGCGCGGGGCAGCTCGCTGCCGGTGCCTCGGACGCCTCGGCCGGGCCGGGCAACTTGCTGCCGGCTCAGACACGCTCGCGGCAGGAGCGGGGAAGCTCGATGCGGGGGCCGGAGATCTCCAGAATGGTCTGGGTCAAGCGTCAGCCAAGGCCCCTGCGTTGCTGGTCGGGCTTGCTCAGGTGACCGACGGGTTGAAGAAGGTGGACAGTGGTCTGGCTCAGCTGTATGGCGGTATTGGTCAGCTCCCAGCACAAGCGCAGCCGATCCATGACGGCATCCAGTCCATGCTGCAGGGGATCGGCACCATCAGCACTCCGGGCATACTCCTGTTCGGCGTGAACGCGGTTCAAGTCGGCCTGGCCGACGCCACGGCGCCCGGAGGTGCTGTGGATCTGCTCAAGGGCGGGGTTGATCAGGTCAACGCAGGGCTCGCAGCAGCAGCCGCAGGGCTTGGTGACCCCACGACGCCTGGCCTCACCGCGAGGTATGGGGTCGCCCAGGTCAAGCTGGGAATGGATGCCGGTCTGGTTCCCGGGGGGTCCAATCGACCAGTTGATCGGCGGTGTCGCCACGGCGGCGACCACGTTCGCCTGCTCCGGTGATTCCACCTGCAAAGGCATGCTTGGTCACGTTAGTGCAGGTCTGGCTGCGTTGAAGACCCAGACCCAGACCCAGACTGGATCGGCCACCCTCGGCCAGGTTGAGGTGGGACTCACCACGATCTCCGATGGGCTCACTGGTCAGGCGATACCGGGTCTTGACCAGGTCTCGGCCGGCTTGGCGACGCTGAAGACCCAGCTCGCCACAGCAGCGGCGGGCTTGATAAGCATCGAGTGTGGCCTCGACAACACGGTTGTAGTCGGGTGCCCGAGTGCCCCGGGGCTGCGTCAGGGACTGCTCCTGGTGGACGCCGGGGTTTCCCAGCTCGTCAGCGGGGTCGTGACGCAGGTGCAGGGGGCAGTCGGTAAAAGCACGGATGTCGCTCCGGCTCAGAACACCCTCCGTGGTGGCGTTCACGCCGTCATGGGTGGAGTTGATCTGATAGGCGCGGGCGGCCTTGCGCTTTTGGACGGGCTCAACCAGCTCAATGCCGGTGCCGGCACGCTGAAGGCCGGTACAGGTGAGCTGGATACGGGTGTTCAGAAGCTCGCGTCGGGGGCTGGCCAGCTCTATACGGGGGTGGGCCAGCTCTCGAGTGGTGCCAACCAGTTGAGCGACGGCACGACCCAGCTCTCCGATGGGGCCAACAAGCTCGCGGCCGGTCTCGGTGATGCCGCCACGGGTTCCGAGCAGCTGGCCGCTGGCCTGATCACAGCTGCCGACGGCGGCGCGGCCCTTCCCGCAGGCGCGACCAAATTGTCGGTCGAGGGAACCTCCAAGCTGGTCGAGTCGGGTAAGTCCACTGCCTCCGACTACGGCCTGAAGTAAGCGACCATCGTGGCCGGTGCCGAGCGTGCGAATACCGAGGCAATGGCCTACGGCTCTCCTGCCAACGCAACCGGAACGACGGCATACGCGCTGGAGATCTCCGGCGCCAACACCAACGGCGGCACGAGCATCGGCCGGGGAGTCGGAGGGTTGGCGCTGTTCGCAGCCGGCGCTGGTCTGATCGTGTATCGCCGCATGGTCAGCGGTCGGGCCTGACGACAAGGGCGGGCTGAGCAGTCGCTCATCCCGCCCTTGTCGTGCTTCGTCGTCAGCAGGCATCCGGCGACTCTGGTTATCGCTTATCGCAAACGAAGATTGCCGTCCCAGGAATGAGGGCGCCGCGCAGCGGACTCCACCCGCCCCAGACCTGCTCGTTCTCCTGCGGCCATTCCGGTTCGACCAGGTCGACCAGACGGAGTCCTGCGGCAGTGAGCTCGCGCACCCGATCGCCGAGCGTGCGGTGGTGCTCAACGTAGGTTGTGGTCCCTGACTCCTGTTCGACATATGGCGTTCGGTCGAAGTACGAGCTGCTCACCGTCAGCCCCGGCTGGCCGGGATCATCGGGCAGCGCCCACCGGATCGGGTGGGTTGTGGAGAAGACGAACCGCCCGCCGGGGCGGAGCACCCGGGCCGCCTGCGCCATCAGGGCGGCCGAGTCCGCGACAAAGGGCACCGCGCCGTATGACGTGAAGACCGTGTCGAACGAGCAGTCGGCGAACGGGAGGCTGGTCGCGTCGCACTGCACCAGCGGCACTGTCAACCCGGTCGCGGCTGTGAAGTGTCGATTGAGGTCGGCCCCGTGGCGCAGCATGCCGCCGGAGATGTCGGTGGCGACCACGCGGGCACCCCGCCGTGCGGCATACCGGCTGCACTGAGCCGCTCCGGCGCCGATCTCAAGCAGCTTCGCTCCGCGGACCTCGCCCAGCAGACCTGCGTCGGCCTCGCGAAGGCCTTCCGGCCCCCACACGAAATCGTCGTCGCCGAGGAAGGATCCGTGCTCGGCGTAGTACCCGTCCGCCTCCAGATCCCACCAGGTCCGGTTGGCTCGCGCAGTCTCGATCGGATCGGCCTCGCGTCGAGCCGGGGCAGATGGGCTCCTGTCTGGATTCCGGTCTGGGTTCTGGTTTGGGTCGTTGGTCTCGTTCGGGTCGCTCACACCCACATCCTGCCCGAGACCCCTGCGTTGCCAGAGTGAGGCGCCATCGGTAAGGTTGGCAGGTCTGATACGAAAGTCATGAGGTGGTCGGCAACGGTCGCGTACAGAAGCGTGTCAGCAAGCGCCTCCAAAAACACACCTATATTCACCTGCATCGTCCACCCGGACACCCGGCATCCAGTGTCGAGAGCCTTTAGTCAATCTGTCCCCAATCGGAGTCCCAACTACATGACTGCCAGCCCGGCCGTAAAGGCCAGCCCCCAGGTCGCGATCAACGACATCGGATCTGAGGAAGAGCTTCTCGCCGCGATCGACGCGACGATCAAGCACTTCAACGACGGCGATATCGTCGAAGGAATCATCGTCAAGGTCGACCGTGACGAGGTACTGCTCGACATCGGCTACAAGACCGAGGGTGTCATCCCCTCTCGTGAGCTTTCCATCAAGCACGATGTCGACCCCTCCGAGGTCGTTTCCGTGGGTGATGCAGTCGAGGCCCTCGTCCTCCAGAAGGAGGACAAGGAAGGCCGCCTGATCCTGTCCAAGAAGCGCGCACAGTCCGAGCGCGCCTGGGGCACCATCGAGAAGATCAAGGAAGAGGACGGC
>DASRUA010000077.1:0-17004 GCA_035655615.1 Dermatophilaceae bacterium
GGTAGTGGAGGTCTCCTGGATGCCTTCCTCGTCGAGGTAGCCGCCGACATGTTCGCCACCCTGCCAGCCCCGGGCGTACTGCCCGCGAACGGTGGACGTGGCCAGGTCCTCAGGCAGTCGCACCGCCGAGAGGACCTTCTCCTTCTCGGAGCGAAGGTCGTGAGCCTGGAACGAGACGGGCTTCTCCATGGCTGTCAGGGCCAGCAGCTGAAGCAGATGGTTCTGGATGACGTCACGGGCGGCGCCGATGCCGTCGTAGTAGCCGGCCCGGCCGCCGATGCCGATGTCCTCGGCCATGGTGATCTGCACGTGGTCGACATAGTTGGCGTTCCAGATCGGCTCGAACATCTGGTTGGCGAAGCGCAGGGCCAGGAGGTTCTGGACCGTCTCCTTGCCCAGGTAGTGGTCGATTCTGAAGATCGAGTCCGAGGCGAAGACCGATCCGACGGTCGAGTTCAGCTCACGGGCACTGTCCAGATCGTGACCGAAAGGCTTCTCGATGACGACCCGCTGCCAGGCGCCCTCGATGCCCTGACTCAGGCCACTGCGATCCAGCTGCTGGGTCACGGTGGAGAAGAACGCCGGCGGGATCGAGAGGTAGAAGATGTGGTTGCCGGATGTCCCGCGCTCCTTGTCAACTTCTTGCAGCGTCTCGCGGAGCACGTCGAAGGCGTCCGCGTCGTCGAATGCGCCCTCGACAAAACGGAAGCCTTCGGCCAGGTTGCGCCACACCTCTTGGTGGAAGGGAGTTCGGGCATGGGCACGGACGGACTCGCGCACGATCTTGGCGAAGTCCGCATGGGTCCAGCCACGGCGGGCAAACCCGACCAGGCTGAAGCCAGGGGGCAACAGGCCACGGTTCGCCAGGTCGTAGATGGCCGGCATGATCTTGTTGTGCGCCAGGTCTCCGGTGACCCCGAAGAGGACCAGGCTGCAGGGACCGGCAATCCGTGGGAGGCGCTTGTCCTGGGGGTCGCGCAGCGGGTTCTGTCCCTGCGCGACAGCGGTCGGAATCATCAGGTCCCCGCGACGGCGCCGGTCCCGCCCCCCGCTGGGGAGTCGAGACCGAGTGCGAGTCTCAGCTGGGCAAGTCCGTCGTCGTGCTCGGTCAGGTGCAGTCGCAGGACGGGGCGACCGCGGTCTGCCAGGACCTGGGCGTCGCCCGCGGCCTGAGCCGCGATGAAGTCGCCGAACGTGAAGTCGCGGCCCGGGATGGCCAGGTCCTCGCGGGGTTCCGTGGTGATCTGCAGATAGACGCCCGTGGCCGGACCGCCCTTGTGGTACTGCCCGGTGGAGTGAAGGAAGCGTGGTCCCCAGCCGAAGGTGGTGGGGGCCTGGGTGCGGTTGGCGATGGTTCGACGAACGCCGGCCAGAGCGGTGTCGGCGATCCGGTCGAGATAGGCCATGATCGAGACGTAGCCGTGCTGTGGGTCCAGCTGCGAGAGCAACGAGTCCACAGCGGCGGCAACGGTTGTGGCGTCTCCGAGCCAGTCGCCCCCGAGAGCGCGCACCTCGATGGCACCATCGGCGAAAGCGGCCGGGTCCGGTTTGGTGTCGGTGGCGTCAAGCAGTCCGCGGGTTGCCTTCTTGGCACTCTCGACATCGGGCTGGTCGAAGGGGTTGATGCCCAGGATCCGGCCGGCAGCCGCTGTGGCGACCTCCCACAGCAGCAGCTGAGCTCCGAGGGACCCGCTGACCCGGACCTCGGAACGCGACGGGTCGCTGCCGGGTGCCATCGCAGCATCGTCACCACCAACGCCGGTGTCATCGTCGGTCTCATCACCGGCCACGTCGGCGACGAGCCCGGCAACCGTGATCTCGGCCGAAGGGGAGGTCACCTCGGGGTCTGCGCTGTCACCGTCACCCTGTACGACGACGGGCAGCACTCCGGTGCCGTTCTTGCCCGTGCTCTCGGCGATCAGCTGCTCCGCCCAGTCGGCGAATCCTGGTATCCCGGAACCATCCTCGACCAGGACGAGCTTGTCGCGCAGTGGCTCGGTGCCGGCCATGGCAGCACCGAGGCGAAGGGCGGGGTTCGCCTCGTCGTCATCGGCCAGCAGGTCGGACACGGACTCGGCGTCGTCCAGCAGCTGCTCGAGGTCGACCCCGGCCAGGCCGCTGGGAACCAGTCCGAACGCGGTCAGCGCGGAGTATCGCCCGCCGACGTTCGGGTCTGCGTTGATGACGCGATATCCGTCCGCTCGTGCCTCCTTGTCCAGCGGGCTGCCGGGGTCGGTGACGATCACGATGCGCTGGGTCGGGTCGATGCCTGCCCGGGTGAACGCGTCCTTGAAGGCACGACGTTGGGAGTCTGTCTCGACGGTGGAACCGGACTTGCTCGAGACCACCACGACCGCGCGGTCGAGCCGGTCGGTCAGGGCGGTGCGCACGGAGTCGGGATGTGAGGAGTCAAGCACGGTGAGCTCGACGCCCGCAGTGGCGCAGATGACCTCAGGCGCCAGCGAGGAGCCGCCCATACCGCACAGGACCACGTGGTCCACGCCTTGTCCGGACAGGTGGTCGCGCAGGGCAGCCACCTCGCCGAGGAGGGGGCGCGAGGTTCGCCCAAGGGTGACCCAGGAGAGGCGGACGGCCGACTCGGACTCGGCGTCCGGCCCCCACAGCGTGGGGTCCTTGGCAAACAGCCTGCTCGCGAAACCGTCCGCGACCAGCTGGGGAACGTGCCGGGTCACCGCGTCGGCGGCCGGTCCGGAGGCGAGGACGCCCAGCGCCACGTTGCTCACAGCGCCGCCTTGGTGAGCTCGGTCTGCACGTCGGCCAGCAGCTCGGCCCACGACTTCGCGAACTTGTCGACGCCCTCAGTCTCGAGCACGGCGGTGACGTCGGCATAGGAGATACCAAGGCGTTCCAGTGCGTCCAGCACGTTGCGTGCATGGTCGTAGTTGCCGGTCACCTGGTCCCCGGCGATCTCGCCATGATCGGCGACGGCTTGCATCGTCTTGGTCGGCATCGTGTTGACGGTGCTTGGTGCCGCGAGGTCCACGACATACATGGTGTCCTTGTATGCCGGGTTCTTCACGCCCGTGGAGGCCCACAGAGGCCGCTGTCTGTGCGCGCCTTCGGCGGCCAGGTTCGCCCAGCGCGGGGTCGAGAACATCTCTTCGTAGGCCTGGTAGGCGAGCCGGGCGTTCGCCACGCCGGCCTTGCCCTTGAGCGCCGTGGCCTCGTCCATATCGAGAGCGTCGAGGCGTTTGTCGACCTCCGTGTCCACCCGGCTGACGAAGAAGGAGGCGACGGAGTGGATCGCGGAGAGGTCCAGACCGCCCAGACGGGCCTGCTCGAGCCCGGTCAGGAAGGCGTTCATGACCCCGCGGTAGCGGTCGAGGGAGAAGATCAGGGTCACGTTGACGCTGATGCCCTCGGCCAGGACCTGCGAGATCGCAGGCAGGCCTTCGACGGTGGCTGGGATCTTGATGTACACGTTGGGGCGATCGACGGCGGCGTACAGCTCCCTGACCTGCTCGACAGTCCTGGCGGTGTCGTGAGCAAGACCGGGGTCCACCTCGACGGAGACCCGGCCGTCCTCGCCCTGGCTCGCCTGGTAGGTGGGCGCCATGATGTCGCAGGCGTTCTGGACGTCGCGGGTGATCAGGGCGAACGCTGCCTGGTTGACGCTCTTGCCCGCGGCTGCGAGCTCCTTGATCTGGTCGCTGTAGGCGTCTCCCTTGGACAGCGCCCCCGCGAAGATCGTGGGGTTGGTGGTCACGCCCACCACACTGCTGTCGTCGATGAGCTTCTGGAGGCCGCCGCCGGTGATCAGCGGCCGGCTCAGGTCGTCGAGCCAGATCGAGACCCCCTGAGCAGACAGTTCCTTGAGGTGATCGGTCATGGTCACTCGTCTCCCGTACGTTCGCCGGCTGCGGAGCGGATGGATTCCTCTGCTGCGGCAACGACGGCCGCAGGGGTGAAACCGAACTCACGGAACAGCGTCGCGGCGTCGGCCGAGGCGCCGAAATGGTCAATGCTGACGATGCGGCCGGCGTCCCCGACAAAGTCTCGCCAGCCCATCGGCACTCCGGCCTCGACACTCACCCGGGCCCGGATGCTGGGAGGCAGGACCTGGTCTCGGTAGCTCTGGCTCTCAGCCTCGAACCACTCGCGGCATGGCATCGACACGATCCGGGTCGAGATCCCTTGCGACTCGAGTAGCTCGCGGGCCGCGATGGCAATGCTCACCTCGGAACCGGTAGCGATGAGGATGACCTGGCGGGCATTGGCGCCAGTCCCTCCTGTGCCGCCAATGCCCGCCGAACCCTCGATGAGCACGTAGGCGCCCCTGGCGGTGCCCTCGGCTGAAGCGAACGTCTCGCGGTCCAGGGTCGGCAGGGCCTGCCGGGAAAGGATCAGACCGGCCGGGCGGTCGGTGTGCTCCAAGACGGTGCGCCAGGCGACTGCGGTCTCGTTGGCGTCGCCCGGGCGGACGACATCCAGGCCCGGGATGGCACGCAGCGCGGCCAGGTGCTCGATCGGCTGATGGGTCGGTCCGTCCTCTCCGAGGCCGATGGAGTCGTGGGTCCAGACGAAGCTCACCGGCAGCTTCTGGAGGGCGGCCAGCCGAACTGCCGGCCGCATGTAGTCCGAGAACACCAGGAAGGTGCCACCGTAGGGACGAGTCAGCCCCTCGAGGGTGATCCCGTTGAGGATGCAGCCCATGCCGAGCTCACGGATGCCGAAGTGCAGGGTCCGGCCGTAGGGGCCGCCCTGGTAGGCATCTGTCTGCTTGCCCGCGGGGATGAAGCTCGGCGCGCCGGCCATCGTGGTGTTGTTCGACTCGGCCAGGTCCGCCGAGCCGCCCCAGAGCTCGGGCATGACTTCGCTCAGTGCGTTCAGCACCTTGCCGGACGCGGCGCGCGTTGCGATGCCCTTGGCGTCGGCCGGGAACGTCGGGAAGGCGGCGGCGAAGTCGGCCGGCAGCTTGCGGTCGACCAGGCGGTCGAGCAGGGAGGCGCTGTCGGTGTGCGAAGCCCGCCAGGCGGCATACCCCTTGTCCCACTCGGCGTGGGCGGTCTTCCCACGGCCCTTCACCTCGCGGGCGCGGGCAAGAACGTCGGCGCCCACCTCGAAGGTCTGGGCCGGGTCGAACCCGAGCAGCGTCTTGGTGGCGGCAATCTCCGGGTCACCCAGTGCCGAGCCGTGGGAGGCACCGGTGTCCCGCTTGCCGGGGGCGGGCCAGGCGATGACCGTCTTGAGGATGACCAGCGTCGGCTTGTCGGTGACAGTCTTGCCGCTCTCGATCGCGGCGAGCAGCGCGTCGACGTCCTCGACGTACGAGTTGCTGCCATTGGGGTCAGTGCTGTCGCCGCCACCGCCGGCCTGGGTCCAGCTGCTGCGCCAGTCGACGGTGACGACGTGCCAGCCATAGGCCTCGTAACGCTTGCTCACGTCCTCGGAGAACGAGATGTTGGTGTCGTCCTCGATCGAGATGTGGTTCTGGTCATAGATCAGGGTCAGGTTGCCCAGCTCCTGGTGCCCGGCAAGGGCGCTGGCCTCGTGCGAGACGCCCTCCATGATGTCGCCGTCGGAGGCGACCACGTAGATGTGGTGGTCGAAGGGGCTCTGCCCGGGTGCGGCATCAGGGTCGAACAGGCCCCGCTGGCGGCGCTGGGCGATCGCCATTCCCACTGCCGAGGCCAGCCCGGAGCCCAGCGGGCCCGTCGTGATCTCCACGCCTGCGGTGTGGTGGACCTCGGGGTGGCCCGGGGTCAGGGAGCCCCACGTGCGCAGTGACTTCAGGTCGTCGAGCTCAAGACCGTAGCCCGAGAGGTACAACTGGATGTACTGGGTCAGGCTGGAGTGGCCACACGAGAGGACGAACCGGTCACGGCCCAGCCACTGGGGATCGGCGGGGTCGTGACGCATCACGTTCTGGTAGAGCAGGTAGGCCAGCGGGGCCAGGCTCATGGCGGTGCCCGGATGGCCGTTGCCAGCCTTCTGGACGGCGTCAGCGGCGAGCAGCCGCACCGTGTCGACGGCCCGCACGTCCACCTCGGTCCACCGGGCGCGGGTGGCGATCGGAGCGGCCAGCGACGAGTCGCGGTTCCTGCTCGTGGCGGTCTGGTCAACGTTCGTGGTATTCAGGTCGGTCACGGATCGAGCCTATCCCGAGAAAGAGGGGGCCTGTTGTCGAGTCCAAACCCCGCAAAACGGCCTGACGACGCTAGACTCCAGCTGCTCAGTGGGCGCCCCGTCTCGGCGGGTTTCGCGTCCGGTCCACACCACTTCCCCAAGGACGTCGTGACTGCTCTAGAGCCGCGTTTGGATCCTGTATCGACGGGGCCGGGTCGCCCGGGCCGGCGTCAGACCGTGACCCAGGCCCTGCCCCGGACGGTGGGCAACTATGTCGCCCTGACCAAGCCGCGAATCATCGAGCTGCTCCTGGTGACGACGTTCCCCACCATGTTCCTGGCTCAGCGCGGGCTGCCTCCGCTGTGGCTGATCGTGGCGACGCTCGTCGGTGGCACGCTCTCGGCCGCATCTGCCAACGTGCTCAACTGCTATCTGGACCGGGATATCGACAAGGTCATGCACCGGACCGAGAACCGGCCGCTGGTCACCGGCGCGATCGCCCCTGCTGCCGCTCTGCGTTTCGGAGCGGTCCTGGGCCTGGCCTCGACCCTGTGGCTGGGGCTCCTGGTCAACTGGCTGTCGGCTGAGCTGTCCCTGGCCGCGATCGCGCTCTACGTCGGTTTCTACACGATGCTGCTCAAACGCCGTACCTCCCAGAACATCGTGTGGGGCGGTGCCGCCGGCTGTATGCCGGTGCTCATCGGCTGGTCAGCGGTCACCGACTCCCTGGCGTGGCCGCCGCTGGTTCTCTTCCTCATCGTCTTCTTCTGGACCCCACCGCACTACTGGCCGTTGTCGATGCGTTTCAAGGACGAGTACGCAGCCGCCGGAGTGCCGATGCTCCCGGTCGTGGCCAAGGACTCGGCGGTGGCTCGCCAGGTCGTGATCTACAGCTGGCACACGGTGCTGACCTCGCTGGCGCTCATCCCGATCGCCTCGATGGGCTGGATCTATCTCGTCGTGGCGCTGCCGTCCGGCGGGCTCTTCCTCCTGGAGGCGCACAAGCTCCTGCTGCGCGCCAAGGCGCCGGAGAACCTGACGACCGCGTCGATCAACCCGATGCGGCTGTTCCACTACTCGATCAGCTACCTGACGCTCGTGTTCCTCGCGGTCGCTGTCGACTCAGCGCTGCACTTCGCGCTTCCCTGGGGTTAGCGGCGGCGCAGGCTCAGCACGCCGTAGGTCAGCGACACTGCCAGGAGGCTGGCTCCCAGCATGTGGACCAGGACCAGCGCTTCGGGCAGGCCGGTGAGGTACTGCGTGTAACCGACCAGACCCTGAAGCACGGTGATCCCGAAGAGCGCATGCCAGACCCGTCGAGGTCGCGGGTCGGTCGCTGTCAGCTGCACTGCCAGCAGCACGGCGATCACGAGTCCCACGAACAGCATCACGGCGTCGGCGTGCAGCCACGAGATCGTGCGCGGGTCGAACCCGAAGCGTGGCGTGCTGGCGTCACCGGAGTGAGGGCCGGATCCGGTGACCATCGTGCCGAGGATGAGGATGACCGCGCCCAGCGTGGCGGTGACCCAGGCAACCGAACGAATCTCGTTGCGCACCAAGGCAACTGGGGGTTCATCCCCCTCGCCCACGCGATACAGCAGGTATGCCGACAGGGAGACCAGGACCATCGAGGCGAGGAAGTGAGCGGCCACGAGCGCAGGGTTGAGGCCGGTCAGCACCGTGATGCCGCCGAGCACCGCCTGCAGCATGACGCCGACCAGCGGCAGGACGGAGATCCGGCGCAGGCCGCGACGCCCGGGCGCCCAGCGCCAGATCGCGACGATCACCAGCACCGCGGCAACGCTGACGACACTGGTCAGGCTGCGGTTGCCGAACTCGATGAGCTTGTGGAATCCCTGCTCCTGGTGCGGCACCGGCATGAACGACCCCGGGACGCACTGGGGCCAGGTCGGGCAGCCAAGGCCCGAACCGCTCAGCCGCACCAGCCCGCCGGTGACCACGATGCCGATCTCGAGGATCAGGTTGACCAGGAGGACGCGGCGCAGCCAGGGGTTGACCATGGGTGTCATCGGTTGTGCCGGCATCAGTGGTGGTGGCTTCAGGGGCTGGGTCATCAGTGGCTCCGAGTCATCAGTCGCTCCGGGTTCAACAGTCGCTTCGCTTCATCAGTCGCTCCACCGGAAGGTTCGTGAGGCCAGCACCGTGGCCACTGCGCCCCAGACAACAAGCACCAGCAGCGGTACTGCGGCCAGTCGCCCGTCGATGAAAGCAGCCCGCAGCCCGTTCCCCAGCGCGCCGGAGGGAAGCAGGGCCGCGATGCGCGAGAGGCCTGCAGGCATCTGGGAGGGCGGGACGATGACACCACCGAGACCGAGAAGGAGGACCCAGATCAGGTTCGCCAGGGCGAGCACGCCCTCGGCGCGCAACGTGCCGGCCAGCAGCAGGGCGAGCGCGACGAACGTCCAGGTGCCGACCAGCGTCATGAGTCCGGCGGCGAACAGCCCGATCCACTCCGGGTGCCATCCGAGGGCCAGGCCCAGACCACCGATCACGAGGAACTGCAGGAGCTCGATCGTCAACACTGCCAGCGCCTTGGCGACGAGAAGGCCGTTGCGACCGAGGGGACTCACCCCGAGCAGGCGCAGCACGCCGTACCTGCGGTCGAAGGCCGTGGAGATCGCCTGACCGGTGAAGGCCGTGGAGATCACGGCCAGCGCCAGTACTCCCGGAACGGCCAGGTCGATGCGTCGACCGGGGCCGAGCGAGGGGGAGTGGCTGAGTGCCAGGCCCACCAGGGCCATGGCCGGCAGCACGATGGCGACCAGAAGCTGCTCGCCGTTGCGCAGCAGGGTGCCCGTCTCGAAGCGGGTCTGTGCCAGGACCCGTTGTCGCGCCGGCGCGGCGTGGTTGTCCGGCTCTGTGCCGGTGGATGCGGTGCTCATCGAGTGGCTTCCCGGGTGAGGGAGAAGTAGATCTTCTCAAGCGAACGTTCGCCGGTCAGCTCAGCCAGGCTGCCCTGGGTGGCAACGCGGCCGCGGTCGACGATGACGATGTGGTCGGCCAGCCGCTCCGCTTCCTCGAAGGAGTGGGTGGTGACGATGACGGCGCAGCCGGTGTCCCGGGTCTCACGCAACAGCTCCCAGGCGTCGAGGCGGGCGTGCGGGTCCAGCCCCGCCGTGGGCTCGTCCAGGAAGGCGACCTCGGGCCTGCCCACCAGAGCAGCGGCGAGGGCGACGCGCTGCTTCTGCCCGCCGGACAGCCGGCGGACGGTCGTGCCGCTGAAGGCATCGATCCCGAGCCGTTCCACGAGCGCGTCGACGTCGGCGGGGGACTGGTGGAAGGCGGCGAGGTGGCGCAGCAGTCGCACCGGGGTGCTGGCGTTGGGCAGCCCGCCGTCTTGCAACATGACTCCCACGGCGGCACGGTGGTCGGGACCGGCCTGCCATGGATCGGCGCCCAGGACGCGGACCTCGCCCGAGTCCGGCCGTTGCAGACCCTCGGCGCACTCGATGGTCGTCGTCTTGCCGGCGCCGTTGGGGCCGAGGACCGCCGTCACCTGGCCACGGCGAGCGGCCCACGTCATACCCGCGAGGGCGGTGGTGGCACCAAATCGCTTGGCGAGATCGCGCACGCTCACAGCCTCGGTCACGGGCAGAGTCTAGGTGAACCAGGCGTTCGTGCTGATGGCGAGCATCTCATGACGGAGGTCGCGCCGGCAGGCTGTGGTGGCGTCCCTTGAGTGAGTTAGGTAACCCTTACTAGCCATTTGGGGTCGAATTAGGTCACACTAGCCTTGTGTTTATCACCGACAACCTCGTTTCCGAGCGTGCAGAGGGGCCCAACCCCGCTCCGCACGTTCTCGAGGCGCGCACCCGGGACCGGGTCCGACAGGCGATCTCAGAGGATGGCCCGCTCACCGCGAGCGCCCTCGCCTGCCGCCTGGGACTGACGCCCGCCGCGGTCCGTCGTCACCTCGACCTGCTCATCGAGAAGGGCGCCATCGTCGAACACGAGCCTGCCAACGCTGCCTCTCGTGGCCGCGGACGCCCTGCCCGTGCCTACGTCCTGTCCGAGGCCGGCCACGTCGGCATGGACAGCGACTACGACGACGTGGCCACCTCGGCGCTGCGGTTTCTTGCTGAGCACGCCGGTGAGGATGCCGTGAGCGAGTTTGCCCGCGAACGCATCGCCGAGTTCGAGCAGAGGTATGCCGCGCAGCTCGCCGAGTCAGGCAAGGACGTCGCTTCCCGGGCGGACGTGCTGGCAACGGCACTGTCCGCCAATGGCTTCGCCGCCTCCACCCGACCCGTTGGAGCGGGCACGCCCCTGGCCGGAGTCCAGCTGTGCCAGGGCCACTGCCCGGTGCAGCACGTCGCGGCCGAGTTCCCACAGTTCTGTGACGCCGAGACTGACGCGTTCTCGCGGCTGCTCGGAGTCCACGTCCAACGCCTGGCGACACTCGCCCACGGCGAGCACGTCTGCACCACGTTCATCCCCCTGAGTGCCGTCTCCGTCAAGGAACTGACCAAGACGACCGCTTCTGATGAAAGGTCCTCCCAATGAGTATCGATGCACTGAGCACCGACGCATTGAGCACCGTTGAAGAACGCAACCCGGGTCTCAAGGGCCTTGGGACCTATGAGTACGGCTGGTCCGACAGTGATGCTGCCGGGGTGTCGGCTCGTCGTGGCCTGAACGAGGAGGTCGTTCGCGACATCTCGGGCCGCAAGAGCGAGCCCCAGTGGATGCTGGACCTGCGGCTCAAGGGCCTGAAGCTCTTCGGCAAGAAGCCCATGCCCACCTGGGGTTCCGACCTGACCGGCATCGACTTCTCGAACATCAAGTACTTCGTGAAGTCCACCGAGAAGCAGGCGACCTCCTGGGAGGAGCTGCCCGAGGACATCAGGAACACCTACGACCGTCTGGGCATCCCTGAGGCCGAGAAACAGCGCCTCGTGGGCGGAGTGGCGGCACAGTACGAGTCCGAGGTCGTCTACCACCAGATCCGCGCGGACCTGGAGGAGCAGGGCGTCATCTTCGTCGACACGGACACGGGGCTGCGCGAGCACGAGGACCTGTTCCGTGAGTACTTCACCTCGGTGATTCCGGTCGGCGACAACAAGTTCGCCGCGCTCAACACCTCCGTGTGGTCCGGCGGCTCGTTCATCTACGTGCCGCCGGGCGTCAAGGTCGACATCCCGCTGCAGGCGTACTTCCGGATCAACACCGAGAACATGGGTCAGTTCGAGCGGACCCTGATCATCGCGGACGAGGGCTCGTACGTGCACTACGTCGAGGGCTGTACGGCGCCGATCTACAAGTCGGACTCGCTACACTCCGCGGTCGTGGAGATCATCGTGAAGAAGAACGCCCGTGTTCGCTACACGACCATCCAGAACTGGTCCAACAACGTCTACAACCTCGTCACCAAGCGCGCGACCTGCGCGGAAGGCGCGACGATGGAGTGGGTCGACGGCAACATCGGCTCCAAGGTGACCATGAAGTACCCGGCCGTCTTCCTCCTCGGCGAGCACTCCAAGGGTGAGACCCTGTCCATCGCTTTCGCCGGCGAGGGCCAGCATCAGGACGCCGGCGCCAAGATGGTTCACGCGGCCCCGAACACCCACTCCAGCATCGTCTCCAAGTCGGTGGCTCGCGGTGGTGGGCGTTCCTCCTTCCGCGGTCTTGTGCAGATCATGGAGGGGGCGCACGGGTCGGCTTCCAACGTGCGCTGCGACGCGCTGCTCGTCGACACCATCAGCCGCTCCGACACCTACCCGTACGTCGATGTCCGCGAGGACGACGTGACGATGGGTCACGAGGCAACGGTCTCCAAGATCGGTGACGACCAGCTGTTCTACCTGATGTCCCGCGGGATGACCGAGCAGGAGGCCATGGCGATGATCGTGCGCGGGTTCATCGAGCCCATCGCGCGTGAGCTGCCCATGGAGTACGCCCTGGAGCTCAACCGACTGATCGAGCTCCAGATGGAAGGGGCGGTCGGCTGATGACAGTCACCCAGGAAACCGCCCAACAGCGACTGGCTGCTCAGCCGCGACCGGGTGGTCAGGCTCACACGGACTCCGTGGCGGCCTTCGTCCCCGACCAGTCACGGGCCGAGCGCAGGACGTCCTATGACCTAGCGGACTTCCCGCTCCCGAATGGCCGCGAGGAGGACTGGCGTTTCGCCCCTGTGGACCGTCTCGGCGCCCTGTTCCAGGTCGAGCCGACCGACGAGTCCAGGCTGACCATTGATATCTCCGCGCCCCAGGGCGTGGAGATCAGCGAGGCGAAGGTCGGCGACGGGGCCTTTGGTTCCGTGCTGCGCCCGGCCGACCGCGCGTCGGCAGCCGCGTGGGCGAGCACCGAGAAGGCCACCTTGGTGACCATCCCGAACGAGGTCGAGCTCGACGAGCCGGTGAACATCACCATGACGGCCCGCGACAGCGCCCGGGTGAACGGCCACCTCATCATCGACGTCGGCCGGTTTGCCAAAGCGACAGTCGTTCTCTCCCACAAGGGATCTGCAGAGTGCGCCGCCAATGTGGAGCTGCGGGTCGGTGATGGAGCGGACCTGACATTCGTCACTGTGCAGGAGTGGGACGACGACGCGATCCACCTCGCCCAGAACGACGCCCTGGTCGGTCGCGACGCCAAGCTCAAGCACATCACGATCACGCTCGGCGGCAAGATCGTGCGGGTGTGTACCAACGTGCGTTACGACGGCCCGGGTGGCTCGCTCGAGGCGATCGGCGTGTACTTCGCTGACGCGGGCCAGCACCAGGAGCACCGGCTCTTCGTCGACCACGAGGCGCCCAACTGCGTCTCGAACGTCGAGTACAAGGGCGCCCTCCAGGGGGACTCGGCCCACACGGTGTGGATCGGTGACGTGCTCATTCGTGCGTCCGCCGAGGGCACCAAAACCTACGAGCTCAACCGCAACCTCGTTCTTACCGAGGGCGCGCGGGCCGACTCGGTGCCGAACCTCGAGATCGAGACGGGCGAGATCATCGGCGCAGGTCACGCATCAGCGACCGGCCGTTTCGACGACGAGCAGCTGTTCTACCTGCAGTCGCGTGGCATCACCGCGGACGAGGCTCGTCGCCTTGTCGTGCGTGGCTTCTTCGCGGCCATCGTCAACCGGATCGGGGTCACCTCGGTTCAGGGTCACCTGATGACCGCCATCGACGCGGAGCTGTCCTTGTCGTTGGGTTCGGCCACCTCGGCTCCGGCAGGCGTGGTTCCGGCAAGTGCGGCGGAGTCCGCATGAGCGAGATCATTACCGTGAACGGCAACGTGGGGGAGTTGGCCGCCGTGGCCGATAGTTTCGTGCGTGTCTGTTCCGTCGATGACCTGCCGGAGGTCGGTGCCCTGCAGGTGGACATCGCCGGCGAGACGGTCGCCGTCGTGCGTGACAGCGCTGGAGCTATCCACGCCATCGACGACACCTGCAGCCACGCCAACGTGTCCTTGTCCGAGGGCGACGTCGAGGACGGCGAGATCGAGTGCTGGCTGCATGGATCGCGTTTCGACCTGCGCTCCGGCAAGCCCACCGGCCTCCCGGCCACTGCCCCCATTGCTGTCTACCCCGTGAAGATCGACGGTGACGACGTGTTCGTCTCCGTTACCAAGGAGAGCTGAAGACCTATGGCAACACTCGAGATTCACGACCTGCACGTCACGGTCAACACCGAGAACGGGGTCAAGGAGATCCTGCGCGGCGTCGACCTGACCGTGAAGGCAGGGGAGACCCACGCCATCATGGGGCCCAACGGCTCCGGCAAGTCGACCCTGGCTTACAGCATCGCCGGCCACCCGAAGTACACCGTCACCGGCGGCACCGTGACCCTGGACGGCGCGGACGTCCTGGCGATGACCGTTGACCAGCGCGCCCGGGCAGGCCTGTTCCTGGCCATGCAATACCCGGTGGAGGTTCCCGGCGTCACGGTCTCCAACTTCCTGCGCACCGCCAAGACCGCGATCGACGGCCAGGCTCCCAAGCTGCGCACCTGGGTCAAGGACATGAAGGTGGCGATGGCCGAGCTGCGGATGGACCCGGCGTTCGCCGACCGCAACGTCAACGAAGGCTTCTCCGGTGGCGAGAAGAAGCGCCATGAGATCCTCCAGATGGAGATGCTGCACCCAAGTCTGGCGATCCTGGACGAGACCGACTCCGGGCTCGACGTCGATGCGCTCAAGGTCGTCTCCGAGGGTGTCAACCGGGTCGCCGCCGGCGGCGACGTCGGCGTGCTGCTGATCACCCACTACACGCGCATCCTGCGCTACATCAAGCCGGACTTCGTCCACGTCTTCATCGAGGGCCGGATCGTCGAGGGGGGTGGGCCTGAGCTGGCCGACCGCCTCGAGGACGAGGGCTACGACCGGTTCGTCAAGGTCGAGGCCTGAGGATTCGGGAGGGGGTGTCAGCCATGTCTGAAGTCGCCGTGGGAACAGCGTTCACCACGGCCGAGTCGGCCGCCATCCGCGGCGACTTTGCCATCCTGTCGCGCACCGTCCGTGGCGGGAAACCGCTGGTGTATCTCGACTCCGGCGCGACGTCACAGAAGCCGCGGCAGATGCTCGATGCCGAACGCGCATTCTATGAGCAGCACAACGCCGCGGTTCACCGAGGCGCCCACCAGCTGGCCGAAGAAGCCACGGATGCTTATGAGGGTGCGCGCGAGACCATTGCCCGCTTCATCGGCGCGCAGGCCCAGGAGGTGGTGTTCACCAAGAACGCCACCGAGGCCCTGAACCTGGTTGCCTACACCTTCAGCAATGCTGCCGCGGCCGGAGCCATGGACGGCGTCGACCCCGCGCTCGCAGCCCGGTTCGCGCTCGGGGTGGGCGACGAGATCGTGGTCACTGAGATGGAGCATCACTCCAACCTCGTTCCCTGGCAGGAGCTTGCCCGGCGCACCGGCGCCACACTCCGCTGGATCGGCGTCACCGACGACGGCCGTCTCGACCTGGCCGACCTGGACACGGTCATAACCGACCGGACCAAGGTCGTCGCGTTCACCCACGTGTCCAACGTCCTGGGCACGATCAATCCCGTTGCCGTCATTGTCGACCGGGCTCGGGCGGTCGGCGCGCTGACCGTCCTGGACGCCTGCCAGTCGGTGCCGCACCTGGCTGTTGACGTGGTCGATCTCGGAGTTGACTTCGTGGCTTTCAGCGGCCACAAGATGTTCGGCCCGCTGGGTATCGGCGTCCTGTGGGGACGCTACGAGCTCCTGAAGGCCATGCCTCCCTTCCTTACCGGGGGATCGATGATCGAGGTTGTCCGGATGGAGGCCACGACGTACGCCGATCCGCCGCAGCGCTTCGAGGCGGGTGTCCCGATGGCGGCCCAGGCCGTGGGCCTTGCCGCCGCGTGCGACTACCTCACCGCCCTCGGCATGGCGCGGGTGACGGCTCATGAGCATGCACTGACCGAGGCACTTCTTGACGGTCTTGCACAACGTCCCTGGGTTCGTGTCATCGGGCCTGTCGATGGCAAGGACCGTTCTGGCGCAGTCGCCTTCGTCGTTGACGGGATTCACCCGCACGATGTCGGCCAGATCCTCGATGATGCCGGAGTTGCCGTGCGGGTGGGTCACCACTGCGCCTGGCCGCTGCATCGGCGGATGAACGTGACGGCGACGACGCGAGCCAGCTTCGCGGCATACAACACGGTTGCTGATGTTGACGCTCTGCTGACGGCTCTTGACCGGGTGCCAGTGGTGTTCGGGACGGTGATCTGATGGACCTCTATCAGGAGATCATCCTCGAGCACTCGAAGCGGCCACTTCACGCGGGCCTGCGTGAGCCGTTCAATGCCCAGGTGCACCACGTCAACCCGACCTGCGGTGACGAGGTCACGTTGCGGGTCCAGGTCAGCGGTGAGGGGCCGTCGGCGGCGATTGCCGATGTGTCCTACGACGCGACCGGCTGTTCCATCTCCACCGCGGCAACTTCGGTCCTGGCTGATGAGGTCATCGGACACAGCGTCAAGGAAGCACTGAGCACTTTCGTCGCCATGCGAAAGATGCTGACCAGCAAGGGAACCGACCCTGGCGACGAGGAGGAGATCGGCGACGGCGTGGCATTTGCCGGCGTCTCCAAGTACCCTGCTCGGGTCAAGTGTGCACTCTTGGGCTGGATGGCGTTCACGGACGCTCTTACCCAGGCAGGGGTCGACATCAGTGCGACCTCGGCCTCTTCCTCAGCCCCTTCGGCGTCTGGCAACACCAACGCGGACACAACCATCTCGGACACAACCATCTCGGACACAACCATCTCGGAAGACATGTTCACGAGCAGCACCATCCCGAGCAACATCATGGAGGACTCATGACCGACAGGACTGCTGAACACCCGCCTGCAGCCGCCGCCGCGGCCACGGGCCCGCGGCCGCCCAATGTTGCCGATATCGAAGAGTCCCTGCGTGATGTTGTTGACCCCGAGCTCGGGATCAACGTCGTCGATCTGGGCCTGATCTATGGCATCACCGTCGACCAGCACGGACACGTTGTCATCGACATGACCTTGACCAGCGCCGCTTGCCCGCTGACCGACGTCATCGAGGACCAGATTGCCCAGGCACTCGAGGGCCAGGTGCCCAGTCACCGGATCAACTGGGTCTGGATGCCGCCGTGGGGCCCGGACAAGATCACCGACGACGGCCGTGAGCAGCTTCGGGCACTCGGCTTCAACGTCTGAGCGTTGATGTTGGCTGTACCTGTGCAGACCGGCTAATTGAGCCTCTGACCTGCGACGATGCCGGTCTGCACTCTGGTCATTAGTGGACACGGTTAGCCACGGATGTACCCTCGGATCGCACGCGGATCGCACGCGGATCGCACGCGGATCGCATGACCGAGAGGACAGTTCGATGGCTGGCAAGGCGAACCACAGGGGTTTCGGGTACGTCCGCAAGCTTCCGAGCAAGCGGTATCAAGGGTCCTACATCGG
>DASRUA010000078.1:0-8923 GCA_035655615.1 Dermatophilaceae bacterium
CTGGACCTGGGCGCCCTCGGCGACGGCGTCGACCTGGTGCAGCCGCTGACCGAGCTCGGGGCGCGCGTGCTGGTGGTCAGCGGCACCACCGACCGGCTGCGACTGGCCGAGACCGTGGAGAAGGGGGCGGTCGGGTTCCTGTCCAAGACGGTGCCCTTCGAGCAGCTCCTGTCCACGGTGCTCGAAGTGGTGGCCCAGCGGTCGGTGCTCAGCAGCGCCCAGCGCTACGAGCTGATGGCGGAGCTGCGAAGTGCCCGGGCCGCCCGCAGCAAGGACCTCGCGCCGTTCAAGACCCTGACGCCCAAAGAGCGGGCGGTGTTGTCGGCGCTGGCGCAGGGTCAACGGGCCGAGACGATCGCCGGGGCTTCAGTGGTGTCGTCGGCAACGGTGCGAAGCCAGATCCGCAGTGTGCTGACCAAGCTCGGTGTCAACTCCCAGCTCGAAGCGGTGGCGCTGGCTTGGGCCGTGGGGTGGTTTCCCACCGCTCCGCACTGATTGCAGGAGAATTCATCAAATATCGGACACGACTTCATCAGTTTTGGTGATGCCAGCCCCGACCACACGAAGGATCGTTCTCCTTGGCGGAAGCACCTGCAGCCGCCACTGCACCTGTCTCGCTTCGAAGGAACACTCTGATGGCGTTCTCCCGCAAGGTTCTCATCGTTGGCGCCCTGGGCGTTGCGGCGTTCTCGCTCATCGGCGCCGGCGCGAGCGCCACCTTCACCGACGGCGCGCAGGCCAGGCAGAACATCACCGCCGGCACCATGAACATGACCATCACCAGCACGGCAAAGGGTGCGCGGAGGAGCGATGACAGCAAGACCCTGACCCTCAAGACCTATGGTCCCGTGGGCTCCACGTTCTCCACCGGACCGCAGACCATCATCGTGAGCAACAACAGCAACATTGACGCCAAGATGGTCAAGCTTGCGGTCACCGCAGCCACAACCAACGACGAGCTGAGGGACGGGATCTACGTCAAGATAGAGGCCGGAGATGACAAGACCCTCGTCTATAACGACCTCCTCACCCGCCTGGAGTCTTCACTCAGCCCGCTCATCGCAGGGCAGACGATCAAAGCTGGTGCTTCGACGACCGCCGACGTCACTTTCTACGCTGGGGGCACCGAGTCGAGCCTGCCCAATGGTGCGCAGGCCGGCGTGGTGGTCCCCACATTCACGGTCGGCTTCACTGGCTGATCACCCAGACCAAGTGGTGGGGGCCGCCGGGGGGGCGGCTCCCACTGCTTGCACGACACGTAGTGGGAGCCACCCGGGGGGGAGCGGCTCCCACTACTTGCACGACAATCGACAAATCGAATGCCCGTTCAACCCCCGGGAGTCACACCATGGCAGTTAGCCCCAAGCTGATGATCGGAGCCGGGATGGCCGTCGCCGGGCTGGGCCTCATCGGTGCCGGGACCGGTGCGACCTTCACCACGCAGGTTTCGGGCAGCACCTCGATCAGCTCGGGTGACCTCGGCCTGTCACTGAACGGAAAGCCCGAGTCAGCACTGCTCATGGGGGTTGGTGAGAACGACCTCGGCTCGCACTTCGCGCCCATCAGCAAGGACCTGGTGCTGAAGAACACCGGCACGCTGGACCTGGCCTCGACCTTCCTCAGTGTCACCGCCACCGGCTGTGACGGAGGCAAAGGCAAGGCCCTGGCAGAAGCCCTGCGCGTGCGGCTGACCGATGAGACCAACGACGGCAAGCTGATCTACGACGGCCCGCTGTGTTCGTTGGGCAGCGACACGACCCCCGCCAGAAGCAGGAACGAACAGGGCTTCACCACTCCACCGGCACACGCCGGCGTGGGCGGTCAGCTCCCCCAGACGCTCCAAGTCGGCGAGTCGATCCACTACCGGCTCGTCATACAACCGGACGACGCTGTGCAGGGTCTGCCCAGCGCGGCGCAGGACTCTCGCACGTTGGTGAACCTCGTCTTCAGCGGGTTCGACAGCTAAACGTAGGGTTGCCGCCATGAAGGCGGCCACAGTGACGACACACACGCGGGCCTCCCGCCGCCTCGCCACCAGCCCCCCGCTCGGCACCATCCTCAGCAAGGGATTCAGCACCCTGGTGCTGATGCTCGCCTTCTGCGCGCTGGCGATTGCCGGATACCAGGTGAAGACCGGGCAGTGGCACGCGACTCCGGTGCTGTCCGGGAGTATGCGCCCCGGCCTGCAGCCCGGAGATGTCGTCGTCACCCAGCGGGTGCCCATCAGCGAGCTGCGGGTCCGCGACGTCGTCGTCTTCTACCCACCGAACCAGACCTCGCACCAGACGGTCCACCGGATCGTGAAGCTCACGGTGAAAGGCACAACGACTTCCATCACCACCTGGGGTGACGCCAACCTGGTCCCTGACGCCGCCGAGTCCTCGCTCAAAGGCAACACGGCCTACAGGATGGTGCGGGTCGTTCCCCTGGTCGGCTATCCCGCCATCTGGCTCCAGAACGGAAGCCGCGGCATGCTGGCCATCGCACTCGGCGTCGTTCTGCTCATTGCCGCCGCGATGACCATCCTGCGTCCGGACAAGCCGACGAAACCAGCCGACCCCGCCGACCCCGATGAGCTCAGCGACGAATCGCTCGAGGCCGCGTAGGACTCTCGGACGCCAGCCGCCAACAAGCGACGGTGCGCAGTTCGAGGCTGTGGCCTGCTCGTGGCTCGCAGGATCATCAATTGTCGCGAGCGACTTCATCGATTTTGGTGATGTCTGCGACGACCGCGCAGAGGATCGTTCTCCTGGCGGACGCAACCGCGAGCGCAGCAGCCAGAACAAGCCGGGGGATTATTTCAGTGGACCGTCAGAGTGTGGAATTCGGCGTTTGGCTGGGCGTTGGGGTGTTGGGCCTCGTGTGGGCGTACCTCCAGATCGGGCACACGCGTCGTGCCCTCAACCGGGTCCAACAGAACGGCAGCATTCAGCAGGGCAGGTCTGTTTCTTCAGCTGTCTCTGAGCTGACCAGCTCGGTTGTTGCCCAGTGACCCTGACGGCTCCCCTGCGTCCTGGCCGATCCACCCAGATCTGGCAAGACGACGTGTCCGGCTTCTTGAGTCGCATCCTGGCCGAGGCCTGCTCTCGGGTGGCCTTGGCCGACGCCGACGACGACCTGGGCCCCCACTCAGCCGCCGGGAACGGCCTGGAAACCTCCCAGAGGGTGCGCTTCATCCGTCGACTGGGATAGCCGTTCCTGTGGCGGAGTCGGGTCAGCCAATCTATCGTTGGCGCGATAAAGCGTTGCCAACCATGAGAGCTCATGCATGGCATCCCGGCGCTGCCGCACGAAGAGGGGGCTCTCTGTGGAGTTTCGTGAAATCCTCGCCGTACTACGCAAGAGCTGGGTGTCGGTCCTGTTGATCACCGGGCTTGCGGTCGCCGTTGCGATGACCGCGACCCTGCTCGCCACCCCCACCTACCAGGCGAAGTCACAGGTCTTCGTCTCCGTGGACACCGGGGGAACCACCTCCGACCTGTTGCAGGGCAGCAGCTTCACCCAGAACCGGGTGAAGTCCTATGCCGACATGGTCACCAGTCCCCGCGTGCTCATCCCCGTCATCGCCCAGCTCGGCCTGCCCCTCACACCTGACCAGCTGGCCACGTCGATCGCCGCCGACGCCCCGCTCGACACCGTGCTGCTCAACATCACCGTCACGAACCAGAACCCGAAGATTGCCAGCGACGTCGCCAACTCGACCGCCGAGAGCCTCGGAACCCAGGTGACCGCCCTCGAGAAGCCCGCCGGCAGTCAACCGTCCCCGGTCCGCATCAGTACCCTGCGAACGGCAACCGTGCCGACCCTGCCGGCCACGCCCAACCCCGAGCTCAACCTCGCGCTCGGCCTCCTGATCGGCCTCGCGCTCGGGATCGGCCTGGCTGTCCTGCGCGAAGTGCTCGACACCAAGGTCCGGTCAGCCGCCGACATTCAGAAGGTCACCGACGCGGCCGTCATCGCCCGCATCGGGTATGACGAGGACGCACCGATGCGCCCGCTCATCGTGCAGAGCAGCCCGCACAACCACCGCTCCGAGGCCTTCCGCCGGCTGCGGACCAACCTACAGTTCCTCGACATCGCGGACCGGCCGAAGACTCTCGTCGTGACGTCATCGCTTCCCGGCGAGGGCAAGTCGACGACCGCGATCAACCTCGCCATCACCCTGGCCGACGCCGGCTCGCGGGTAGCCCTCATCGACGCCGACCTGCACCGGCCCTCAGTCGCCGAGTACATGGGCCTGGACGGCGAGGTAGGCCTGACCACCGTGCTGATCGGGCAGGCGAGCCTGCAGGACGCGATACAGCCCTGGGGCGATGGCAGCCTGCACGTGCTGCCCTCCGGGCAGATCCCCCCGAACCCGAGCGAGCTGCTCGGCTCCCGATCCATGGCGAACCTGCTCAAACAGCTGACCAGCGAGCACGACATCGTGCTCATCGACACCCCTCCCCTGCTCCCGATGTCCGACGCCGCGATCCTCGCGAAGATCACCGGTGGCGCACTGGTGGTCGCCGCGGCCGACCGAGTGCACAGGCAGCAGCTCGCAGGAGGGCTGGGCGCGCTCGAGGACGTGGGCGCCCGCGTGCTGGGGGTGGTCCTCAACCGGATGGCGCACAAGCAGGCCGACGCCTTCTCGTACTACGACTACACCTCCACGGGGACCAGAGCCGGGAGCAAGAGCAGGCAAGCGCGCACAGCCACCTCAGGCCCAAAGCCGAAGCGTCTCTCACATCCCGGCACACGCCGTTCGCTTTCGCAGTCAGACCCGGGCCAAGCCCCAGAGACTGATCGACAGCCTGTCCGGGTCAGTTCTCCCCACGAGGACAACTCCTTGTTCTGATTGGATGCGCTAGACGCGCTGCGCTGAACAGCACGGCCATCGCCCGCGAGTGAATCACCATGGCTCGCTGGCGTGGCCGCCACCGCGACGCGGCATACGAGGTCGGGGACTGCGCCCTTCAGATGCGAATCACCTGGGGTCCACCGATGCTCTCCAGTGGGTCATAGTCGGAGTCCTGTGTGATGACCGAAAGGTCGTTGGCTGCTGCCACTGCGGCAATCCACAAGTCGTTCACATTGATCCGGCGACCTTCCTCGGCCAGGCGGACCCTGAAGGTGGCCCAATGTCCTGCGGCGACGATGTCGATGGGCAACGCCTCCAGCCCGGCGACTGAGTCAAGGGTCGCCAACCTGCGGGCGCGGGTGGCTGTGTCTGCGGCGGCGAGGACCCCGGCCTGCAGCTCAGCAATGGTGACGACACTGATGAACAGCTCGTCTGGCAGGGCGTCGGTATCGAGGGGCCGCCCCGTCTCTGTGGCGATCAGAACGCTGGTGTCCAGCAGTCCTCGCGACGGAGCGGTCACCGGAAGGAGTCAAGATCGTCGGTGGTCTCCCCAGCAAGCGCGGCCAAGTCGTCACGCAGGCCAGGATCGGCCTGATGGTTCGCCAGCAGGACGATCAGGTCACGCTTGGACATCGACGCACGACGCATCGCGCGAACCGGGATGATCTCGGCGACGGGTGTCCCGTTGACGGTCACCGTGACATGCGCGCCTTCGGACACCTGACGTAACACCTCAGCCGTGTGATTTCTCAGGTCTCGCGATGCAACCTTGGTCATGTGTGCAAATGTAGCACAATTGCCACAGGCAGGGGCAGGCTCCGCCAGGTGATGAACAAGGGAATGGACCTGCACGAGCCTGCTCGCGAAGTGGTACTCAACGCGATATCGCTCCACTCCTTCATAGAAGGTGGCACCTTCTTGACAATGGTGGCACCCAAGAGGAGTCTCGAAGGCATGAGCCTGCCACCCGGTGTCGTTTCTGGCCCGTTCCATGTCGGAGCAAAGGGACGCGTCGTCCTGCCTGCGGCCGTGCGCCGAGCCGCGGGCATCGAAGAAGGCGACCAGGTGGTGGCTCGCCCGGCGGGTGAGGGTCGCGTCGTGATCGAGACGGTCCGCTCCATCCGCGAGCGGGTGTGGGCTGCGGCGCCGGACGCCTCGGGGTTGGACAGCACGATGGAGATCCGGACGATGCGTGACGAGGACAACAATCTCTCTGACACAGCATTCAAGCGGCGCGCGATTGTCAGCGGCTCCGAGACTGACAGCGCTGCCGCCGGCGCCGCACTGCTCGCCAGGCTTGGCCTGTGAGCCCAACGAGGCACCGGGTCACGCTGGATGCGTCGGCTGTCCTGGCATGGGTTCTGCACGAGCGTGGCTTCGAGACCATCGACAAGCTACTTCCGATGGCGGTCGTCCCCGTGTCCGCGATGGTCGAGGTCCTGTACCGCGCGGTCGAGCGGGGCCACCGCCTCTCCCCTGTTCAGCTCCACGCCGACCTGCTGGCGCTCGGCCTCACCGTTGAGCCGGTGACCGACGCGGATGCCGAGCGAGCGGCTGAGCTCATCGTCTCGTCCAAGGCCGGATCCGGCCCGGGGTCACTGTCACTCGGCGACGGTCTGTGTATTGCCGTCGCTGAACGACTCGGGCTGCCCCTGACCGGTGGCGACACGTACTGGTCGCAGGTGCCATTGCGGGTCGAGTTCCTGCCCTTCCGGTAGACCGCACGATCGATCAGATTTGAAATGTCGCCGGATGCGCGACTTCACCGTGACTGACGAGGGACCGAGGTCGTCACGCTGACGGCCTTCGACGGGCTGACCATCGCGCGCAAGTTTGTAGAGCCCGGCCGCAGACCGCACGATCGCTCAGATTCAGGCTTCTACAGCCGACGAAACCCAGACTCCATCCTCAAAACTGATCGATCGCTCAGTTTCCTGCTACTCTGAGCCTCGAAGCTTCCACAAGCTTGTCGTGAACTGAGCGATCACTCGGTTCTGTTCAGGGGAGGACCGCATGGCCCAGCACATAGCCGGACGCAGCGACCTTGCTTTCGATGTTCGCGCCCGCCGCAAAGACCTGGGCCTGACACAGGTGGAGGTGGCCGAGCTTGCCGGCGTCTCCGAGCGATTCGTGATGGAGCTCGAACAGGGCAAGCCCACAGTCCGCCTGGACAAGCTGACTGCCGTGCTGGGCGCGATGGGCCTGACCCTGCGGGCCGAGGTGCGGCGTTGAGCAACCCAGTCGGCGGGACTCCGGACGTCGCCGCTTTGACCCAGGTCGCGATCGCAGACGTCTACAAGAAGGGGCTCCTGGCCGCGCGGCTCGTCCGCGACAACGGGACGGTCCGCTTCGAGTACGACCCCGACTACCTCTCCCGGCGCGAGCCTGCTGTAGCGACGACCCTGCCCCTCACCGAGGAGCCGGTGGTGACCGCAAGGGGAGCCGTGCCGACATACTTCGCCGGGCTGCTGCCCGAGGGCCGCCGGCTGAGCGGTCTGCGAAGAGCGGTCAAGACGTCGGCTGACGACGACCTCACCCTGTTGCTGGCGGTTGGCCTTGACCCGGTGGGCGACGTCCAGATCGTCCCGGCCGGACAGCGCCCCACGCCGGCGGAGCCCCTCATCCACGTGGACCGGGCGTTCGACGAAGTGACGTTCTCCGAGATCCTGGAGGCTGCGGGGGTCATCGACCCGGTGGCCCTGGCGGGAGTGCAGGACAAAGCCTCGGCGCGGATGATCTCGGTTCCTGTCGGGCAGGCCGGCAGGCGTTACATCCTCAAGGTCGATCCCCCGGAGTTCCCCCATGTGGTGGAGAACGAGGACTACTTCATCCGGCGCGCAGCCCTGGCCCGCTTCCCGGTTGTGGGCGCCCACATCGTCCACGACGCGACCGGCCGCCCGGGCCTGCTGGTGGAGCGGTTCGACCGCGTGATCGGCCCGGACGGACAGCCCGTCGCCCTGGCCGTCGAGGACGCCGCCCAGGTGATGGGGCTGTACCCCAGCGACAAGTACCGCGTGTCCGCAGAAGCCGTGGTTTCCGCCCTCAGCGCCAGCTGCGCCGCCCGCGCCCTCGCCGCCCGGGACATCTTCCGACAGCTCTGCTTCGCCTGGCTCACGGGCAACGGGGATGTCCACGCGAAGAACGTCTCCATCCTGGCCACACCAGCAGGCGAATGGCGCGTCTCCCCCGCCTACGACCTCCCCTCCACGCTGCCATACCGCGATCACACCCTCGCGCTGTCAATGCTCGGCAAGCATGATGGCCTCTCCGGCAAGTCGCTGCTCGCCTTCGCTGACGCTGTCGGTGTCCCGCGACGTGCGGCCGAGCGAACCCTTCAGGACGTGCTGGGAGCAACCGAGTCGATCCCCGATGAGCTCGAGGCGGGCGCGCTGCCATTCGCAGAGCAGATCATCAAGCCGTGGGTTCGGAGCCTGCGCAACCGGCGAAGAAATGCCCTGTAGGCCACGCGCCATCAGGGTGCTGTTGACATCCTCCCGGCCATGAATGGCCAGGATTCCAACTGCTATGCGACCTTGGGAGGCCGTGCATGTTGAGGTTCACGCTTCACGGACCGAGCCAAAACTCTCAGGTCTCCACGTGCTGCCACGGCATGTCCTGCCGCGATATTTCTGGCCGCGTTCACGTCGGCGTTCGCCCTGTGCCCACAAGCCACGCACACGAAGGTCGCTTGGCTCTTGCGACTCTCCGCAGCGATGTGCTTGCAGGCATTACAGGTCTGCGACGTGTACGCAGCTTTCACTTTCTCGACCCGCCCGGGTGCTTTCTGCTCCAACCGGGTCACGAGCAGACCCCAACCGGACTTGAGGATGCCCCGGTTGAGCCCGGCCTTCTGTGCAACCTTCCTGCCCGGCTTCTCCATGGTCCCCCGAGCAGCGCGGGTCATACCTTTGACGTTGAGGTTCTCGACTCGGATCACGTCGAAGCGGCGAGCAAGGCCTGTGGTGGTCTTCTCGACCCAGTCTTTGCGCCGGTCGCCGTCCCTGGACTTCAACTGGCCGATCAGGGTCCTCACCTTGCAGCGACGGTTCGACCCGCGCCGAGCACGGGCGAGCCTGCGTTGCA
>DASRUA010000079.1:0-28369 GCA_035655615.1 Dermatophilaceae bacterium
GGGTGACCGGGCCCTGGGTCACCACGCAAGCCACCGGCTTGACCAGCCCGTCCGCGTCCAGCAGTCCGACGACCGCAGCCTCTGCCACCAGCGGGTGCTCGAGCAGCCGGGCCTCGACCTCGCTGGGAGTCACCCAGATCCCTCCGGCCTTGATCAGGTCGTTGCTTCGCCCCAGACAGGCGTAGTAACCGTCGTCGTTCTCCAGATACGTGTCACCGGTGTTCAGCCACTCCCCCACGAAGACCTGCCGGGAGGCCGCCGTCCGCCGCCAGTAACCAAGCGCGATGGACTCACCGCGGACGTGCAGGGTCCCCGGCTGCCCCTGGGGCACGAGCTCGCCGGTGGGGTCGCGCAGCTGCAGCTCATAGCCAGGCACCGCACGACCGGTCGTACCCGGGCGAATGTCTCCGGGGCGGTTGGACAAGAAGATGTGCAGGCACTCGGTGGACCCGATGCCATCGATGATCTCCACCCCGAAGCGCTCGGTGAACCGGCGCTGCAGCGGAGCCGGCAACGGCTCGCCCGCAGATGTCGCCAGGCGCACCGACGCGAACGTGTCATCCGGCAGGTCGCTGGCCATCAGGTGTGAGAAGAAGGTCGGCACCCCGCAGAAGATCGTCGGCTTGTCCTGGCTCACCCGCTCGGCGATCACCTGGGCCGTCGGGCTCCGCGGCTCAAGGACCGTGATCGCACCCACCGAGAGAGGGAACAACGAGTTCCCCAGGCCGTAGGCGAAGAAGAGCTTGGCCACCGACAAGCACACGTCCTGGGGCCGGATCCCCAGCACCTGGTCGCCGTAGGTCCGGCAGACGTGCCGGATGTTCGCATGGCGGTGCATCGCGCCCTTGGGTGAACCCGTGGTGCCCGACGTGTAGAGCCACAACGCCCAGGCATCCTCGTCAGTGGACGCCACCGCGCGGTCCTGGTCGCTCCCCCCGAGCCCGAGGGCGATGAAGTCCTCCCATGACCGCACAGTCGCAGCCGACAGAGCCGGTAGGTGATCCGAACCCGCAAGCACGAAGTGCTCCACCTCGGGGACCAGATCGATGGCCGCGGTGACAGCATCGGCGTACTCATGGGTCGCGCAGACCACTCGGGCCCCACAGTCGGCAAGGATCTCGGCGAGCTCGTGAGCCCCGAGCATCGTCGAGACCGGCACCGCCACGACGCCGGCGCGGAACGCCCCCAGGACACCACCCAGCAGCTCAACGTCGTCGGACATCACGAAGACGACCCGGTCGTCGCGGCGCATCCCGAGGCCACGCAACGACGCGGCGACGTCACCACTCAGCACTGCCAGCTCGGCATACGTCAGGGTCCGGGTCCCCCGCACCGCGATACGATCACCGCGGCCCTGCTCCACGTGCCGGTCGACCAGCCACGCCGCGGCATTGAACTCGTGCGCCATCTCAGATCCTCTCGAAGTCGTAGTCGCCTTTGCGTCCCGACCCGAACCGGCGCAAGGCACCGTCCGGACCGGAGGCATTGGGCCTGATGAAGATCCAGTTCTGCCAGGCGGTGAGCCGGCCGAAGATCTTGGTCTCGAGGGTCTCGGGGCCGACAAACCGGTGGTTGGCCTCCATGCCGGTCAGCGCGTCCGGCGACAAAGAGGCTCGCTCCTCCAGGACGATGCGAAGCTCGTCCTCGAAGTCGATGTCATCCAGGGCCATCGTGACCAGACCGAGCTCGACGGCTGCCGCGGCGTCGAGCCTCTCGCCGAATCGAGCACGAGCGGCGTCGAGGTCGTCGCCGTTGCCCCAGAACCGGGACTGAAGCCGGGAGAGGTCGTTGCCCATGGGGTAGGCGCCCTCGTTGGACGCGGTCAGCACGATGGCGGCGGGCTCAGCGTCGGGGCCGACGTCCTCGTACACGCCCTCGAGCATGTACTGGCGGTCAGCGGCGAGGGCCAGCTCGAGCAGGAGACCGGCGAAACAGCTGCCCGGCTCGATGGCGGCAAACAGGCTGCGGCTGGTGACGTCCAGACGCTTGAGCGTCCGCTTGTAGTAGTGGCGCACCTCAGAGGCGAACCAGTGGTCGGACAGCTCTGCGAGCTGTGCGTCGTAGGCGAGCACCCGGCCGGCGTCCCCGACGGTGCGCAGCACCCAGCTGCCGATCTCGCGCTCGTTGGTGCGCAGATGCAGGATCAGGTCATCCAGCGCGCGGGTGACGGCCATCGGCCAGTAGTCCACGCCCTGGGCGAGCACGGCCGCGGCGCCGGCGGGAGGAGCCTGCGCCGGGCCCTGCACCGTGATGTCGACGCGGCGACCCGAGCGATCGATCTTCGCAGTGACGTAGGGGTAGGTGATCTCATCGCCGGAGTCCTCGCGGGCCAGCTGGGTCAGCTTCACACCATGGGCGCCGGCCGGCCGACTGGACGTGGCGGCGGCCTCGGCGGCCCGCCGACTGATCTCGCCGGCGAAGGCGTTGCGCGGAACTGTCGCGTCGACCAGGCCCCATTCCACGGCCGTGGCGCCCCGGTATCCCTCGGGCTTGGTGGCGAACAGGTCGGCCCGATCCTTGCGAACATGGCGCTTCTCGACGACGCGGGTCAGGCCACCGGTGCCGGGCAGCACACCGAGCATCGAGACCTCGGGCAGCGAGACCGCGGAGGACCCGTCGTCGATCAGGACGATCTGGTCGCAGGCCAGGGCGAGCTCGTAACCCCCACCCGCCGCGGTGCCGTTGAGGGCGGCGATCCACGTCTGGCCGGAGCTGGCAGTGGCGTCCTCGATGCCATTGCGGGTCTCGTTGGTGAACTTGCAGAAGTTGACCTTCCAGCCGTGCGAAGACTGGGCCAGCATCCGTATGTTCGCTCCGGCGCAGAACATGCGCTCCAGGCCGCCGGTCATCACGACCGACTTCACTCCCGGGTGCTCGAACCGCAGACGCTGGACCAGGTCGTAGAGCTCGATGTCGACGCCAAGGTCGTAGGAGTTCATCTTCAGCTGGTAACCGGCCACCAGGCCACCGTTCTCGTCAACGGTCAGGGTCGCGGTGGCCACCTCGCCATCGACGTCCAGGCGCCAGTGGCGATAACGGTCCGGGGCCGTGCGGAAGCTCACGACGCAAGGCGCGGCGGATGACGGCTGGACGTCCTCGTTGGCCGGGCTCGTGGTCTTGGCTGCAGCGACGGGCATGTCACACCTCTTCAGCAGATCGGATGGCGCCTTCCGACAAATACTCGACGTCTTCAGTGCGTTTCGTCAAGAACTTGTAGTATGTATACCACAACCGGGACTCGCCGCCAGTGGGCGCTTGCGCCAGGAACACACCACGGGCTGAGAGAATTCAGCCCCAGGAGACGTCGAACAAAAGGAGGGCAGAGGCGTGCCAAGCGCTTCCCCGAAAGAGCCTGTGCCGGCCGGCGCGGCCGAGGCGAACGGCTTTCAGCGCGAGTCGGGGTACCCGAGCGCCCGCTCGCTGTTGCTCACCGTCCTTGGCGAGTTCGTCCATCCCCGCCGCGGAGAAGTCTGGACGGGCACCCTGGTCGAAGCCCTGGGCGCACTCGGTGTCGAGGAGAAGTCGGCCCGGCAGGCGCTCTTCCGGGCCGCCGGCGAGGGTCTGATGGCCTCGACCCGGCACGGCCGGCGGGTCCGCTGGCAGCTGGCCCCCACCGGTGAGCAGCTCCTGCGTGAAGGCACCCAGCGCATCTACGGGTTCATGCGACAGCCTCACCCGTGGGACGGCCGCTGGCTGGTGCTCACCGTGAGTGTTCCGGAGAGCCAGCGACAGCTTCGCCATCGACTACGCACCCGGCTCACTTGGCTGGGGCTGGGGTCGCCGGCACCCGGGCTGTGGGTGGTCCCGGACGTCAGCAAGGAGCCAGAGGTCAGCGCCGTCATCGACGAGCTGGAACTGCACGATCGCGCCTTCGCCTGGGCCGGTTCCGCCGTCTCCGTGGGCGATCGGGGCAAGCTGATCAACGCGGCGTGGGACCTGGACGACGTGGAGAAACGCTACCTGGCCTTCATCGACCGCTTCGGGGACGCCCAGCCAACCGATGCGGAGGACGCGTTCGTCAACCAGGTACGGCTCGTCCAGGAGTGGCGCAGGTTCCCTTTCCTCGACCCCGATCTGCCCAGTGAGCTGCTGGACCACGACTGGCCCGGACCGCGCGCGGCTGCGACGTTCCACGACCGCCACGACCGCTGGCACCGCAAGGCACAGGAGCAGTGGGACCGGATGGACGACGAGGCGGGCAGACGCCACTGACCGGCCTCGCCAGGACCGGCATCCAGAGGTATGACGGCGGGCTGGCCGTCATACCTCTGGATGAGTTCAGGCGAGCCCCTCGTCCTTGAGATGCACGTAGTCGAACTCGACCGGCTGCTCGTTGATCCCCGTCTGCGGCGGTGCGATCCAGCCGGCGAAGCTGCCCGCCTCGTACTCGGGCACCATGAGCCTGGCTACCGACTCGCGTTCCTCGTCGCTGGGCAGCCACTGCGACTTGCCGGCCTGCCAGGTCGCCTCGTCGACCACCTCGCCCTGTGGGCTGATGTGGTGGCGGGAGTAGGCGCCGACTGCCCGGTTGAATCCCTCGTGCGGCAGGAAGAGACGCTCGCCGAGCCTGGCGTCCTCCAGTGCCTGGTTCCAGCGGCGGACGCCGTGCTCGCAGTCCGTCACGTACTCATCTCGCAGGTCGAGGTTGAGTGCGCTGAGCATCGGGACCGTCTTCTGAACGATCTTGCCGTCCTCGACGACGTTCATCGTGCGCTCGGCGTCAACCAGCTGGTGGTCGTCCTTGCGCCGGGTCTCCATCCAGCGGCCCTTGAGCCCGCAAGAGTAGTAGTTCCCAGCGTTGGTCGACTGCTCCGAGCCGAACAGGTCCATGGACACCGAGAACTGGAAGTTGAGGTACTTCTGGATCACCGAGAGCGGGATGCCGCCGTGGGCGAAGATGTCAGCGGTGCCGTGCTTCTTCATGAGCTCGGCGGTGCGCTCCACCGTCCGCTGGACGCCGGTCGTCCCGACGAACATGTGGTGTGCCTCCTCCTTGAGCATGAACTTGCAGGTCCGGGCCAGCGGGTCGAAGGCCGACTCCTTGAGAGTGCCCAGCTGGTACTTGCCGTCACGGTCGGTGAAGTAGGTGAACATGAAGAACTGCAGCCAGTCGGTGGTCGCCTCGTTGAACGCCCCGAGGATGCGCGGGCTGTCCAGGTCGCCGGAGTTGCGCTTGAGCAACAGCTCGGCCTCATCACGACCCTCTCGACCGAAGTAGGCGTGCAGCAGGTAGACCATCGCCCAGAGGTGGCGCCCCTCCTCCACGTTGACCTGGAACAGGTTGCGCAGGTCGTACAGGCTCGGCGCGGTGTTCCCCAGGATGCGCTGCTGTTCGACCGAGGCCGGTTCGGTATCGCCCTGCACGACGATGAGGCGCATGAGGTCGGCGCGATGCTCCCCCGGCAGCTCTTGCCACGCCGGTTCCCCCTCGTGCTTGCCAAACGCGACCGTGCGCTCGGGATCGCGCTCGGCCAGGAAGATGCCCCAGCGGTACTCCTCCATGGGCACGTAGTCGAAGTGCGCCCAGCCGTCGCGGCCGACCGCAATCGCGGTGCGCAGGTATACGTCCTTGGTCGGCAGCGCGGGGCCGAGCTGCTTCCACCAGTCGAGGAACTTGGGCTGCCAGCCCTCGAGCGCGCGCTGCAACCGTCGGTCGCCGGCCAGGTCGACGTTGTTGGGAATGCGCTCGCTGTAGTCGATCGTGCTGAGCGGGCCAGTCGGGCTCGGTGCGGGTCCGGTCCGGGCGTCAGTGGACATCAGCTCTCCTGTGGTTGGTCTGCAGCTTCTGGGATAAAGTTCTACCCTGGTACTGCGTAACGTCATAGGCTATGTCAACTATTTCGTCTGCTGACCATTTTCTCGGCCGAATATTCCTCAGCCCGTATCCAGGCTCAGTCGCGAGGGCCACCGGCGACGTAGATGACCTGACCGGACACGAATGACGCGTCCTCGCGGGCAAAGAACGACACCGTCGCAGCGATGTCCTCGGGCTGCCCCACGCGAGCCACCGGGATGGTCTTCGCCGCGGCAGCCTTGAAGTCCTCGAATGGCACGCCCATCCGCTTGGCGGTGTTGGCAGTCATCTCGGTCTCGATGAAACCGGGCGCGATGGCGTTCGCGGTGACGCCGAACTGCCCGAGCTCGATCGCCAGCGTCTTGGTGAGTCCCTGGATGCCGGCCTTCGCCGCCGAGTAGTTGACCTGGCCGCGGTGGCCGAGCGCGGACACGCTGGAGAGGTTGATGATCCGGCCCCAATGGGCATCGACCATGTGCTTCTGGGTGGCCCTGCTCATCAGGAACGCGCCGCGCAGGTGCACGTTCATGACGGCATCCCATTCGATGGCGCTCATCTTGAACAACAGGTTGTCGCGGGTGATACCGGCGTTGTTCACCAGAACGGTAGGAGCCCCGAGCTCGCTCGCAACCCTGGCCACGGCGGCCTCCACCGCTTCCTCGTCGGCCACGTCAGCGCCGACGGCCAGCGCCTTGCCCCCGGATGACTCGATCTCGTCGACAACCGCCTTGCAGGCCGTCTCGTCGAGGTCGAGAACAGCGACGGCGAGGCCATCGTCGCTCAACCGCCTGGCAATGGCTGCTCCGATGCCGCGCGCGGCTCCGGTGACGATGGCGGTACGGATCTGGTCAGTCACGGGTTCTCCTGGTGTTCTGGGATGTGCGTGGTCGGGTGAGCTCTCAACGGACAGTAACTTGCGCGTGATTCACACGACGACCGGACAGCCCCTGCTGGCAGAATGTCGCCATGCGTCCGATCACTCAGTCCTTGAAGCTCAAGCATGTCCGCTACGACGTGCGCGGCCCGATCCTTATTGAGGCGGAACGCCTTGAGGCTGAGGGTCACCACATCCTGAGGCTTAACATCGGCAACCCCGCGCCGTTCGGCTTCGAGGCGCCGGCAGCGATTCTGGCGGACGTGATCCACAACCTGCCCACGGCGCAGGGATACAGCGACTCCAAGGGGATCTACTCCGCCCGCACCGCCGTCGCGCAGTACTACCAGAGCCACGACCTGGATATCACGGTCGAGGACGTCTACCTCGGCAACGGCGTCTCCGAGATGATCACGATGGTCCTGCAGGCGTTCGTGGACGACGGCAACGAGATCCTCGTGCCTGCACCCGACTACCCGCTGTGGACGGGCGCGGTTGCGCTGGCCGGCGGAACTCCCGTGCACTACCGCTGCGACGAGGACAACGGCTGGAACCCGGACCTCGCCGACATCGAGGCCAAGATCACCGACAACACCTACGCCCTGGTGATCATCAACCCCAACAACCCGACCGGGGCGGTCTACTCCGAGGAGATCGTGAAGGGCCTGGTCGACATCGCCCGACGGCACAACCTGGTCCTGATGTCCGACGAGATCTACGAGAAGATCCTGTTCGACGACGCGGTCCACCACCACACGGCGACGTATGCCGGCGACGACGTCTTCTGCCTCACCTTCAGTGGGTTGTCCAAGGCCTACCGCATCGCCGGATTCCGCAGCGGATGGGTGGTGGTCAGCGGCCCGCGCCTTCGCGCGACGGACTTCCTCGAGGGCCTGACCCTGCTGTCGAACATGCGCATGTGTGCGAATGTGCCTGCGCAGCATGCGATCCAGACCGCGTTGGGCGGTCACCAGTCGATCAACGAGCTGATCCTTCCCGGTGGCCGGCTCAGTGATCAGCGCGACGCGGCACACCGGCTGTTGAACGCCATCCCGGGGGTGAGCTGCGTGAAGCCGCAGGGTGCCTTCTACTGCTTCCCGCGACTGGATCCTGAGGTCTACCCGATCAAAGACGACGAGCAGTTCGTCATCGACCTGCTTCGGGCCGAGAAGATCCTGGTCACCCACGGCACGGGCTTCAACTGGCCGGAACCGGACCATTTCCGTCTCGTCACGCTGCCCAGCGTCGAGGACCTCGAGGACGCCATCGGCCGCATCGCGGCCTTCCTGGAGGTCCTGCGCGACGCCTGACCCCGAGGTGCCAAGGGGGTTCGATATCTATCGGCCCGGCGATCTTCACAGGCGAATCACGCGGTATCCGTCAGCGACGTCCGTGAATCGGTCGGGCAGCGAAGCCGGTCCGACGAAAAGTGCCGTGGCCCACACGTCTGCCCACATCAGGCTGGGTCCGACCAGGGTGTTGCACAGCGTGATGACCTGCCCGACCAGCGGGTCAGCCTGCGCCGAGTCAAGCTCACTCCTGCGGATCCGACTGACCTCTCTGTCGTGCTGGTACGTGCTGAACAGCCGATCCGCTTCGTACACAAGGTCAAACGCCTCTTCGACGCCCCGAGCCACCGTCGATGAGTCGACGTCCGCGCTCCGAACATGGATGCTGATCGGCATACCCCATGATCTGCCTGACCCACGCACGTCGGCTCACAGGTGGGCCTGGTCGATCGCCGACTGGAGCGACTGCAGGTAGCCGCCGCTGGTCACCGTGGCTCCCGAGACGGTGTCGATCGAGACAGACTGTTGCTGGACGGCCTCCTGGTTGAGGACGGGCAGTGCGTAACCGTTGATCTGCGCGTCGCGACTGGTGCCTTGGGGATACTGCACCGCATGGGACGCGGTGATCTTGCCGCCTTGGACCGTGATCCTCACCTGGACGGGCCCCCACCGGGTGTCTGCGACAGCACCGGTGTAGCTGATCGGGCTCGACTTGGAGGTCGAAGACCCGCTCTTGTTCGACGACCGAGGCGGCGCTGCAGAGCCGGGTGATGCAGGTTCTGCAGGTGTTGCCGGTTGCTGCGCCGCAGGGCTGGCCGAGCCGCCGGTGGGGTTGGTGCTGGTGTGGTAGCTGAAGAGCATCACCACAGCCGTGATCGTGGACAGGATGGCGAAGACGATGCGTCGCATAGCTCTCTCTACTTGGCAGGTCGCGCTGATTACTTGCTAGGTCGCGCCGATTACTCGCTGGTCGCATCGTGGGCGGTTAGTAGGCGAAACGTTCGATATGGACATTTTCGGGTGGGACGCCGGCCTCTATGACGGCCCGCTCCGCGGCGTCCATCCACCCCGGGCTGCCACAGATGAACACATCGTGGCCCGCCACATCGGGGACGAACTGGCGTAATGCCTCGACGTCACCGAGGTGGGCATACTGCTGAGGTAGCCAGCTGGGTCGCTCTGATGCCCTGCGGCCGGTCACGACGAACAGCCGTGCCTGATGCCGCCCGGCCAGCGCGCTCAGCTCGTCCACCAGGATGTGGCCCTCTTCCGAACCGGCCCGGTAGACCATGGTTACGTCGCCCGGCCGCTGGTCCAGGTCCTCCAGGAGCGCCGGCATCGGCGTGATGCCGATGCCGGAGGCCATGAGTAGAACCTTGCGCCGGGTCCGAACACCTTCGTGCATCCGGCCGTAGGGACCCTCGAAGAACACCCGCGTTCCCGGGCGCAGGCTCGCCAGACCGGCCGATCCATCCCCCAGGTGCGCAGCGGTGATCCGCAGAGTGCGGCCGTCCGGTGCAGCGGACAAGGAGTAGGGGTGTGCACGGGTGGAGCCGGGCCCGTCCAGAAAACGCCACTGGAAGAACTGGCCTGCCCGCACGGGCAACCGGTGCAGCATCCTGCCCCGCATGACGACGGTGGTCACCGCGTCGTTCTCGGCACGCACCTCCTCCACCACCAGCTGATGACGCAGGCTACGCCACAGCGGCTGGCCGACCCGCCAGATGAGCACGCTTGCGGCCGCCGCAGCCCAGAGGGTCCACCAGAACAAAGTGGCGGCAGGCGAGGTCAGGAACTCCTTGCCGGCCCAGAGCTGGTGCGGCAGCGCAAGACCCACGCCGAGGTAGGCGTACAGATGGAGCAGGTGGCAGGACTCATAACGCAGCCGACGCCGGGCTGCCCTGATCGAGGTGATGGTGACCCCGACGACTACCACCGTGCCCGCCACGGCCAGGAGCATCCCGGGGTAGTTGACGACGAAGTCGACGATCGTGCCCCACAACCCCGCGGACGAGGTGGCCGCATAACCCAGGGTGATCGTCACGATGTGCACCAGCATGAGGTTGAACGACGAGAAACCCACCCAGCGGTGACGCCTGGCCAGCTCATCCTGGCCGAAGGTGCTCTCCACCAATGGGATTCGAGCCATCAGCAACACCTGAATCAGCAACAGGTCCGATGCCACCAGGCCTGTCAATCGGCCGATGCTGGTCAGACCGGTGCTGGTCTGTGCCAGCTCCTGGACTCCCCCGCCTGACACCCAGAGGGCAACGACCACCAGCATCGTGCACCAGACGAAGGCCCCGCAGGCGTCGCGCCACCACAAAGGCGCGGGCAGTGGCCAGGCCAAGCCACGACGGCCGGCCCTCCGGGATGGCCCACCGAACGTGGTCGTCGTCGATCCCGCCAACAGCACGGTCGGTGAGGTGTTCATGCCCCAGAGACTCGTTGACTATCTTGGGAGTCTGCTGGACAAGTCCTATGAATCTACTCGGGGCGCTATCAGCTACGGGCCTGCCGAGTGACCCTCCCCGGCCTGTCAGCGGGCCTGGCCCAGAACCCAATCGCTGCGCCGTCGGTCAGTTTTCCTTCTCCCACTCGGCGTGAGGCGCGACTGCCGAGCTGGTTGTCACGACTGCGGTACACGATGCACGGCGGGTGATGTACCAAGCCGCGCGCTGAAAACATGCACCGACCGGGTGAACGGCCACAGGCGAACAGCAGCCGTCAGGCAGGCGCGGCGAGATCAACGAACAGCTGGGCGCGCAGCTCCGCGGGCACGGGGACGCTGGCCTGGAACTTCGGGTGCTCGACGGAGAGGCTCGCCGGCACGGCCAGGTTCGCCAGCGCATCGCGCTGCCCTTCCGTGACATCGAAGCGAACAAAGTGCACCGAGTAGGTCTGCTGTTCGTTGGCCTCATCCGGCGGCGGCACGTCGACGCCGGCGATGACGTCATCGCCCACCTGCAGGCGAATGAGGTGCTGGATGCCGGCGACGCCGTCGAGGTCCCCGTGCACCGTGGCCAGATCCGCGAACTCGAGAAAAAGCGTGGCTGACACCGACCTGGCGGTCGGCAGGAGCCGGCGGTACGTCTCGATCTCCTCGAGCGCACCAGATTCGGTGGTGATGTTCTCTGCGTAGACCATCTCCTGCACCTGGTAGTGCAGGGTGTCCTCATTCTCGAACTCCAGCTCGATCAGCTTGCCGAGCTGAACGCGGCGGCTGCGGCGAATCGCGAGCATCCGCTTGCGAGCGTCGGGGCGGACCGCGGCATAGCTGTCCCGGTCAAGGGTGATCTGGTCAGGTTCAAGACGGGACACAATTTCTCCGATGGTGAGCATTCTCGAGCGATGATGGCGCTGACGCGGGCGGGAAGGCTCCCGCCCGCGTCACCCGCGTCAGCGATTAAGCCGGGGTGGCCACCCCGGAACTCAGCGTCAGCCGCGAATCTTGTCCAGCGCCTTCTGGTAGCGACCGGCGTGGGTGCGCTCCGCCCGGGCCAGGGTGGAGAACCAGTCCGCGACCTCATCGAAGCCCTCTTCGCGCGCCGTCGACGCGAAACCGGGGTACATCGCAGTGAACTCGTACGTCTCACCGACGACGGCTGACGCGAGATTCTGCTCGGTTGTGCCCATCGGCTCGTCGGTCGCCGGGTCACCGACACCGACCAGGTACTCGGCGTGACCGAACGCGTGGCCCGTCTCGGCCTCCGCGGTCTCACGGAACAGCTCGGCGACCTCGGTGATGTTCTCCTTCTCGGCCTGACGGGCGAAGAACAGGTAACGACGGTTCGCCATGCTCTCCCCGGCGAAGGCATCTTTCAGATTGGCATGGGTCTTGGAACCCTTGAGGTCAGTCATTGCGTGCTCTCCTTGGCATTGTCCTGCGCCGCGCACCGTGCGCAGCGGCCGTGCAGTTGTACGTCGTATCCGGCAACGGTGAACGACGTCATCTCCTCAAGCTCGGCAAGGGCGCCGGCAACGAGCTGGACGTTGGCGTCCTGGACCTGTCCGCACGTAGTGCACACGAGGTGAGCGTGGCGGTGGACGCTGTGGTCATAGCGCAGCGCCTGCCCCTCACCGAGCCGCAGCTCGGCCACCTGCCTCGACTCGACGAGCCGGGCGAGCGTCCGATAGACCGTTGCCGCTCCGACGCCCTCGACCCGTTTGCGTACGCGGTCAAGCACCTGGCCCGCCGTCGGGTGGTCCTCCGATTCGGCGACAACGTCGAGCACCGCCCGACGTTGCGGCGTCAGCCGGAGCGCGGGCGCGCTCACGCCTCAGCCAGAATCTCCTCCCACCACTGGCAATACCAGTCCTGCCCCACGAGAACGCGGAGCTTCGGGTGCCAGCAGTAGGAGATCGAGTCGTCGACGTCGAGGTAGTACAGGCAGTTCTTGCAGCTCTCGTCGCCGTGCGGGTGACCCTTGAGCACGGCGTCCTCGGACAGGATCTGCAGTTCGCGCAGAAGAGTCTGGTCCAGTTCGGTCGGCTCGGGGGCCGCTATTCCGGTATCCGTCATCCATGGCCTCCACAGTGATATTACTTCTCACCTGATATGAGTTCTCACTGTAGTCGCTGCCCCACAGCCCGGTCAGCGGGGTCCCCTTGCCACATGCGCCAGCCGTCGCCGAAGTCACCGACCTCCTGGAGACGCCCATCCTGCCCAGTCCATCTCAGCCTCGACTGGGGCCGTCGGCCTTGGCTGCCACCCCGGTGAGCACGTCGGTCAGGGGGACCGACGCGTCTGCCAGGCGGTCGGGATCTACGGTGACGCGGCCGCGGACCAGCGCTTTGATGTCGTCGCCCTGGTCCCAGATGTTGGCGTTCATGCCGGCGAGCACGCGCCCGCCCTTGAGCCAGAAGGCCAGAAACTCCCGCCCGGCCCGGTCGCCGCGCAGCACTACGCGGTCCCACTCGACGGCGTAGCCGTTGTACTCCATACCCAGGTCGTACTGGTCGGAGTAGAAGTACGGAACCTTCTCGTATGCCGTGTGCTGGCCGAGCATGTTGCGTGCCGCAGCCGGACCCTGGTTGAGGGCGTTGGCCCAGTGCTCCATCCGAATCCGCTTGTTATACCTGGTGTTCCACGTCGAGGCGACATCACCGGCTGCGAAGACATCGGGGGCGCTGGTGGCCAGGAACTCGTCGACGGCGATGCCGTTCTCCACGCTCAACCCAGCACCTGCGGCCAGCTCGTCACGGGGCGAGGCGCCAATTCCCACGACTACAAGATCGCCCTCGATGACCTGGCCGCCGGTGGTGCGCACACCCTGGGCTGCTCCGTCGCCGACGATCGCCTCGATCTGGGTGCCCAGCCGCAGGTCGACCCCGTGCTCGGCGTGCAGGTCCCGGTAGATGCCGCCGACCTCCGGGCCCAGGGCCCGCTCGAGCGGCATGGCATCGGGCGCGACGATGGTGACCTCGGCGTTCATCTGGCGGGCGGAGGCGGCAACCTCGGATCCGATCCAGCCGGCGCCGATCACGACGACCCGGCTCGCCGCGGCGATCGCGGCGCGCAGAGCATCGGCGTCACCCAGCTGGCGCAGGTAGGCCACCCCTGGCAGATCCGCACCCGGCAACCGAAGCTGCCGCGGGGCGGCGCCCGTGGACAACAAGAGCCGGCTGTACGCCACACGGCTCCCGCCGGCCAGGGTGATCTCGTGCGCACCCGGGTCCAGGGACTCGACGCGCGCGCCGGTCATCAGCTCGATGTCGTGCTCGGCGTAGAAGCCCTCGTCGTGGACGTACAGCTTGTCGGGCGGCTTCTCGCCGCGCAGGTAGTCCTTGGACAGGTACGGGCGCTCGTAGGGGCGCTCGGCCTCCTCCCCGATCAGCACCACCCGACCGGCGAAGCCCTCGGTGCGCAGCGTCTCGGCAGCCTTGGCTCCGGCCAGGCTCGCGCCGACGATGACAAATGCTTGAGCTGAAGCCATGCGGGTCTCCCCTGGTATTGGCGTGTCGTGTGCTGTTTACGTCTAACGGATCGTCCGTGGACCCTCAAGTGGGAGGTCGCGGCAAGACTCAGACAAAGCGTGTGAGCGCAAAGAACTCCTGGCGCGATCGTGCGTCCTCGCGCAACAGCCCGTGAAGGGACGACGTGATGGTCCGCGAGCCCTTCGCCTGGACCCCGCGCATGGACATGCACATGTGCTCGGCCTCTATCACCACGCCGACACCTTTGGGGGTCAGATGCTCTTGCAGCCAGTTCGCCACCTGGACGGTCAGCCGTTCTTGCACCTGGAGGTCGCGCGCGAACAGCCCGACGACGCGGGCCAGCTTGGACAGGCCGAGGATGCGTTCACCCGGCAGGTACCCGACGTGGGCGACCCCGGTGAACGGCAGCATGTGGTGCTCGCACAGGGACTGCACCGGGATGCTCCTGGCCAGCACCAGCTCGTCATAGTTCTCGTCGTTGGGGAAGGTCGTGAGATCGAACTCACGCGGTGTGAGCATCTCGGTGAACGACATGGCCACCCGGCGGGGAGTATCCGCGAGGTGCGGCGACGACGGGTCGCGGCCCAGGGCGACAAGCAGGTCGCGCACAGCCCGCTGGGCGGCCGGCAGGTTGACTTCTTGACGGCCGTGCACGACCCGCAGATGCCGACTTCCGTTCTGAGTGCTGTTCGGCACCGCGATCTCATGCTCAAGCTTGGCAATGCTCATGCCTGGTCCCTTCTAAGGACACTATTCATTGACAATAGAAGGTAGAGTGAGATGCGTCAAGATAGATCGGTACGGAGTTCAAGCCCGGAGGTGGCGGAGTCGTGAAACCAGAGAAGCATTCGGTGGCCTCTGACGAAGTCAACGGCAAGAGCACGGGCCAGGCATCAGCAGATGTAGCGGCGGTTGCCAGCCTGGATGAGCCGACCCGGCGGCGCGTCTATGACCATGTGTGCACTCACGCCTTGCCGGTCAGCCGAGACGATGTGGCCGACGCGCTCGGGGTGCCACGCCGAACGGCGGCCTTCCATCTCGACCGTCTGGCCGAGCTGGGGCTGCTATCGGTCTCGTTCGCGCGTCGCAGCGGGCGCAGCGGTCCGGGTGCAGGACGTCCAGCCAAGCTTTACCATCGCTCCGCAGGTGAGGTGGCAGTCTCGCTGCCGCCGCGACAATACGACCTGGCCGGACGTCTCCTTGCCGGCGCCCTGGCCCAGGCACAAGAGTCCGGCGAGCCTCCCAGCGAGGTCCTCGGCCGGCAGGCACATGACTTCGGCCGGGCAATGGCGCGAGGACAATCGGGTCTGGGCGAGCCGCTCGGTCAGCCAGAACAGTCAAGCCAAGGCGACACGGGTGTTTTGATGAGCCTGCTCGAGGCCCACGGCTTCGAGCCACATCTCGCGGGAAGCGACATCGTCCTGCGCAACTGCCCGTTCCATGCTCTTGCCCAAGAACACCCCGAGCTGGTCTGCGGCATGAACCTGCATCTGCTCCAGGGAGTTCTGGAGGGGCTCGGCCAGGAGGGGGTGCGCGCCTGCCTTGACCCGGGACCGTCGCGCTGCTGCGTCCGTATGGAGACTTCCGCCCAGATTTGATCGGCTCACACTCGGGCTCTCAAGCGTGCCGTCGGCGATCACAACGAGGCCAAGCGGCCGTCCATCGGGCACCATGGAACATGCTCAAGAGCGGGAAGGACCTCGATGCGGCTCGTTGACGACATGGGTAGTCCGGTAGACATCGCGAGCAGCGTGGAGCGGATTGTCTCCCTGGTCCCCTCCCTTACAGAAGCCGTGGCGGCGACTCATCGGGATTCGCTCATCGGGGTAACGGACTGGTGCACCCACCCGGCCGACCTCAAGGTCACTCGGGTCCGAGGCACGAAGAACCCAGACTGGCGCATGATCGTCGCACTCGAACCGGACCTCGTGTTGGCCAACAAGGAGGAGAACCGCCAGCTGGATGTCGAACGGCTCCGTGATGCAGGGGTCCAGGTCTGGGTAACCGTGATCGAAACCGTTCCCCAGGCTTTGGCCTCTATGGACCGGCTCTTCACGGAGGCGCTGCACTGGCCCGTCCCCGATTGGCTCGTCGAGGCCCGACGCCTGTGGTCAGGGCCGGCTCCGAAGGTTCGCGCCATGGTCGCCGTCCCGATCTGGCGGGATCCATGGATGGTGGTTGGCAGCGCCACCTACACCGGCGATCTTCTGCGCCGCGCCGGGCTCGGGAACGTCTTCGACAGCCACCGGGATCGCTACCCCAGCCTGGGACTCGATGAGATCGACCGTCCCGACATCGACTGCGTTCTCCTTCCGGACGAGCCATACGCCTTTACCGCCCATGACGGCCCGGAGGCATTCCAGAACGTCCGAACCGAGCTCGTCAGCGGGCGCCTGCTCACCTGGTACGGGCCGGCAATGGTCGAGGCAGCTCAGGCTCTCAACGCCATACCTACCCCGGTTACCGGATGACCGGGCGGCCGTTGCGCTACGGAATGTTCGCGGGCTTGGCGACAAGGGTGGCCTTGACGTCCTTGTGCTGACCGCTGGTTACCGAGCTGGCCACGACACTGGGTGAGACCGCACCAAGTCTCCTGTGGGCAGATCCACCAGGCAACTGGCGGCACATCCGGGTAACTTTTCAGCGTGAGCGAAACGCAGAACCCTCATCAGGTGCTGGCGGCGGCCGGCCGGATCCCGATACCGAACTGGATTCCTGGAGGCAAGTCCCTCATGGTCGGGCTCGTGTGCGCAGGTCTGTTGGCGGGCACTGGGGTGTTTGTCGTTGCCCGCGCCGGGTCGGCGGCCTCCCTGCGGCGCCAGCAGGCCAAGGCCGCAGCCGTCCAGTTCCTTCAAACGTGGGCAACCGGAAACCTATCCGCGCTGCCGGCCCAGACCGTGGGCAGATCTGCTGCTGTCGCCACGGCCTATGCCTCTGTTGACCACGCGCTCGGTATCGGCGCCCAGGCCGGCGGCACGGGTGCCGCGCACCCGACCGCGACCCCCGAGCAGTTACCTATCAAGGCCAAGGTCGGGGCGCCTATCGGGTCCGGTGAGCTCATCACCGTTCCGGCCACCGTCAGCATCGATGTGCCCGGTCTGGGCACCTGGCGCGACCAGGTCAAGCTTCGCGTTCGCGCCTCCGGGAGCAAGGCACTCATCGACTGGTCACCGGCGGCCATCGCCCCGGCTCTCAAGGCCGGTGACCACCTGCGGCTGACCCGGAGCGTGGAGCCGCGAGCCGCGGTTCTGGGAACGGGCGGTCAGCCGGTGCCGGCCGGACCCGATGTGAGCGCCCTGGTCGGAACCCTGGGGCCCGCTACCGCAGCCCAGGCCAAGGCCGACCCGACGCTGCGCCCCGGCGAGCTCATCGGCCAGAGCGGACTTCAGGCCGCAAGTGACTCGACGCTGCGCGGCGCACCTACAGGCGACCTGGCGGTGGTCGACCCGGCGGGCCGTGTCGTAACGACCCTGGCCAGGTGGGCGGGCCGAGCTCCCACACCCGTGTCCAGCACGATCAATCCCACGATGCAGGCGGCGGCCGCCCAGGCCATCTCCCATACCGGTCACCCCTCGGCGCTGGTGGCGATCGACGCGAGCACCGGCGGGGTGCTGGCGGCGGCCTCGAACCCGGCCGGCTACCCCCGCGCGCTGCTGGGTCACTACCCTCCGGGGAGCACGTTCAAGATGGTGACCCTGACGGCGGCACTGATGGCCGGGCGCACCATGGCTTCCCCGACCTCATGCACCCCGACGGTCACCGTGGACGGCTACACCCTTCGCAACGCGGGTGGTGAGTCCTTTGGCACCATCCCCTTGCAACAAGCTTTTGCCGTGTCCTGCAACACCTCGTTCGTCAACCTTGCCGAGTCTCTGCCCCCCGGCACGCTGACCGCCGCGGCCAAGCTTCTTGGCTGCGATACCGGCCACACCCCGCTTCCGGTGCCCTCCTTTGGCTGCTCCTACCCGGCCGGCGCCACCGGTACCGCGTACGCCGCGTCGTCGATCGGCCAGGGAACCGTCGAGACCAGCCCCCTGGCCATCGCGTCGATCGCCGCTGCGGCCGCGTCCGGTACCTGGCACCAGACCCACGTCACTCCCGGCGCATCGCCGGTCAGCCACCCGCTGCCGGCCAGCGTGGCCACCGGGTTGCAGAAGGCGATGCGGGCGGTGGTCACCTCCGGGACCGGGACCGGTGCCAACCTGTCCGGGACTCCGGTCTACGGCAAGACAGGAACCGCCGAACACGGCACCGGGACGAACCCGCCCACCGACGCCTGGTTCGCGGCCTTCCGCGGCAATATCGCGGTGGCCGTGCTGGTAGAAGACGCCGGGTTCGGTGCCACAGCAGCGGTCCCGGTCGCCGCCCGCTTCCTGAGCGCTGTCACCCACTGACCCCACTGATCAGCAAATCAGCGCAGGCCCAGGGGCTACCAGCCTCGGGCCGTCATACCTTGATGGACGGCTCCCCGGGTTCGGGCTCGGGGCGGACGGGTGGGCGGCTCTCGAACGCGAAGGTTGCGGGAAGGTCCTCGAGTGGGCCGGGCCTGGCCAGAAAGTCTCCCTGACCGTAGCCGCAGCCGGCTGCCTGCACGTCGCACACGTGGCCAGGGGTTTCGATGCCCTCGCAGATCGTGACGAGGTGCAGAGTCTCGGCGAGTCGGATGATCGCCCGCAAGAAGGCCGGGTCCGACGTGTTGTCCTCGAGCGGACTCAGAAATGTCTGGTCGATCTTGACCATGTCCACCGGGAGCTGAGGCAGGTAGCTCAGCGAGGAGAAGCCGGTCCCGAAGTCGTCGATGGCAACCCGGACACCGTGGGAACGCAGCTCGCGAAGGGACTGGCGGCCTCGCTCGACCAGCAGCATTCCCTCCGTGACCTCCAGCACCAGTGCGGACGGCTCGAGGCCGTGGTCCAGCAGGGACTGAACGACCGAGGATGCGAACTGGTCGTTCTCGAGCTGGAGAGGGGACGCGTTGACGCTGACATAGACGGCGGCGCTGTGGGCGGACCGCCAGTCCGCGAGGTCGCCGCAGGCCTGTTCGATCACCCAGTGTCCGAGCTCGTGAATCAGGCCAGTCTCTTCGGCGACCTGGATGAACTCGGAGGGTGGCACCTCGCCGAGCTGACGGTCCGACCAGCGGGCGAGAGCCTCGACCCCGGCAAGGGCCCCCGTGGTCAAGTCGACGATAGGCATGTAGGCGAGGCTGATCACATCATCGGAGAGCGCGGTTCGGAGGGCCTCCCTGAGCCGGGAGTGGTGCCTGGCCGTCGCATACAGGATGGGCTTGTAGAGCACGTGGCGACCTCGGCCCTGGCGTTTCGCTTCATACATGGCGAGGTCTGCGTCTCGCAACAGCGTCTCGGTCGTCTCCTCCGGTCCGGCAACGGCGATTCCGATGCTGGCCCCGATGGCGAGGGCCTGCCGGCTGAACGCCACCTCCGTCTTGCTCAACGCCTCAATCACCCGGCCGGCAAGCGCCGTCACCTGCTCGAGGGTCACGTCTTCGACCAGTAGGGCGAACTCGTCACCGCCGACGCGCGCCGCTATGTCAGCGTCCCTGGCGCAACTCAGGATGTGCCTTGCGGCGGCAGCGATCACCTGGTCTCCGCTGGCGTGGCCGAACCTGTCGTTGACCGTCTTGAAGTTGTCGAGGTCGATGAAGAGCACCGCGATCTGGCCGGACCGACGGTTCCCAAGGGCCTTCGCGACACGGTCGTGAAAGAGCGCTCGGTTGGGCAGACCGGTCAGCGAATCATGCAACGCCTGATGCGCCAGTCGCTCTTCCAGATGCTTCTCTCTGGTGACGTCCACCAGGACGCCGTGCGAGGTCGCATGACCATCTGAGTCCCACAGCAACATCGCGTCGTCACGCACCCACACGGTCGTTCCGTTGCGGTGACGCAACCGGTAGGTGTCAGAGAAGACCTTTTCTTCCACACTGTGCTTGAGAAGGTCCTCCTCGGCCAGCGCACTTCCGGCCAGCTCCGCCGACCCTTTGTCTTCTGGATCAAGTAGCTGAAGCCTCAGGCCCGGGTTGGCCATCCACTCGTCGGCCGTGAAGCCGAGGATGGCCTCGACCTGGGGGCTCACGTACAGCCACCTGCCGTTGGGCCCTGGCTCTGCAACGTAGACGATCGCGGGAACGCGATCGACCTGCAGCTGCGAGCGTCGTTCCACTGAGCGCGCATCGCCCTCGAACAGCTTTCGTTCCGTGATGTCCTGAGTCACGCTGATCACATGGCCCGGCCTCCCGTCCGCGTCCCGCACCAGAGACACCGTGAGAGCCACCCACAGCGTTCCGCCATCCTTACGAATAAACCGGTCATCCATGGCGAACCAGTCGGTCTTGCCTTCGACCAGCTGGGCGAACCGATCCAGATGGGCTTCCCTGTGGTCGGTATGGATGAACGCCGCAAACGCCATGCCGGCGAGCTCCTCATGGGAATACCCCAGCGCGCGTCGCAACACCTCGTTGGTCGAGGTCATATCGCCTTCGAGGTCGAGGATGCCGATACCGAGTGGCGCGAGGTCGAAGACCGCATCGTGGCCACCAGCTCGCGCCGCCACATCCGCGGCCTGCCTGGGCCCGTCGTTCCCCGGCGCAGCGGCGCCCTCAGTGCTGTCCACGACATTCCCTTCCCCCTGCTGGTCCCAACCAACCAGAGAGCGCAGGCACCGACCTCGTTATCACGTGTCTTCCCAGGGCCGTCGTCCATAGGAGGCGCCGTGTGCCTATAGAGAGAAAGTACCGTGGAGGCGGGGCGTTTGGTGGGGATTCAACCAAAAGCGCCTGGATGGAACCGACCCACGAGAAGGGAACTCTGCGTGGTGGCAGAAGGGAACTCTGCGTGGTGGCGGCCAGGTCAGCGAACCATTGACCTTAAACCCGGTGACGAGGAACCTCAGGGGTCTTGACATAGTTGTTGTTGTGACGTCTCCGACGCGCGGCTGACCTGCATGTTCATCGTGGATCTGGCTTGTCTTCTCACCCCGTTAGTGATATAATTTGTGTAACATATCAACTGAATATGGGGGGGTGGAGATGATGGGCGTGATGACTACCCAGCAGCTCCTTCCCCTGACCCCCGCCGGAGCAGTCCTGATCGGGGACGCCGCCGCCCTGGTAACCGACGACGACGGCGGGCGGGTGTTCATCCGCGGGGAGCTATGCAACGCGTGGGACGCCGGCGACGACCTGGGACGGCGGCTGGCAGCAGTCCAGCTGGTACGAATCAAAGCGGCCCGCGCCATGCAGGTAGCTACCGCGTTCGGAGTCACCACCGTCACCTTGTGGCGCTGGCGCAAAGAGCTTGACATCGCCGGTGCCCAAGGCCTTGCCCAGGACAAGCGCGGCCCCAAGGGACCATCACGGTTGACCCCCGACGTGGTCGCCGACATCCGCAGCCGCCGCCGCGGCGGGGCGTCGCTGCGGGCGATCGCCGCCGCAGTCGGGGTCTCGACCTTCAGCGTCCGCCGAGCACTAACCGAACCCACACCCGAACCCACACCCGAACCCGCCACCCGTACCGAAGAGCCCCAGCCGCAGCCGCAAGCCGGCGACGACGGGCTGCCGCTGTTGCCGCCGCCGGCCGACCGCGACGGCGAGCGGGCCGCGGCCCGGTGGGGGAAGCTGCCCCACGCCGACCCCGTGTTCACCCCGGCCGCAAGGGTGCCCCTGGCGGGACTGCTGCTGGCGATCCCCGCACTACAGGCCACCGGGCTGCTGCCTTGTGCTGCAACGGTGTTCGGGTGCCTGCCGAACGGGTTCTACGGCCTGGACACCATGCTCATCGAAGGAGTCCTACGGGCCCTGGCCGGCCAGCCCCGCGCCGAAGGCGCGACCAGGGTCGATCCGCACGCGTTGGGCCGGGTCCTGGGTTTGGACCGGGGCCCGGAGGTCAAAACCATCCGCCGCAAGATCACCGCCCTGGCTGCCACAGGTCGAGCCGACGAGCTGCTCGCCGCGATGGCCGCCACCCACGTCGCCCGGTTGGACGCGTCGGACCCGGACCTGTTGGCGGTGTTCTACCTCGACGGGCACGTCCGCGCCTACCAAGGCAGCCGAAAGGTCGCCAAGACCCACCTGTCACGGTTGAAGTTCCCCGCCCCCGCCACCGTAGAAACCTGGGTGTCCGACGCTGCAGGGGACCCGGTGCTGGTCGTCATGGCCGCCCCAGGTGCGTCCCTGGCGATGGAGCTCCGCCGGCTGCTACCCGACCTACGCCGGGCCGTCGGCGACACCCGCCGGGTCCTGGTCGGCTTCGACCGCGGCGGCTGGTCACCAAAGTTGTTCGCGTACATGGACGCGGCAGGTTTCGACGTGTTGACCTGGCGTAAGGGCTTCGCCGAGAACGTCGACCCCGACCTGTTCACCGACCTTACGTATGTCGACGAGACCGGGCGCGGGCACGCGTGGCGGGTCGCGGACACCACCGTGGACCTGTCCACAGGCGACGACCAGGTGTTCACGATGCGGCAGGTCAGCCTGACCGTGGCCAACAACAAGACCGGCAGGCAGGCGCTCGGCCAGGACAGCACCCGGCAGATCCACATCCTGACCACCCGCACCGACCTACCCGTCGAACAGGTCATCTACCGGATGGGGTCCCGGTGGCGCCAGGAGAACTACTTCCGCTACGCCCGGATGCACTTCGACCTCGACTCCCACGACGCCTACGCCACCACCGACGACGACCCTGCGCGTTTGGTCCCGAACCCCGCGAAGAAGAAAGCCCACCAGAAGGTCCTGGCCGCCAGGGCAAGGTACGACCGGGCCTTGGCCGCGACCGACGCGGCCCTACTCGAAGCGGTGTCCCCGCCACCGGGTCAAACCATGCTCATCACCAACACCGACCACGACGAGCTCACCGCCGGCCCGCGCGCCGCAGAAGCCGACCTGAACACCGCTCAAGAAACCCACCGCGCCATCCCCGCCCGGCTGCCACTAGGCCAGGTCAACCCCGGTCAGCAGGTCCTGGACATCCAAACCAAGCTCATCACCCACGCCATCCGGATCGCCGCGTTCAACACCGCCACCACCCTCGCCCGGGCCATCCGAGTCCACACCGGGTACGCCCGCGCCAACCGCGAAGCACACGCCCTGATCCGGCAGGCGTTGACCGGTAGCGGCGACATCGACCCCCGCGATGGTGTCCTGACCATCAGGTTGGACCCCCTACCAACCCGGCGGGCCACCACCGCCATCGCACAGCTCTGTGAACACCTCACCGCCACCAAAACCCGCTACCCCGGCACTGATCTCATCCTGCGCTACGAGGTCAAAACCCGGCCCTGACCACACACGAAATATCACTCCATGTCCAGACCTCTGGAACCTTGGCAGGGCAACCATCCACGTTGGTTGACCCCTGGTCAGACCCACAGGCGTTAGTGAGGCCGGCAAGAGTCAGTGAGGTAAGCGATGTTGGATCAGTCAGCCCGTCTGCGTCGTCGATTCTGGTTCGAGGCGGCCCTCGCATCTGCGACCGGCCTGCTCTTCATTGTGACGCTGTTCTGGCACGACTGGCTGGAGGCGTTCGGCGTCGACCCGGACCACGGCAACGGATCGGTCGAGTGGCTAGTCGTCGCCGTGTTCTTGGTGGTCTGCGTCGGCTGCACAGCCGTCGCGAGGGTCGAATGGCGCAGGGCTGCAACGGATTCCGCGTAACATCATCCTCGCCCCACGACGTTCTCCCGGTGCTTCGCGAGGGGCGGGTGGCCATGGCATCCACGACTCATCGGCCCCCTGCGCCTCAGCCGACCTCGAGTGACTTCGCCACGACGTGCGGCGAGGTCAAGACGAGCTGGTCAGCGGTCTGCGCCGTGTTGGCACCGCCAAGGGACAGGTCGTCGGCGCTGATCTGGCCCGGCAAGCTCATCACCACGGCGAGGAAAGCGACGACGGAGCCGGACGACTCGGCGGACAGGTCAACGTCGAAGGTGACTGCCCGCGGCACCCGGGAGTCGATGCCGTCGCTCTGGCTCTGCCAGAGTGTCGCGGCAGCCTTGGTCCAGCCGTCGGGCAACGAAGTCGGCTCGACGGCTGACGGAGCCGCAGTCACCAGAGCGGGCCACAGCAGGCTGATCGGGACGACCCCGTTAGCCGGGAGCACCTGGCGCAGCAGCACGACCTTGACCTGGGCCGACGGCAGGCTGTCGCTCCACCGATGGTGCACGAGCACGTGCACCTTCACCTGCCGGTTCGTCGTCGACACACGGGCTCGGTCGGTAGCCGGGCCAGCCGCGGGGATCTTCGCGAGCTCGACCTCCGTCGGCGGTGTGATGCGCACCGCCCCCGTCGTGTCGATCACGATGTCGGGGCTGTCGTCCCAGCAGGTCGGGTTGTGGGGGTCGCCGTTCAGAACGTCGCCGCCCGTCGGGGTCGGCAGCACCCGCCGCGTGTCCGTCGGGAACAAACGTAGGTACGTCCGCGGCTTGGTGATGCTTTGACCCAGGTCTTGCCGTAACAGTCGGCCGTGTCGAACAAAGTGATGCCGGCATCGACGGCGGCGTTGACCACGGCCGCTGCACCGTCGGCCGTCTCGGTCGCCGTACCGGCGCGGCCCAGGTTGTTGCCGCCCAGTCCCACCACGGAGACGGTCAGGCCGGAGTTGCCAAGTCTGCACATGTCCATGACGACGACAGTACGGCCGAAGGACGTGACCTCCGTCCTGGGCATAGGCACTGTGTATGCGCGAGACTTGGGGAGACGAAGGAGGTCACCATGACCACGCAGGCTCCCTCTCCCGACCCACGCATCGTCGTCGGTGTCGATGGGTCAGAACAGTCCAAGCTCGCTTTGAGCTGGGCGGTGCGTATAGCGGCTACGACCGGCGCCTCGATCGACGCCGTGACGGCCTGGCACTTCCCCGTCAACTTTGGCTGGGGTTACATGTCCGACGAGTGGAACCCCGAAACTGACGCGATGAAATGCCTTACGGACAGCGTCGACGAAGCTTTTGGCTCCGAACGACCCACCGGGCTGAGGCTGCTGGTCCGAGAGGGCCTCCCCGCCAAGGTCCTCCTGGACGAGAGCAAAGGGACGACCATGCTCATCGTCGGCAGCCGCGGCCACGGCGGATTCTCCGGAATGCTTCTCGGCTCGGTCAGCGCCAACTGCGCCGAACACGCGACGTGTCCAGTGCTCGTCATCCACGGCGACCGGCCAACCCCTTAGGTCTCCAGGTGGCCGCACACGAAGCGAACCCCTGAATTGCGGTGTCACCAATCACAACCAGGCCAAAGCGCCGTGCGCCACGCGCCTGGAAGCACCGCCGTGTCGCGGTAGGGCGTGCCCGCCGGTCGCCTACTTCTTCGCGGCGCCCGGCTTGCTCAGCGAGCGGTCCGCACTGCGCACGACGCGGCGCAGGAAGTCGTACTGCGTTGTGACGAGCCTGTCGGCCATCTCCAGCGCGGCGTCGATGACGGTCTCACGGCGGGACGGGCGGTCACCGATCGCGGGAAGCACCTCATCGACGGTGTCGACGAACTTGCGCACCGCCTTAAGCGCGGCCACCTGGCCGGCCTCGACTGACTTGAGCACTTCCTCGGACAGGTCTGCCGTCCAAGCGACCGCAGTCTTCAGCTCGGGTGTCGTAGTCTTCTCGGCTGCCGGGCTGGGACGAACCGCTGCCTTCGGACTCTTCTTGACTACCGGGCTGGGGCGAGCCGCCGCTGCCTTCGGACTCTTCTTGACTACCGGGCTGGGACGAGCCGCCGCTGCCTTCGGACTCTTCGCACCTGTCTGAGCCATGATCGCTCTCCTTAGGGTTGGCGTGCGGACTCCAGGCCCATCGGTGGGCCGGTCCCGGCACGCGCTCACGATCCAGCCTGGGCCGGCGGACGACGTTCGGCCAGTGCCATTAGTCCTGGGCGCGAGTGAGCATCCCGGCAGCAACGAAGGCGAGCCCAGCTCGGGCAGTCAAGCGCCGCGCTGGGTTGAATCAGCGGCTGTCGGTCGGGTCAACCAGCTGTTCCGGCTACTCCGATTCGTACTTGAATGACAACTGGATCTTGGTCCGGTACACCAGTCCCCCACCGTCACCAACGACGATGTCCTGCTTCGTCACCTCGGCCACTCGGATATCCCGCACCGATCACCCGGCTGTGGTTATTGCCTCTGCCGCCGCCGCCTCCCACGAGCTGGGGCTCGTCCCGATCATGTCGATCACCCGGTACACGCTCATGACGACCTCCCGTCGCTCTTGGTGGATCTGTCAATGGTGGTCGCTTCTTTTGAATCTATCCATGGTGATCCAATCCTGCTGGTCTGGCCGGGGTTGGGCGTGGTATCCGTGCGACCGCCAGCTGGCTGCCGCCCACAGCGACCCCCGCCCGTTGCCCCGCTCCTTCATCGCATCAAAGCGTGAGTCCTCCCACCGCCACAGCTCACACGTTGAAGCCGAGAGTCCTGCACTGAGGTTACTATGCCACTGACCTGCGCAAACGCTGAAAGGAACACGTCTCGTTGGTTGCGCCGTGCGATCCCCGTGCGATTCGGCGAGTGCAAGCGCATGCTAGACATGATCACACTGGCCGGCAGCGACAGAGCCTCCCGATGACAGAGCCTCCGCACCCGGCGTTGGAACCCGCGCTCTTCGGCCCGTCCAAACTGGGATCTAACCGGTGACCTCTTCCGTGTCAGGGATAAATACCGTGCTCAGTGATCCCCTTCTGAGCACGAAAACCGTCCGCGCAGATCCCGTGACATTCACCCATATTCGTGGCCGTTGTCACGCAATTAGTCAATCATCCAAGAGCCCGCACATCAGCGGACCTTCCCGCGATCCGCTTCCCCGGACCTCTCAGCGGAGCCGTCCGCACGTTAGTCATCAGCGTGTGATTCACGGTGCTGATGAGGACACGAATGCGGACGCGACGACCGATCCTGCAGATTGACCACAGCGCCCGCAGCGGCGTACTGCTGCAACCTCACATCCACCGTCTGTCTGGACACCCCGAACCGGCTCGATACGGGCGCTGTGATCCAGATCGGGTTGAGGACTCGTATCAGCGGACGCTCGATCTCAACGGCGCCGGTTCGGTTGTCCTCGGCTGTGGGTCCTTGGCGTTGCACCGTGCTTTCCGCCGGGCAGACGTCGCATATGTCTGCTAGACAAGAGGGTCAAATAATCGCCGGCAACGAAAAGGAACGCGAGTGACTGCGGACAAACCCTCCCTCCCCCTCTCGGTGGGACGTGAGGTCCGGTCGACCTCAAGCCTCTCGGTGTTTCACGCCGGCGTCCCCCCGCACACGAGCCCCTCGTTGCTCGGCTGGGTCTGGTCGATGGTCCGGGACCACGACTTGGAAGGCTACGTCCAGGCGAAACAGGGTGGGTCAAAGTTCAGGACCGTCTACGAGGCCGCCACCATGAACGACGACCTCATGCTCGACGTCGTGGACTCCATTTTGCAGCACCTTCCCACATTCGACGAGTCGGGCGACTACGTCACCCAAAACAAACTTCGAGTACTCGTAGCTGCTCTTCAATCAATCCTCGCAGAGTCGTCATCCGCCTTCGCCGTTGACTTCTCTGATGGGATGCGCCTGGTTCAGCGAGTCGACAAGACCGCCGAACAAGCCTCCGCCGATGCTGTTGAACAAGACGGACACGCCTCTGGACTGCTCAAGACAGCATGGTCCGCAACCTTCAACCGGAACCCCAATCCTTCAAGTTCATACCGGGACGCGGTGCTCGCAGTTGAGTGGGTCGCCTGCCGAACACTCACTCCTGACGACGAGCAGCCGAGCCTGGGCAAAGCCATCGGTCACCTCCAGGGCACCCTGACGACGTGGACCGTCGCAACTCTGGACGACCACCAGCAAGCGTCTGCTGAGACCCTCCTCGCAATGCTGAAAACGGTCTGGCAGAACTACCAAAGACACCTCGGTGCTGATGGCAGCCCCGCACAACCAGCAACGCAGGAAGAAGCGGAAGCCATTCTGTTCCTGGCCGTGACCATCGTGCGATGGTTCGAGCGTGGCCTGGTGAAGCACATCTAGCCAAGGCCCGTTCACTGTTGGACGAAGCTAAGGACGCGTAAGCAAATAACCTGTACTTATACGTTTTTGGGTGTCACTGTTGTGCTATGCCGGTTGCCGTGGATGTCGAAGAGTCGTTGGCGGGAAAGTTTGCCGCGTTGTTCCCCCATCTTGATGAGCGTCAGCGACGGTTGATGATGGGGGCTGAGGCACGTGTGCTGGGCCATGGTGGGGTCGCGGCGGTGGCCCGGGCGGCTGGGGTGAGCAGGGTGACGGTGACCGGTGGGGTGCGGGAGCTGGAGGCCGGTGATGAGCCGTTGGGGCGGACGCGGCGTACCGGTGGTGGGCGTAAGAGCGTGACCAAGACCGATCCCGGGGTGAGCGCAGCGTTGCTGGCTTTGGTGGAGCCGGAGTCGCGCGGTGACCCGGGCTCGCCGCTGCGGTGGACGACCAAGAGCCTGCGCCGGCTGGCCGATGAGCTTTCCGGGCAG
>DASRUA010000080.1:0-11201 GCA_035655615.1 Dermatophilaceae bacterium
CGTGGCGTCCGAGGGCCAGATCGTGGTGATGGGGTCGACAGCGGGTCAGGTGGCCTACGAGGGCGGTGGCGGGTACGTCGCGGCCAAGTTCGCGGTCCGTGCGGTGGTCGACACGTTGCGGCTGGAGCTCTGGGACCAACCCGTTCGGGTGTGCGAGATCGCGCCCGGCATGGTGCGGTCGGAGGGTTTCGCACTGACCCGCTTCGACGGAGACCAGGCCAAGGCCGACGCCGTGTATGCCGGAGTGGCCGAGCCGCTCACGTCGGAGGACATCGCTGACTGCGTGGCGTGGGTGGCGACCCGGCCCTCTCACGTCAACATCGACCGGATGACCGTGCGTCCTCGGGCGCAGGCGGCAAACCACAAAGTCCACCGCGTCTTCGACTAACGGGCGAGGACACTGCCCAGGCGATAGATTGCCGAGCATGACTTTCAGGGGGAGGCGTCGCGGGCCGCTGGAGAGCGATACCTGCGCGGATCTCATACTCCCGATGCTCGCGGCTGCGGGTTGGGAGTCGGCCCAGGTTGTCCCGGAGTATGCGGTCAAGGGTACTCGCGTGGTCAGTTCGGGCGGTATTAAGCGCGAGCTGCCCAACGGCCGTGTCGACTACGTCCTCGAGATCAGTCCCGGCCTGCCAGTGGCAGTCATCGAGGCCAAGCGGGCATACCGTGGCGCGGCTGACGGACTCCAGCAAGCAGTCCGTTACGCGCAACAGCTTGACGTTGCGCTCGCCTACGCGACGAACGGTTCGGTGATCATCGAGCGCGACATGATCACTGGCCAGGAATGCCGCGTGGACAGCGTCAGAACACCAGCCGAGCTGTGGAGTCGGTACTGCGACGTGCACGGTCTGGACCTTGATCAGGCCGCGGCCCTGCAACAGCCCTTTAATCGCAACCGTCGAGACGCCTCGGGCGCGGTGATCCTTCCGCGCTACTACCAGACGGTTGCAGTGCATCGGGCGCTCAGAGTCATTACTGGCGGCCAGCGACGGATTCTTCTGCTCATGGCGACCGGTACGGGCAAGACGTTCACCGCCATGCAGATCGTGGCCAAGTGGTTCAGCTACTACCGGATGCGTGCTCCGGAGTCCAACTTTCGCGTGCTCTACCTCGCAGACATGGACGTGCTCCTGACCCAGCCGATGTCCAAGGACTTCGCGCCGGCGTTCACTGCCGAGGCGCTGGCTCGGGTTCGTGGTGGTGCCCCGATGGGGCGAGAGATCTACTTCGCCAGCTACCAGGCACTGACCGGTGGTGGCGACGAGGAAGAGCTCTTCCGCGAATACCCCTCTGACTTCTTCGATCTGCTGATCGTGGACGAGTGTCACCGCGGCAGCGCATCGCCCGCCTCGTCTTGGCGGGCTGTCCTCGAACACTTTGCGCCGGCGGTGCAGCTGGGACTGACCGCGACACCTAAGCGCGATACCAATGTCGACACCTATGACTACTTCGGGAACCCGATTTTCGAGTACTCGTTGTGGCAGGGGATCGAGGACGGCTTCCTGGCCCCGTATCGCGTCCGCAGAGTGGTCCTCAGTCCCGATGCAGACAACTGGTCTCCCGGGCCCGGTCAGCTTGACCTCCTTGGAGCCGACATTCCTGAGGGTGTCTACGGCACGCGAGATTTCGAACGCACTCTCTCGCTGCTGGCACGCACCAAGCTGGCGGCCGGTCACCTGTCGGGCATCCTGCGAGTCAATCCCCGCGCCCGAGCCATGGTGTTCTGTGTTGACCAGGAGCATGCCGAGCAGATGCGCTCCGCTCTGGTGGAAGCCAATCCTGACCTTGTCGCTGAGGATCCCGAGTGGGTGGTGCGGATCGTCGGCTCGGAAGGGGAGCGGGTCCGACTGCTCGAGGCCTTTTGCGACCCGGAGTCGCCATCTCCTGTTGTGGCTACGACGTCGAAGATGCTCTCCACCGGTGTTGACGTTCAGGACCTGCGCTTTGTGGTCCTCTTTAAGCCTGTGGGCTCCATGGTCGAGTTCAAACAGATCATCGGCAGGGGGACCCGGCTCTATCCGGAGGCGGGCAAGACCTTCTTCGAGATCATTGACTACGTGGGTGCCACCAGTCACTTCGAGGACCCGGCGTTCGATGGCTATCCGCAGCATGTGCGGGTCGAGACGATCGACAGCGCAGGAAGCGTCGTGTCGATCGACGGCGAACCCGTGTCCACTCAGGGCGCGGGGGACGAGCTGCCCCCCGCAGGCTTTGTCCGTGAGCCCGCTCCCGAGTTCACGGCCGGAGGCTCGTCAGACGACTCCCAGGCGGGCCTCGGCTTCGATGTGCCCCCGCCGTTGCCACGCAAACGCTATGTCCGCGAGGGAGACTTCACCGTCCTTGCCGAGGGTCACTACGTGCCGGACACGTCCACGGGCAGGCTTCGTCTGACCGAGTATGCCGAGTACGTCGCCAACGAGATCCGGTCGCTCTTCAAGACACCGGGCGAGCTCACCGCGGTGTGGGCGAACGGCATCTCCAGAGAGGACGTCATCGACGTATTGTCCCAGCATGGCGTTGACGTGAATGACCTCGCGGAGCAGGCGGGCATGAGCCAGGCAGATCCTGTGGACGTCCTCGTCGCGCTGGCCTGGAATGTCGCGGCGCCGACCCGAACTGAGCGTGCACGGCGGGCTCTCGAGGCCCATCACGGGGAGCTTGCCGCGAGAAGCGACCTGGCGAGGCAGGTGCTTGGCGCCCTGTTGGATCGATACGCGGAGAATGGGATCGAGGACGTGACCTCCGGTGAGGCTCTCAGATTGCCGCCGATCGAACACCTGGGGTCCCCCATCGAGATCGCAGCAGCGTTCGGAGGACCGGCGGCGTTCCATGCTCAGGTGGATGAGCTGCAACGATGGCTGTACTCAGCGTAATTGATAGTTCTACGCGGTGTATGGCGGTATAACTAAAGTATTCATTGAGTTCGCGTGGTGATAGTCTTCGGTCATGTCTGGAGACCGCCAAGACCTTCGCCGGGCGCTCCAACGCCTTGCTTTCGGCCAGGCTGGCTACTTCACGGCAGCACAGGCCCGCGAGGTCGGCTACTCCTACCAGGCGCAGAAGTACCACGTGGACTTTGGCAACTGGACGCGAGTTGACCGGGCGCTGTTCCGCCTTCCGGACTGGCCTGCCGGCAAAGACGATACCTTCGTCCGATGGGTTCTCTGGAGCTCCGGCCGTGCCGTCGTTTCGCACGAGTCAGCGCTGGCGGCACACGGGCTGGGCGATATCGATCCGGCGAAGGTCCACCTCACCGTGCCGCCGACCTTTCATGCACGTGACAGCGCGGTGGTTCTCCATGTCGCCGAGCCACCGGACAGCGATGTTGAGCAGAGGCAGGGGTGGTCACTAACCACCCCGCAGCGGTCGATCCTCGACGTGGCCGCTGGTGAGGTATCTCAGGAACACGTGGACTCTGCTGTTCGCGAGGCGGTCGACCGGGGCCTGGTGACTGCGCGTCGTCTTCGCTCTGCAGCCGACGCCGCCGGTGATCGGGCTGCCCTGCGCGTCGAGCGAGCGCTCGCAGCCATGGCTTCGCGATGAGTCGCGATCCCGCAGCCTGGCGATCCAGCCTCGAGGCCAGGTTGCGCAACACGTCGGAGCGCACGGGGGTTGACGTCGGCCGGCTGCGACGTCACCTGGTCTTCCAACGCATGCTGGCACGCCTGGCGCGGGACGAACGCTGGGTGCTCAAGGGAGGTTTCGCACTCGAGGTGCGGTTCTCGCTGGCGTCTCGTGCCACCAAGGACCTCGACCTCGTGGTGCTCGGCGAGATCGAGAGCGCCCAGCTGCAGGACCTCTTCGATGAGGCGCTCGATCGGGAGGTCGACAATGACCAGTTCACCTTCCTCGTGTCCCCGCCCAAACCGATCAGCAGCGATGATGCTGGCAACCCGGGCTGGCGTCTGACCGTCGTCGCCAAGCTGGCCGGTCGCGATTTCGCGCAGGTCGCGGTGGACGTCGTCGCCCGCTCGGAGGAGATTGCGGGTGCCGTCTCGATGCTCGCTGTCGAGCCGCTCATAGCGGGGGTCGATCTGGAGGTGGTCCGGATACCCGCTGTGGATCTGGCCCAGCAGGCGGCGGAGAAGTTCCACGCCCTGGCCCGTCGATACGCGGGCGATCGCCCGAGCAGCCGGGTCAAGGATCTGGTGGATCTGGTGCTGCTCGCAGAATCCGGTCTGGTTGCCGCCCAGCCGCTCGGGATTCGGTTGCGGCATGTCTATGCCGTCCGCGATGGCTCGCTGCCGCCGAGCATGCTCCCTGACCCGCCTGCAGCCTGGCTCGTGACATACGCCGCGCTCGCGCGCGAGGTCGACCTAGAAGCTGCCGACGTCGAGTCAGCAATGACGTTGGTTACCCGGCTGTATGCCGAGGCACTCACCTTCCTGTCCGAACCCACAGCCCCGGAGGCGCAGCGATGAGTCGCTCCACCGCAGAAAAGACGACGACCCAGGCTCGGCTCTCGGCGGTGATCAAGGAGAGCCGCAACATCATGCGCAAGGACGCCGGTCTCAACGGCGACCTGGACCGGCTCCCGCAGATGGCCTGGCTGCTGTTCCTCAAGGCATTTGACGATCTCGAGGTTCAGCGTCAGATCCTGGACCGCACCTACGCCCCAGTGATCAAAGACGGATTCCGGTGGGGTGACTGGGTTTCAGGCGCTCCTAAGTCGCGCCGCACAGGTACAGAGCTAATCACGTTCGTCGATGGCAGGCTCCTGCCCTACCTGGCCAAGTTGCAGGGCAGCGGCAAACCAGGCGACCCACGTGACACCCTCGGCTCAATCTTCCGTGACACTCGTAACCGGATGCTTTCGGGCTACCTGCTGCGTGACCTCGTCGATCAGATCGACCAGGTGCAATTCACCTCGTCGGACGACATTCATACGATGGCCCACCTCTACGAGTCGATGCTTCGTGAGATGCGTGATGCTGCAGGCGATTCCGGCGAGTTCTACACCCCGCGTCCGCTGGTGCGGTTCATCGTCGAGCGCGTCGACCCGAGGGTGGGCGACATCGTGCTCGACCCCGCGGTCGGGACCGGTGGGTTCCTGGTCGGGGCCTTCGAGCACATGCGCGCCCAGGCCAAGACCGGTCCGGAGCTGGCCAGCATCAAGGCGAAGCTGCGGGGCTTCGAGAAGAAGCCGATGCCGTTCCTGCTGTGCCAGATGAACATGCTGCTGCACGAGATCGACCGGCCCAACATCGTGCGCGGCAACGCGCTCGTCCACACGGTGGCCGAGATGCGCCGTGAGAAGGTCGACGTGGTCCTGACCAACCCGCCGTTCGGTGGCGAGGAGGAGGGGCACATCCCGGCCAACTTCCCCGCGGGCATGCGCACCGCGGAGACGTCGTGGCTGTTCCTCCAGCTCGTGATGGCTCGACTCTCGAAGAGTCCGAACGGGCGCTGCGGCATTGTCGTGCCGAATGGCGTGCTGTTCGACCAAGGGGTCGGCGGGCGAATCAAGCAGGAGCTGATGACGAAGTTCAACCTGCACACGGTGCTTCGGTTGCCCAACGGTGTCTTCGCGCCGTACACGATCATCCCGAGCAACGTGCTGTTCTTCGAGAAGGGCAAACAGGCCAAGGACGTCTGGTTCTACGAGCACCCGCTGCCCGAGGGGCGCAAGAACTACACCAAAACCAAGCCGCTGCGGTTCGAGGAGTTCGCGGACTGCGAATCATGGTGGGGTGGACGGACCCGGGATGGTCGGGTGGAGAGCGCGCAGTCGTGGAAGGTTTCGGCGGAGGCAATCGCGGAGAGCGGGTACAACCTGGATCTGCGCAACCCGCATCGGCCGGGCGACCTCACGCACCGCGCGCCGGCTGAGCTGGTCAAGGAGCTGATCGAGACCGAGGGCGAGATCCTCTCTCTGATTAAGAAACTTCAGACCGACGTCGAGGAATTCACTAGATGAGCGTCAGCGACATGCGTATCGGGGACATTCTCAAGCTCGAAAGACGGGCGGTTGTCGTCGAGCCGGGGAAGACCTATCGCGAAATTGGTGTCCGCTCGTTCGGCCGCGGACTCTTCGAGAAGGAGCCGACGAGCGGCGCGGACCTTGGGAGCAAGCGCGTTTTCCACGTCCATCCGGGCGACCTTGTAGTCAGCAACATCTTCGCTTGGGAGGGTGCTGTGGCAGTCGCTCAGGAACGGCATGAGGGGATGATTGGCTCGCACCGATTCATGACGTGGATACCCGATGCTTGCGGCGTCGACGTTGAGTACCTACGGCACTACTTTGCTTCGGATCCCGGCCTCGGACGACTTGGGTCTGCCTCGCCCGGTTCAGCGGGTAGGAATCGAACGCTGTCGATCAAGAACTTCGAGAACATCGTGATCCCACTGCCGGATCTCGATGAACAGCACCGCATTGCCACCCACCTCGATGCACTGTCTCAAGTCAGCCTGAGTCTCGATGACACGCTGATGGATCGCATCGGGTCGCTTCTTGATTCGGTCTTTGATCAGTTCACGTGGGACACCAAGCTGTCGGAACTGCTGCAGCTCGATGTGGACGAGTTTGAGGTCGATCCGACCGCCGTGTACTCACAAGCGGGCGTCTTCGGTCGGGGGAGGGGGATGTTCTTGCGAGGCGACCTGCGCGGTTCCGAGACCAAGTACGCACGCCTGCGCCGGGTAGCAGCTGGCCAGGTCGTGCTGAGCCGCCTCAAGGCATTTGAGGGAGCAGTTGCGATGGTGCCTGAAGGCTTGCGCGGGAGCGTCCTCTCGCAGGAGTTCCCGGCGTTCAGTGTTCGCAGAGGAGTGGAGCCTGGTTTCGTCGCAGGCTTGATCGGTCGGCAGCTTTTCACGGAGGCGATGCAGAGTCGGTCAACGGGAGTCGGCGCCCGCCGGGAACGCTTATCGGTGGACAGCTTCCTGAAGATCCAGGTGCCGCTGCCAACGCAGGATGTCCAGGCCAACGTGGCGGAACTCGTTCGGGATAGGCAGAGGCTCGATGCTGCTTTGTCGCGGAGAACGCGGCTCAAGGATGCTTTGCTGCCTGCTGGGCGAAACGAGATCTTCAGCGCGATGGTGTGACGCTGGCCCAACTGTCTCCTGCGACGATCACGTGATCGAGGAACCGCAGGCCCACCGCTTTCGCGGCTTCAACGAGTTCCGTTGTGGCGCAGATGTCCTGACTGCTCGGCTCGGTCGTGCCGCCGGGATGGTTGTGCGCCACGGCGAAGGCGACTCCGTCATGGCGCAGGACCAGCGCCAGGATCTCGCGTACGGGGAACGGGCTGGAGTCCACCCCGCCGTGCGCGACGGTGGCGGTCCGGCATACCCGGTGTTGGGAATCGCAGGCGACGACCACCACCTGCTCCGTGCGGGCTCGCGAGAGCATTGGCGACACCACCCGGGCGATGTCCGCCGACGTGCGAACGATCCGCTGAAGCGGGTCGCCTTCCACGCGATCTGCCAGGGCGAAAGACGCAGCCAACCGGGTGGCTTTCGCAGGACCTACCCCAAGGTGCCGGGAGAGTTCCTCGGGCAGGGCGCGAGACAACCCGGCAACACCGCCGAACTCCAGCAACAGCGACTGGGCCAGGGCAATAGCGCTTGCGCCCCGACGGCCAGACCCGAGCTGAATGGCCACGAGCTCGGCGTCGGTCAAGGCCGCTGACCCCAGCGCGATCAGCCGTTCGCGCGGCCGCTCATGTGTGGCGAGTGCCGACAGCGGAACGTGTGCCATGGCCATGTCGCGGAAGCCTAGCCCGGCTCGCGACCCGGCGTTCGGTGTTATCCACAGGCGCCTGGCGGCGGACCCGGTTCAGCCCCAGAAGATAGAGGTTGGATCCTCATCGATCTCGGCGAGCAGCTCCGCCGCCGTCCCGCAGAAGTGATCGTCGTAGTCGAACCACCTCTCGTTGCGGTTGCGCCAGTGCAGGGTCCAGTCCGAGGACTCGGCCCGGTACCGCAGCTGGGCGACCTTCATGCGGGTCCACGGCTGATCGCCGCCCTGCCAGGGAGGCCGTGTCTCGATGATCGTCACGCTGCGGCCGCGCGTCTCGAACTTCAGCTGCACCTCCTTGCGCAGATCAGTGGGCACCCTGTCTGCGCAGTACTTCGCGATTCGCGCCAGATCGGTCTCGGGCAGCTTCACCGTTGTCACGACGCGCTCCTTGTGGTCATCGCAGGCCTGCTCAGTAGTAGTAGGGGAACGGTGACCAGTCAGGGTCGCGTTTCTCCAGGAAGGAGTCACGGCCCTCTACCGCTTCGTCGGTCATGTAGGCCAGTCTCGTGGCCTCACCGGCGAACACCTGCTGGCCCATCAGGCCGTCGTCGGTCAGGTTGAACGCGAACTTGAGCATCCGCTGTGAGGTGGGGCTCTTGCCGTTGATCTCCCTGGCCATCTGCAGCGCCTCGGCCTCGAGGTCGGCGTGGTCGGCAACGATGTTGACCGCACCCATTCGCTGCATGTCGTCGGCCGAGTAGGTGCGCCCCAGGAAGAAGATCTCCCGGGCGAACTTCTGCCCGACCATCTTGGCGAGGTAGGCCGAGCCGTAGCCTGCGTCGAACGAGCCCACGTCGGCGTCTGTCTGCTTGAACTGCGCATGCTCGCGGCTGGCGATCGTCAGGTCACACACGACGTGCAGGGAGTGGCCACCGCCTGCGGCCCAGCCGTTGACCACGGCGATGACAACCTTGGGCATCGTGCGGATGAGGCGCTGAACCTCAAGGATGTGCAGACGCCCGCCCTGCGCCTGAACCCGGGCGGTGTCAACGGTGCCGGCGGTCTCGCCGCCGGCGTACTGATAACCGCTGCGGCCCCGGATCCGCTGGTCACCGCCGGAGCAGAAGGCCCGGCCACCGTCCTTCGTGCTGGGGCCGTTGCCGGTCAGCAGCACGGTGCCGATGTCGGGGGACATGCGGGCATGGTCCAGCGCGCGATACAGCTCGTCGACCGTGTGCGGGCGGAAGGCGTTGCGCACCTGCGGGCGGTTGAACGCAATGCGCACCGCCCCGGTGCTGACCGCCCGGTGGTACGTGATGTCGGTGAAGTCGAAACCCTCCACGACGGTCCACGCGGTCGGGTCGAAGGTCTCGCTCACGCTCTGTTCGCTCACGTCAGCGAGAATATGCCGCATGACGTCCCCGCTGGTGCCCGACCTCGCCGAAATGCTCGACACGTTGTCGGTGGTGCAGATCCCGATGCGGGTCAGGTTCAGGGGAGTGACCGTGCGTGAGGCCGCACTGATCCGCGGCCCCGAGGGGTGGGGCGAGTTCGCACCCTTCCCGGAGTATGACGATGCCGAGTCGTCCCGCTGGCTCGCCGCCGCCATCGAGGCGGGGTGGGTTGGGTGGCCGGACCCGGTCCGCGAGGCCATCCCGGTCAACGCGACAGTGCCCGCGGTCGCTGCCCATGAGGTCGCCGGAGTCCTCCAGCGGTATGACGGGTGCACGACGGCCAAGGTCAAGGTCGCCGAGCGGGGCCAACTGCTGCGCGACGACCTCGACCGGGTGTCCGAGGTCCGGGACGTGATGGGCCCCGGGGCGCGGATCCGGGTGGATGCCAACGGAGGCTGGACCGTCTCTGAGGCAGTGGACGCGCTCAGGAGGCTGGCGGCCTACGGGCTGGAGTATGCCGAGCAGCCGTGTGCCGGCGTCGAAGAGCTGGCCTCGTTGCGAATTGCCTTGGCCCGTCAGGGCATTGACGTCCTGGTGGCGGCTGACGAGTCAATCCGGCGAGCCTCCGACCCGATGCGGGTGGTCCGCGAAGGGGCTGCCGACGTCATCGTGGTGAAGGTGGCGCCGCTGGGGGGAGTGCGATCCGCGCTCGCGATCGCGCAGGAGTGTGGGCTGCCGACCGTTGTCTCCAGTGCGCTGGACACCAGCGTCGGCATCCGTGCCGGCCTCGCTTTGGCCGCGGCACTGCCTGAGCTTCCGTTTGCCTGCGGCCTCAGCACGGTGGAGCTGATGGCCGGCGACGTCACGAATGACTCGCTCGTGCCGCAAGCCGGCTCGATTGCGTTGCGGGACCTCATGGTCGACCCCGCGCTGTTGGATCGCTGGCAAGCCCCTGCGGATCGTCAACGCTGGTGGCGCGAGCGAGTGATCCGCTGTCATGCCCACTGCGTCAGGGGGTAGCGGCCGCACCCCCCGCTGGTCAGGAAGCGTTCACGCGGGGCGGACGACCAGACATACCTGCTGGTTCTTCACCCGGGTGAGCACCAGAGTCATCTCGACCGATCCGGACAGCCGTAGCTGACGACGCAGCTCATCGGCATCCAGTGCCACCCCACGCTTCTTGATCGTCACCCGGCCGACGTCGCGGTCGCGCAGCCACGCCCGCAGAGCCTTGACGTTCAACGGCATTGACTCGTCCACCCCGAACCGCCGGGCATAGCCGACGTCGACACACTTCTCCGAGGTCACGTAACCGACCCCTGAGTCGAGCTCGAAGCCGTCAACGACGGAGGTCAGCGCGCCGGTGAGCCCGGCCCGGATCACCGCCCGGTCGGGTTCGTACAGCCAGGTGCCGATCTGTCGCAGTGATGACGCCACCGGAACAGCGCCACCGGCACCGTCCGCGTCGGCTTCACGCACTGTCCATGACCGTCCCTGCGAACCGATCACCAGGGCTGACCGGCCGGCCCGGCTGACCAGCGGACCCCACCAGATCGCGCACTCCAGCACCTCGCCGCCCAGCGACGTCCACTGCGCCTCGGTGCCGGCCGGGATCGCGCCGTGCGGAAAGGATGGGGACAGCTTGGCTCCGGTGGCCGGCAGCGACCGCGCAATGGACTGCACCGTGGCCCACGAGGGCGAGATGGAGTCCAGCTTGAACACCCGTCTGGTCTTGCCGCGTGCGTCCGTGACTCCCGGGGTACGCCGGGCGGGGTCGAGCCAGGCGCCGGTATGGCGTGCGCCCTCCCCGCTGGGCAGCTGGGTTCCCTCGGCGGTCCCTATGAACGCCGAGGCTCCGGGCCAGTGCCGCAGGTTGACCCCGGCCAGGGTGGCGGTCACCTCGTCGGCGTCGACGGCGGTCACCTTGAGGTCGAGCCCTGCCATGGCCATGGCGTCGGCACCGATGCCGCAGCCGAGGTCGAACACCTGACGAATACCGGCCCCGCGGAAGCGTTGTGCATGGCGGGCCGCGATCTCCAGCCTCGTGGCCTGCTCCAGACCGTCGGCGGTGAACAACATGCCGTCGGCAAACTCACCGAACTTCTCGTGGCCCTTGGCTCGCAGCC
>DASRUA010000081.1:0-14957 GCA_035655615.1 Dermatophilaceae bacterium
GTTCGGCAGAGTCGGTCAGGCAGGCGAGGGAGAAGCGATGAGCGGTCATTCCAAGTGGGCAACGACCAAGCACAAGAAGGGGGTCATCGACGCCAAACGCGGCAAGCTGTTCGCCAAGATGATCAAGAACATCGAGGTGGCCGCGCGCACCGGTGGCGGTGACGTCGCCGGCAACCCGACACTGTTCGATGCCATCCAGAGGGCCAAGAAGCTCAGCGTTCCGAACGACAACATCGCCAACGCCGTCAAGCGCGGCAGCGGTGCGACCGCCGGCGGTGCCGACTGGCAGACGATCACCTACGAGGGCTACGCACCGCACGGTGTGGCCGTCCTGATCGAGTGCCTCACCGACAACCGCAACCGTGCGGCCGCCGAGGTGCGGACGGCCCTCAACCGCAACGGTGGCCAGTTCGCCGACCCCGGAAGCGTCTCCTACGTCTTCGCCCGCAAAGGCGTCGTGATCGTCCCCAAGGGCGACAAGAGCGAAGACGACCTGCTCGAGGTCGTCCTCGATGCCGGCGCAGAGGAGATCAACGACATCGGCGAGGCCTTCGAGATCGTGAGCGAGCCCGGTGACTTCGTGGGCGTGCGTACCGCTCTCCAGGGAGCCGGCATCGACTACGACTCGGCCGAGGCTTCCTTCATCCCCACCGTGGAGGTCGAGCTCGACCTTGAGGGCGCCCGAAACATGTTCCGGGTGATCGAGGCACTCGAGGACAGTGACGACGTTCAGAACGTCTGGACCAACGGTGACGTGAGCGACGAGATCCTGGCCCAGCTCGATGACGACGAGTAGCGCGGCAAATAGTCACGACCAAGCACGACGAAGCAGGACCAGGAGCAGGCACCTGTCTGCGGGCAATCCGGCATGCCGAATTCCCGCTGCGGCGCGTCGGTTCAGAGAACCCGACCGCACGTTGTAAGTTTCTTCCGAACAGGTGTTCGGAAGAGTGAGGAGCTCTCAGCGTGCGCGTCATGGGTGTCGATCCCGGCCTGACCCGGTGCGGCCTCGGCATAGTCGAGGGCGATCTGGGCAAGCCGTTACGGATGATCGCCGTCGGGGTGGTCCGCACTCCAACGGCGGATGACCCGGCCTTAAGGCTGTTGGCGCTGCAGATCGAGATCGATGAGTGGATGTCGCGTTACAAGCCTGACGCCGTGGCGGTGGAGCGGGTGTTCGCCAAGGCCAACATCAAGGGGATCATGGGCACCGCCCAGGCGTCCGCCGTTCCGATGCTCGCCGCCGCACGGCTCGGGCTGCCGGTCGCGCTGCACACCCCGACCGAGGTCAAGGCTGCAGTGACCGGAAACGGGCGCGCCGACAAGGCCCAGGTCACCGCCATGGTTACCCGCATCCTGCGGCTCGACACCCCGCCCAGGCCCGCGGACGCCGCCGACGCGCTCGCACTGGCCATCTGTCAGGTATGGCGTGGCACGGCTCAGAGCCGCTTGCAGGATGCCGTGGCTGCCCAGCTCGCACAGCGAGGCTCTGCACACCAAAGCTCACACCAACCATCTGCACCCCAACCGGCGCGAGAGACAGGCAGTCGATGATCGCCTCGGTGCGGGGCGTAGTGCTGTCCGCAGGACTGGACTCCGCGGTGATCGAGGTCGGGGGAGTGGGCCTCAGGTTGCACACCACAGCGGGAACTGCGGCGTCCCTTCGTCCTGGTGCGGAAGCGACATTGGCGACAACACTCGTGGTCCGCGAAGAGTCGCTGACCCTCTACGGATTCGCCGACGAGGATGAACGAGCGATCTTCAATCTGGTCCAGACGGTCTCCGGCGTCGGCCCCCGACTTGCCCTGGCGATGTTGGCCATACACGCTCCCGACGGGCTTCGCCGAGCCATTGGCGGGGGCGATCTCGCCGCCCTTACCAAGGTCCCCGGAATCGGCAAGAAGGGCGCCGAGCGGATCATCCTGGAGCTTCGCGACAAGATCGGGGCTCCCTCCGCCGCCCCGTCGTCCGAGGCGAGAAGGCCAGCTGTCGATCAGGCAGCCGAACAGGTGCGCGACGCCCTGGTCGGCCTGGGCTGGTCGTCCAGGCAGGCCGATGACGCGGTTGAAGCAGTGAGACCCGAGGCCGGCAATGGCTCGAATGGCTCGAATGGCTCGAACGTTTCGGCCCTGTTGCGCGCCGCCTTGAGGGAGCTCGCACGATGACCGACTTCTTCGAGCAGGCCCGGGACGAGAGCTTATTCGTCGATGAGACTGGCTCGCTGATCGAGGCCACGGCCCGAATCGTCGATGCCGGTGGCGATGATGACGAGCGCAGGGTCGAGGCGGCGCTACGCCCCCGCAGGCTCAGCGAGTTTCCCGGCCAGACCCGGGTCTGCGACCAGCTGTCGCTCGTTCTCGAGGCCGCCAAACGTCGAGGTGCCCCACCTGACCATGTCCTGCTGTCCGGACCGCCCGGACTCGGCAAGACGACACTGGCCCTCATCGTCGCAGCCGAGCTCGAGCAGCCCATCCGGATCACCAGCGGCCCCGCGATCCAGCACGCCGGTGACCTGGCCTCGATCCTGTCCTCGCTGGCCGAGGGCGAGGTGCTCTTCCTCGACGAGATCCACCGGATGGCCCGTGCCGCCGAGGAGATGCTCTATCTGGCGATGGAGGACTTCCGGGTCGACGTGATCGTCGGCAAGGGGCCGGGGGCCACGGCGATCCCACTGGAGCTGCCGGCATTCACGGTGGTCGGTGCGACCACCCGTTCGGGCCTGCTACCAGCCCCCCTGCGAGACCGGTTCGGATTCACCGGTCACCTCGACTTCTACGCCGTGGCCGACCTGATCCGCATCCTTCGGCGCTCGTCGGGTCTGCTCAAGGTTGAGGCAACAGATGCAGCCATCGCCGAGATCGCCCGCCGATCACGGGGGACCCCCCGGATAGCCAACAGACTGCTGCGCCGGGTCCGTGACTGGGCGCAGGTGCATGGCCAGGGCGTGGCCGACAAAGAGGCTGCACACGCCGCGTTGGCCCTGTTCGACGTCGACGACCGGGGTCTGGACCGGCTGGACCGTGCGGTACTGGAGGCCTTGTGTCGGCGGTTCGGTGGTGGTCCCGTCGGTCTGAGCACCCTTGCCGTCGCGGTCGGGGAGGAGTCGGAGACTGTCGAGACCGTCGCTGAGCCTTTCCTGGTGCGCGAGGGCTTCATGATCCGCACCCCGCGCGGACGTGCCGCCGCGCCGTTGGCCTGGACTCATCTGGGGTTGACGCCGCCGCCCCCGGAAGCACGGGCCCAACAGCCTCTGCCTTTGCCACTCGGCGATGGCGACGGGCGCTTCGGCGGCTGACCGTCGTTCGGATTGACGCTTGGCCGTGCCGACCTGATCACATTTGGGGTCGGATGGGAGCGCTGCGTTGGTCCCCTCGGGGCTGCTCACCTAGACTCAGGGTGACGCTACGGCTTGCGCCGTCGCTCCTGCGTGTCTGGCTCACTTTGCCTGGATGCGCCCGCCGACTCTTCATACAAAGGATTGACTCATGTCTTCGCTTGTCGCGGCTGCATCATCAAGCGGCGGATCCGGCAACTTGCTGATATTCGCGTTGCCCCTGCTGTTGATCGGGTGGATGTTCTACACCCAGCGACGACGGACGAAGGAGTCGCAGAGGCTGCAGTCCACCCTGGGCGTCGGAGACGAAGTCACGACCACCTCGGGTCTGTTAGGCCGGATCACAGCGCTTGACGGCGAGATCGCGACCCTCGAGGTGAGTCCCGGCGTGGCCATCCGCTTCAACCGCCGCGCCATCGCCGGTCCGGCACCGACAGCGCCGGTTCCCCCCATTGCATCAGCAACGAACGAGTCGGAGACCGACGCAGCGTCGGATCCGATCCGCGAAACCGACTAGGACACCCCTGTGGCGATCAATCCGCACAATCGTGGACCCCTGCGCACGTTGTCCGTGCTCGTCCTGCTCATCGTCGGCCTCTGCGGTCTGCTTGGCGCCGTCAGCACCTGGGGAACGGCCCAAAAGACGCCGAAGCTCGGGCTCGACCTGCAAGGCGGCACCCAGCTGATACTCGAGCCCAAAGTCGTCGGCAACACGCCGATCAACCCGGGCCAGGTCCAGAAGGCCGTCGACATCATCCGCGCCCGGGTGGACGGGTCGGGTGTCTCCGAGGCCGAGGTCAGCACCCAGGGCAACAACATCGTGATCTCCCTGCCAGGTACCCCCGACAAGGCCACCATCGCCTCGCTGCAGAAGCCCTCACAGCTGAGCATGCGGGCCGTTCTGGTTGCGGCCTCCACGGCGCCGACGCCGGTTCCCACATCAACCGGCAAGCCCACGGCGCCTGCCACCGGCAAGCCCACGGCGCCGGCCACCGCGCCCAGTGTCAAAAGCACGGGCACGGCGACGACCGCTCCCAAGTCAGGCTTTCCCCCGGCGCTGACGGCGGCGACCACGCCGCCACCCACTCCAACTCCGACGACTGCGGCGACCCCCACTGCCACTCCCACGACCGCCGCCAAGCCCAAGAGCGCGAGCGACCTGGCGTGGGTCACCCCGGAGCTCGAGAAGGCGCTCGCCACACTCAACTGCGCCGACCCCAAGAGCATCGAGAAACTCGTAGACGACCCGACCAAACCAATGGTGACCTGCGACAACGAGTTTCCGGTCAAGTACATCCTCGGCCCGACCGAGGTACTTGGTTCCGAGATCTCGAACGCCACCTCAGGCCAGGTGCAGGGCCAAAACGGTCCCACCGGCAAGAACGAGGTGCGGCTCGATTTCAATGGGCCAGGCACCAAGTCCTTCTGTGACGTGACCTCGCGCATCGTGTCGCTGCCGCGCCCGCGCAACCAGTTCGGCATCGTGCTCGACAACCAGGTGATCTCGGCTCCGGTCGCCCAGGCGTCCTTGTGCGCCGGCACCGCGAGCATCACCGGCAACTTCACCCCCGCGTCCGCCAAGATATTGGCGGACCAGCTGAAGTTCGGTGCCCTGCCCATGTCCTTCGCACTGCAGACCCAGGACTCCATCAGTCCCACGCTCGGTGGAGACCAGCTCAGTCGTGGTCTGCTCGCCGGAGCTATCGGCCTTCTACTCGTGGTCGCCTACTCGCTGTTCCAGTACCGCGCTCTGGGTCTGGTGACTGTCAGCTCATTGATCATCGCCGGGTTGCTGACCTACGGCCTGGTAACGATGTTCGGCTGGTCCCAGGGATTCCGCCTGACCATGGCCGGAGTGACAGGCCTGATCGTCTCCATCGGTATCGTCGCCGACTCGTTCATCCTGTACTTCGAACGCGTGCGCGACGAGGTTCGCGACGGACGAGCGCTTCGGGCGGCAGTCGAGACGGGCTGGACTCGTGCACGGCGCACGATCCTGATCTCTGATGCGGTCAACTTCCTGGCCGCGCTCGTCCTGTACGCCCTGGCTGCGAGCAATGTTCGCGGGTTCGCGTTCACGCTGATGCTGACCACGATCATCGACATCGTCGTGGTGTTCCTGTTCACCCACCCCCTGCTCTCAATCCTCGCCAACACCAAGTTCTTCGGTGAGGGACACAAGTGGTCCGGTCTGGATCCAAAGCGTCTGGGGGCCAGGACCACCACCTATGCCGGGCGCGGTCGAGTCACCATTGCCGCCCAGCGAGCCGCTGCGGCCGAGGGGAACCAGTCATGAGGAGCTTCGCCGATTTCGGTAACGACCTCTACACGGGGAAGCGCTCCATCGACTTCGTGGGTCGCCAGAAGACCTGGTACACGGTGTCGCTGATACTTCTTGTCCTGGCCGCCATCGGCCTGTTCGGACGCGGCCTGAATATCGGGCTGGAGTTCCGTGGAGGCTCGGAGTTCCGAGTCTCGTCGGTCACCAACTTCAACAGCTTCGAAGCCCGTAGCAAGGCGGCCGTCGGCACCCTGAGCACCGGTTCCGACGTCGTGGTCACCAAGATCGGCACCGACACGGTCCGGGTCCAGACCGAGAAGTTCCAGAACAGTCAGACCGAAAAGGTCATGGCCGCACTCGCTCGCGAGTTCAACGTCAGCGAGAACAAGATCACCGCCAATACGGTCGGAGCGTCCTGGGGCGCCTCGGTCACCCAGAAGGCCATCACTGCGCTCATCTGGTTCCTGGTTCTGGTGTCACTTGTCCTGGCCACCTACTTCCGCACCTGGAAGATGTCGATGGCGGCACTGATCGCTCTCGCGCACGACCTCGTGATCACCATCGGCATCTACGCCCTGGCCGGCTTCGAGGTCACACCGGCGTCGGTGATCGGCTTCCTGACGATCCTGGGCTACTCGTTGTACGACACCGTGGTCGTGTTCGACAAGGTCCGGGAAAACACCATGGCGGCCGAGGGGAACGGACGGCTGTCCTACTCGCAAGCTGCCAACCAGGCGGTCAACCAGACGCTGGTCCGCTCGATCAACACCTCGGTCGTTGCCCTGCTGCCGGTCGCCTCCATCCTGGTCATCGGGTCCTGGCTGCTCGGACCGGGCACGCTGCTGGACCTCAGCCTCGCGTTGTTCGTCGGCATCTCTGTCGGCACCTACTCCTCGATCTTCATCGCGACCCCGGTGCTCGCGGATCTGCGCGAGCGAGAGCCGGCTATGCAAGAGCTCAAGAAACGCGCGACGCGGTATCAGGCTGCCCAAGGCCGTAAGACAAGCACGGTCCCGTCTGACAGCGACTCGGCCGACACGAACGGCACAAACGACTCAGACCTGCTGGAGACAGCGCGCGTGCCCAGCGGAGCTGGCTCCACAGCCGCAGGACGGCCCGTCCACCCGTATGTGCAGACCGGGCCGCGCAACCAACCCAAGCGCCCGCCGAAGTCGAAGCGATGACGGGCACAGTCCCATCGAACGCAGTGCCATCGAACGCAGTCCCACCGAACTCGGCGCCATCAAAGCCGGCGCCGCTGACTGCTCCGATCGGTGAGGTTGTTGCCAGCCGCCTTCGCGATGTCCCGGACTTTCCCGTCTCAGGAGTGATCTTCAAGGACTTCACACCGCTGCTCAGCGATGGTCCTGCCCTGCGCGCTGTCGTCCAGGACATCTCACGCCGGTACGCCGGCCAGGTTGACGTCGTCGTCGGCATCGAGGCGCGCGGTCTCATCCTCGGCGCGGCTGTCGCCTACGAGCTCGGCATCGGGTTCGTCCCCATCCGCAAGGCCGGCAAGCTGCCCGGTGAGACGCACAGTGCTGAGTACGACCTCGAGTACGGCAGTGCCATCATCGAGGTTCACGCCGACGCCTTCGCAGGAGGCAAACGCGCTCTGATCATGGATGACGTCCTGGCCACCGGCGGCACGGCTGAAGCGGCCTGCGAGCTGGTTGAGCGCGCCGGAGCCAGCGTCGAGGCCGTCGAGGTTGTTCTGGAGCTGCTCTTCCTGCACGGCCGTAGCAAGCTTGCTGGCCGCCCCGTGCACGCGATGCTCTCGGTGTAAGGCCCATAGACTGCTCTCATGGACCAGGAGAGCGTGTCGGACGTCCCCGGCACGAACACGCCTCCGACGCCTCCGCCACCCAAGAGGCCCCTGAGGCCGCTGAAGCCTGCCACGCCCCCCACGCCCTCGGTGCCCACGTCATCCCGGGTCAGGGCCAGGTTCGCGCGCTTCGGTGGACCACGCACCGACACGAACCCCGTGCTGGAGCCGCTGCTCAGCACCGTTCGGTCCGCACATCCCAAGGCGGACCTCTCGGTCATCGAGCGGGCGTACGCGGTGGCAGAGAAGGCTCACCAGGGCCAGCTGCGCAAGAGCGGTGACCCATACATCACCCACCCGCTGGCCGTGACATCGATCCTGGCCGAGCTCGGCATGACCCCGGACACCCTGGCCGCAGCCCTGCTGCACGACACGGTGGAGGACACGCCATACAGCCTGGAGTCCCTGACCAACGACTTCGGTGACGAGATCGCGATGCTCGTCGACGGTGTGACCAAGCTGGACAAGGTGACCTACGGCAAGGCCGCGCAGGCCGAGACCGTCCGCAAGATGGTCGTGGCCATGGCCCGTGACATCCGCGTCCTGGTCATCAAGCTGGCCGACCGTCTGCACAACGCCCGCACCTGGCGTTACGTCTCGGAGGAGTCCGCACAGCGCAAGGCTCGCGAGACGCTCGAGATCTATGCGCCGCTGGCCCACCGGCTGGGGATGAACACGATCAAGTGGGAGCTTGAGGACCTGTCGTTTGCGACCCTCTATCCCAAGGTCTACGACGAGATCGTGCGACTCGTGGCGGAGCGCGCCCCCGCGCGGGAGGAGTACCTCGCCAGCGTGCGTGAGGCGATCACCAAGGATCTGGCAGCGACCAGAATCAAGGCGGTTGTGACCGGCCGGCCGAAGCACTACTACTCCGTCTACCAGAAGATGATCGTGCGCGGACGTGAGTTCGAGGAGATCTACGACCTCGTCGCCGTCCGGGTCCTGGTCGAGTCGGTGCGCGACTGCTATGCCGTGCTTGGCGCCCTGCACGCGCGCTGGAACCCGGTGCCCGGGCGTTTCAAGGACTACATCGCGATGCCCAAGTTCAACATGTACCAGTCCCTGCACACCACGGTCATCGGTCCACAGGGCAAGCCGGTCGAGATCCAGATCCGTACGCACACCATGCACCGTCGAGCCGAGTACGGGGTCGCCGCGCACTGGAAGTACAAGGAGGATGGGCCAGGTCAGGCGGCTGATCCGGCCACCACGGGGCGAAAGGCCGATGTCGGTCCGGTCAACGACATGGCGTGGCTCCGCCAGCTGCTCGACTGGCAGAGCGAGATCTCCGACCCTGGCGAGTTCCTGGACTCCCTGCGCTTCGAGATCAGCGCCCAGGAGGTCTACGTCTTCACCCCCAAAGGGTCGGTGGTCGCCCTGCCGGCCGGTTCGACGGCGGTTGACTTCGCCTACGCGGTGCACACCGAGGTCGGCCACCACTGCATCGGCGGCAGGGTCAACGGTCGACTGGTCCCGCTCGAGAGTCCGCTGGAGAACGGCGATGTCGTCGAGATCCTGACCTCCAAGGCCGAGGGAGCCGGGCCCTCACGTGACTGGCTGACCTTCGTACGAAGCCCGCGAGCCCGCAACAAGATCCGTCAGTGGTTCTCCAAGGAGCGCCGTGAAGAGGCCATCGACGTCGGCAAGGACGCCATCGCCAAGGCCATGCGCAAGCAGGGTCTGCCGCTGCAGCGGTTGATGACCCATGACTCGCTCACCACGCTCGCAGGTGAGCTGCACTACCCCGACATCTCGAGCCTGTATGCCGCAGTGGGCGACGGTCATGTGTCTGCTCAACACGTGGTCAGCCGTCTGGTGGCGCACCTTGGCGGACAAGAAGGGGCCACCGATGATCTCGCCGAAGCCACCACGCCCGCAGCCGGGATGTCGCGCCCACGCAGCGGTGACCCTGGGGTCGTGGTTGTCGGAGCGGATGACGTCTGGGTCAAGCTGGCACGGTGCTGTACCCCGGTGCCGGGCGATCCCATCATGGGTTTCGTCACCCGGGGCAGAGGCGTCTCGGTGCACCGCTCGGACTGCACAAACGCGGAGTCGCTGCTTTCACAACCCGACCGGCTGATCGAGGTCGAATGGGCCCCGTCAGCGGCCAGTGTGTTCCTGGTCCAGCTACAGGTCGAGGCACTGGACCGCAACGCGCTGCTGTCGGATGTCACGCGCGTCCTGTCGGACCAGCACGTGAACATCCTGTCGGCCACAGTGCACACCTCACGTGACCGGGTGGCCCTCTCCCGGTTCACTTTCGAGATGGGCGACCCTGGACACCTCGACCACGTGATCCAGGCCGTGCGAAAGATCGACGGCGTGTTTGACGTCTATCGAATCACCGGCGGCAAGTCGCCCGAAAAGTCTGAGCAGTCCGACTAGCCACCGAACTCCTGGACACCAGCACGTGCCTGAGCCAGCCATTGCTCGCGGGCCTCGAGATTCGACTGCGCGTCGGCTATCTTCTTTGCATTGCGGGATGCCTCCGCTTTCGCGAGGTCCTCGCGCAGCCCCTCAACCGCCTTCTCGAGCTGGTCCACCAGACTCTGCGCGCGCGCGGCAGCCTCGGGGTTGACGCTGGCCCAACGCTTTTCGTCGGTGTCTCGCAGAGCCTGCTCGACCCGGCGCATGGCCTTCTCGAGACGTTCCACATCCGGGCGCGGGACCTTGCCGGCCTTTTCCCACTTTTCCTGGATGACTCGGAGCTTTGCTTTCGCAGCCTCGATATCGGTCACCGGCAGGAGCGACTCCGCCTCGGCAAGGAGCGCCTCCTTGACCACGAGGTTGGCCTTGAACTCCTCGTTCTCGGCCGCGACGATCTCGTCCTTGGCGTTGAAGAAGCTGTCCTGGGCTGTCTTGAAACGAGCCCACAGGGCGTCGTCGTCGGCGCGTGACGTGCGGCCGGCCTCACGCCAGCGGTCCATCAGCCGTTTGAACGCCGTCGCGGTCGAGGACCAGTCCTTGCTCGTTGAGAGCGCCTCAGCCTCCTTGACCAGCTGCTCCTTTGCCGACCTGGCTTCTGACTGGGTGCCCTCAAGCTGCGCGAAGTAGACGCGTCGGGCCTTGTCAAAGGAGTTGCGAGCTGCGCTGAAGCGCTGCCACAAGGCGGTCTCGGACTCTCGGTCCAGCTTGGGACCGTTCCGTTGCAGGGACTTCCACTCGTCCAGCAACGCCCGCATCCGGGTGCCGCTGGTCTTCCACTGGATCTTGGCCTCCGGCTGACCCGCGATCCTCTCGGCCTCGAGCACGAGCTCCTCGCGCTTGGCCCTGCCTGCCTCGCGTGCTGCGCTGCGCTCGACGCTCTCAGTGGCCTTGCGGGCTTCAACGGCCGTGGCAATCTCAGCGATCCGGGCATCCAGCAGGGCCAGGTCACCGACCACGCGAGCGCCTGCGGTCTGCTCGCGCAGCTTGGCGAGGCCCTCCGCACCCTCCCGTGCCGGAAGCTCAGTGAAAGTCACCCGTTGCAGGAGAAGATCAGTGGAGGCAAGCAGCTCGTCGTACTTGCGGGTGAAGTAGCCCAAAGCCTCTGCAGGGGTGGCGCCAGGATAGGAGCCCACCTCGCGCTCACCATCGGCAGTGCGGACGAAGACCGTGCCTGAGTCGTCCACCCGGCCGTACTGCGAGGGCTTCGGCGTCACGGTGCCGTGCAACCGCCCGGCCAGAGAGGCCGGACTGGGGACGCGCATGGTTGCCGGAGTCGGGACCGCAGTCGCAGACACAGGAGCCGGGGCCGGCTCCTGGGCGGGGGTCTCTGCCGCTGGCGGGGTGGGGACTGCAGGGGCAGCCTCAGGCGCCGCGGCCGGCTCCTGGGCGGGGGTCTCTGCCGCTGGCGGGGTCGGGATTGCAGGGGCAGCCTCAGGCGCCGCGGCCGGCTCCTTCGCAGGGGTCTCTGCCATTGGCGGCGTGGGCGTGTCCTGCACCGTCTCCACCCTTTCGGATGTGTCCGCTGAACTGTCAGCTGAGTTATCAGCGGGCTGCTTCTCTGGCGTCTGCTCGGTCACTGTCAGGCCTTCTTCTCGGTGACATTCACCGCGAGGATGCTGATGGGCTGCAAAGGCGCGGTGTTCTGTTGGGCGTCCGGCTTGGCTGCACCGGCTGCCGCGATCTTGTCGACGATATCCATACCGGAGGTGATCTTGCCGAAGATGGAGTAGCCGGTGGGGTCCGGCAGCACGGTCTGCTTGTAGACGATGAAGAACTGGCCGCCGTTGCTCTTCGGGTCGGAGGTGCGAGCCATCGCGAGGGTGCCGGCCGGATAGGTGGCATTGGCCGGCGGATTCTCAACGCCGAAGCCGTATCCGGGGGTGCCGCTGCCGGTGCCTGTCGGGTCGCCGCACTGCAGGACGAAGATGCCTGTCGTGGCCAGCCGGTGACAGGGGCTTTCAACCCAGTAGCCGCTCTCTGACAGGCCGAGGAACGAGGCGACGGTCTGCGGAGCCTTGGTCCCGTCGAGCTCCATCGTGATGACGCCGCAGTTCGTCATGACGGTCGCGACAAATGTCTTGCCGGCCGCGATCTTCTTGTCGGGCAGCTTGGCGCTTCGTTTGTCGAGCGGGACCGCGGGCGGGGCAACACACCCGGCCACCGGCTGGACCTGAGCCGAGGCAGCCGCGGACGGCTGACCGCTCGCCTTAGCGGTCGCCCCGCTGCTCGCCACGGTCTTGTTGTCCTTGTTCAAGGCAAAGGTCAGTGCCACGAATCCACCGATGATGACGACAAGGGCCAGCACAATGCCGAGAACCTGCTTGTTTCGCCTGGAGTCCAGCTCACGCTGGGCGAGAACGGACTGACGCTTCTGGTTGCGGCGCTTCTCGCGGGCTCGGTCGCGTGCGTGGGGCGACACCTGGGCACTCCTTCTGACAGTGGACGAAGACGCTGGCTCTGGGCGCATATAGGCCGTGGCTCAGTCTAGGCGGGCCACGCTTGGGAGCACGGGGGCAGGGTCACGAGTCCGTGACGGTTAGGCTCACGATCGTGTTGACCATTGGATTCCCGGCCGTTGTCGCCGGCACCAACTGTTACATCCTTGCTCCCGCAGCAGGTGAGGAATGTCTTGTCGTCGACCCCGGCGTCGGGGTGACCGGACAGCTGGCCGAGCTCCTGCGCGAGCACCGTCTCAGGCCGGCTGCCGTGCTGCTGACCCACGGGCACTTCGACCACGTGTACTCCGTGACACCGGTGTGCGGCTCCGCAGGTGTGAGCGCCTACATCCACGGCGACGATCGTTATCGCCTGGCGGACCCCTTGTCCGCGGTGGGACCAGAGCTGATTGCGATGTTCGAACAGCAGTTCGGCCAGAAGGCGGGCTGGCAGGAGCCCACCGACGTGGTGAACCTGACCCACGGCCAGGAGCTGACGATCGCCGGCCTCGACCTGCGTGTGCTGCACGCACCCGGCCATACAGAAGGATCGGTGATCTTCGCTCTGCCTGAGGTGCCAGAAGGTGTTGCCGCTGAGGCCGGCGTCCGGTCGACCGTGCTGTCCGGCGATGTCCTGTTCGCGGGTTCCATCGGACGCACGGACCTCGAGGGAGGTGATGGGGCCGCAATGAACCGCAGCCTGCGCGAAGTGGTCCTGCCACTGGCCGATGATGTGCTCGTACTGCCCGGACATGGTCCGGCCACCACCATGGAACGTGAGCGCGCCACCAACCCCTACCTGCAAGGATTGGCGTCGTGAGCAAAGTCCGCCCGATCAGTGGCTTCCCCGAGTGGTTGCCGAGCGAACGCATCATCGAGCAGCACTTCCTGGACGTGATCCGCCAGACGTTCGAGCTGCATGGCTTCGCCTCGATCCAGACCCGTGCGGTGGAGCCGATCGAGCGCCTTTCCAGCCTGGGAGAGGACACAGACAAGGAGATCTACGCGGTCAGCCGCCTTGCGGCCGGCTCGGATGCATCGTCGCGCGACCCCAAGCTTGGCCTGCACTTCGACCTGACGGTCCCGTTCGCGCGCTACGTCCTGGAGAACGCGGGCAAGCTGACGTTCCCGTTCCGCCGCTACCAGATCCAGCCGGTATGGCGTGGCGAGCGCCCGCAGGAGGGCCGCTATCGCGAGTTCACCCAGTGCGACATCGACATCGTCGACGTGGGCGAGCTTGCCCCCCAGTACGAGGCCGAGCTGCCGCTGGTGATCGCGGACGCGTTCAGCAAGCTACCGATCGGCCCGTTCCGGATCCAGGTCAACAACCGCAAGATCCCGGAGGGGTTCTACCTGGGTATCGGCCTCACCGACGTCCAGGCGATGCTGCGAATCGTGGACAAGCTCGACAAGATCGGCCCGGACTCGGTCCGCCACCTCATGGTCGCTGCGGGCGCGACGACCGAGCAGGCCGGCGCCGCTCTTGCCCTGGCCCAGATCAACACCCCTGACGAGAGCTTCGTCGAGCAGGTGCATGCCCTCGGCGTGCAGCACGAGACCCTCACGCAGGGCCTGGCTGAGCTGGCGGCCGTGATCCGTGTGGGAGCTGAACATGCCGCAGGGCTGATGGTTGCCGATCTGAAGGTCGCCCGCGGGCTGGACTACTACACCGGCACCGTCTACGAGACCCAGCTGATCGGATCCGAGTCATATGGCTCGATCTGCTCAGGCGGCCGCTACGACGCGCTGGCCTCGGACGGTCGGACAACCTATCCCGGCGTCGGCATCTCGATCGGGCTCTCGCGACTGCTGGCCAAGATCATGCCTACCCTGTCGGCGACCCGGGCCACCCCTTCGTGCGTCCTGGTGGCCCTGGCCGATGAGACCGACCGCGCGCGCGGGATGGGTGTTGCCGCTGCGCTGCGCCAACGAGGGATCGCGTGCGAGGTCGCGCCGGTGGCCGCCAAGTTCGGCAAGCAGATCATGTTCGCGCAGCGACGCGGCATACCTTTCGTATGGTTCCCGGCCTCGGGTGAGCAAAACACCGACTCCGTCAAGGACATCCGCAGCGGCGCGCAGGCAGACGCGGACGCAGCATCGTGGATGCCGCCCGCCGAAGACCTGCGGCCCCGCGTGCTCGCCTGAACCGGATTGGCCCATCCCGCGGGGATTAGACTCGGAAAATGCAGCCCTCGGGCGGCCGATCGACGCGACAATGGGGTTGCCTCGGCGGTGGTGCATCGGCAAAGGATGTTGATAACCGTGAGGGTCGGAATTCCACGCGAAGTCAAGAACAACGAGTACCGGGCGGCCATCACGCCCTCTGGCGTGCACGAGCTGAGTCGCAACGGCCACGAGGTCTATGTCGAGAACGATGCCGGCGCCGGTTCATCGATCACCAACGAGGACTACGTCGCGGCCGGGGCAAAGATCCTGGACAGCGCCGTTGACATCTGGGCCACGGGTGACCTGATCCTGAAGGTCAAGGAGCCCATTGCCTCCGAGTACCCCCTGATGCGCGAGGGGCAGACCCTCTTCACCTACCTTCACCTGGCTGCCGACCGGGCACTGACCGAAGAGCTGGTCAAGCGCAAGATCACCGGGATCGCCTACGAGACCGTCCAGCTGCCCGACAACTCACTGCCCCTGCTGGCG
>DASRUA010000082.1:0-3636 GCA_035655615.1 Dermatophilaceae bacterium
TGCTGCGAGACGATCCGCGGTTTCCCGTCGACCCGGGCAGACTCCACGAGGTAGTAGTACGTCGCGTTCCCCTGCCGCTTACCGACGATCGAAGCCATATATAGGTAATACACCTCACGACCCGGAACCCCAAGCACCGCAACACAAGACACGCCGACGAGATGCTTAGCCAGGAAACTCAGGCTAGGCTAACTCAGAAACACCTCAGGGGCGTATCCGACATCGTGGAGCCAGGCCGCGCTGACAAGCGCGTCGGCGTCCTCGCCCAGGCCCTGCGACGCCCGACCAGCCACGGACGCCACAGCCTGTACATGGCTCTATCGGCGCGGCAGCGCGCGCTCCAAATACTCCCGCGCCGTAGACTCCGCCCATTGCACCAGACTCATCACTTCAACATAGGCAGCCGTTCGGCCAAACGTCGAAGCCCGGTCGAGGCGGACGAATGTCTCGGGGGTTACGGATGCACGGCACGGCAAGCCAGCGACTCAGCGACGCTGCCACACCACAGATCTTGGCGGCGGCGCCTCGCCACCCGTGCCGCACCCACTCGCGACCAGACATGCCCATCAGTCGGCCGCTCGTTACAACTTTCTCTACTCGTTCAAGTCAGCATGGAACGTCATCTGGTGCAACGGGTTGGCGTAGCAAGAGCGGCGTCGGGACCTTAGCCCCTACTCACGGAACGGTGCGGCAGCGTTGGCTTAGCTGTACCGGTCGTGCGGCGGACAACGCCTGGAATGCCGGGCTCGTCTGCGCGACGGGAGGGAGAGTCCGATGAAGGTCGCACTCGTCGTCACATCGGGACAGCCAGTGGTCGGACGGGAGGCCCAGGCCATCGACAACGCCCGCGCGGCCGACGCCTTCTGGCGCAACGCGGCGGCCGAAGGCAAATGCTCGGAACCGGAGTGGTTCTGGTCGTCGACGGCCCCCGCCATGACGATCGTCAAGGGCGAGGCGGAGGACATGCAGATGCTGATGGCCACCCCCGAGTGGCAGCGCCTGATAATGGCGGCACCGTTGCTCATCCAGAACTTCAGCTGGGAGTTGCGTATGTGCGGCTTTGACCCGCTGTTTTCGCAGTTCGAGGCTGCTGTGAAGGAGATGGGCCTGGCCTGACCTGCCCTCGCAGCGCGGTGGCGGACCCTATTAGCCCTGATAACCGTGTCAATGGGGTCCATCACCGTTTCCGGTCAATCCGCTACTCAGCCATTTCCGGCCATGCGAGGTCGGTGGATGTCCCCTGGGTCAACACCTGCTCTCCCGCATCCAAACTCCAAGCGGCGGGTCTTTCGCCTCTTGGCGAACCTCGGCTCCGGCAGAACGATGGACTGCGTGCGGGTTTTCACCCCGGCACCCGTGAAACCGCCCGGTAGGCACAGCGCGAAATTCGATGCGGAGGTGCATCGTGGCTGGAACGGACCCAGCTGATCCTCTGCTCGCCAATCACCCCGTCATACAGAAGCTGCTGTTTGACATCGGGATTGGATTCTGCGTGGTCGTCCTGGTGGGGATCATCTGGGCCGTGACGCCTGGCGAGGTGCTGGCCAGGATCGGGAATGTCCGGATCCCCACGCATTGGCCGACCGAGGCCGAGATGGCCCAGCTGGTCAATCTCGAATTCCTGTACGGCGCGATCCTTGCCCTGGTGATCACGGTGGTGTTCGCGCTTGCGGCTGGGGTTCGTGGTCGTCGCGAGGGCGTTGGTCGCGGAATCGTCTGGGCCAGCGTTGCTGCGGTTTGCTATCTGATCATGGGAATCGGCAACGGTACCTTCGGGCAGATCTTCGGCTCCATTGGGGTGTATGCGCTGGTGGCTGCGACGGCATTGGGCCCGATCGTGGTCGGGTTGATCCGGCGACCAGCCGTGGCGGCTCCCGCTCAGGACGCGGCCGACAAGGAGGAGCAACCGCTCTGAAGCGAGCATCCACCTCAGTTCTCCGGGGGTAGGGCAAGGGCGGGACTCCATGTCGACGCCGGACCCACGCCCTGCCGAGCACGAGCGGGCTTGCGGGCGTCGGCGGTCGGTGGTGCACGGGACCTGATCCCGCTGGACGACTGGGGATGCGGCCTGCCGGGCTGGTCAGCGCAGCGGGCTGCTGTCCGGTGTCCGGTGAGCATCCCTGCAAGTGCTCCAGGCGCAAGGTCAGCACAGGGACGATGACCCGCATCCCTTCCGGCCACCCGCCCAGGTCGATCACGCCGGTCAGTTCAGCGACCCACGCCCCGTCCCGCTGTCGACCGTCACTGTCATAGGCCGGGGTCCAGGCCTGTTCCGGGAGCGCGTGGATCGCCGCGGCGGTGCTCTCACACAACCCGAAACCCACCGAGTACGACAAGCCCTGATCGGTGAGCCACTGCACGAATTCATGGGTGCCACCGGCCCGTCGGTGCGGATCAGCACCTCCCGACCGAACCCACCCGATGGGTCGGATGGTAACTGCCGCCGCAACGCATCTACTACCACCGCGATACGGTCGGCGGCGGTGTTCGCGCCCGCATTGCCCTTGCGGAGCAGCACCGTGAGCGGCTCCCCGGTGCCCTGCGGGCCGTGATCGACGAACACACACAACGGGTGGAACCCGAACCCCCGTCTATACGTCGGTGCCGCGAGTTCCTTCTCCGAATGCGCGGTCAGCAGCGTCGCGTCGGTATCCACGGCCAGCGGCTGCTGCGGGCAGATCCCGTGATCGGGCGCGTCGGCCCCGGCCAGGTCCCACACCACTCGCCGGGTCTGCGCCCGGGCCGCGTCGATCGCGCGCTCCGCCCGATCGACATCGACCGCCAATCGGTCGATCAACCTGGACACCGTGGGATCGGACGCCACCGGTCCGAACACCGCCGGCATCGACCGGACCCGCCCGATATCGGCCAGGCAATCACCACCGATCGCGACCGCCATCGCCAGATCCAGATCCAGATCCAGATCCAGCAGCACCTTCCCCGGGTCGTGCACCGCCAACGGATGACGCCACGGCTCCAACGCCGCCGACATCGCCCGGTCCAACCCCACCATGGTCGCGGTCGTCACCAGCAGCACCGACCCACCCATCGACACCACCCGCTGACCAGAACCAGCAACACGCAAGGACGGGTACGACCCGGTAGACTTCCGCATCAGAAAGGGCTCCGATTCATGCAGGAATATGGATGTCAGATACCGACATTCTTGCAGGTCAGAGCACCTTTCCCCATGATCAACACGGTCCGGCGAAATTCAGGCGCGAAAGCGCGAGGTTAGGTGGGTCATTACATCAGTTGTCATCGTCGACGCGATTCTCGCTGGAGCGGTGGTGTTCGTGCCAATTTATCGTCAGTGGGTCCGAGAAAGAACAGGCGACAGCGGATAAGGCGGCCTGCGGCCTGACCTGATTCCGCGCCATGTATCATGCCGTGGCTATCGATTGCATGATGTCCGTTCGACCCCGGCCAAGTCTTACGCAATCAATTTCGACGTTCCGTAACCACGACCCAAGAACGGACACGTCCCCCGAACCTGATACAAGCCGAGGAGAACGCGACCCCACGCCAGTGCCGTGTCATCCAGCGGGACATTCTGACAAATTCTGACCCACCAGGTTTGGATTTTCGGAACCGATTCGGTGCTGTCGCCTGCCACGTTGATGGGACCACCCGGGC
>DASRUA010000083.1:0-4196 GCA_035655615.1 Dermatophilaceae bacterium
GCTTCGGACAAGTCCATCTGGTCACGAGCGTCGTCACCCCACGCCGTGCCGATGACGCACACCTGGGGGACAACTGCGGACGCCCCCGACAGTTCAACGGCATAGTGGACCAAGTCGGCGAGCTGAAAGCGCAGACGGTCGTGCCGCTTGTAGCCCCCGGACGTTGCGAGGATCGTCGGTGCGTCAGTAGCCATGTCGAAAACAATAGGTGGAGAGATCGCAGCCGCGTCGCTCCTGCGGTTTTCACCATCACCGCGAGCTTGAGCTCGAGCGTGGGCGTAGGCGTGGGCGTGGGCGGCGCATCTTGCACGCCCCTGCGCCGTCTCTCTTGGGATCCGCCAGCGGCGCACTCTTTCCCTTGATACCACGCCGAGCCCGTCTAGTCGCCGCCGTCTGTGATGCTTGCGTACTCGGGAGCTCGTGGCCACCGTATTTGTGCGGCCTTGCGCATGGCAGGCTGCTCTCATGGCTGATTTGATGTCACGGACCTTGTCGCAGGTAGCTCCGAGAGACAAGTTCGGCAGGGTCACGGTCCTAACGGGAGCCGGGCTGAGCGCAGCCGCCGGGTTGGGAACCTTCCGAGGGGCCGACGGTCGCTGGACCCTCGCGCCTGAGCTCGAACGCGCCATGCACGCAGAATATGTCCCCGACAACATCCAGCAACTCTGGACCGTGTGGGGAGGGCTTCGTCAGCGGGCTCGGCAGGCCGGCCCGACCGTTGGCCACCGTGTGCTCGCTAAGCTTGCGCCCACGATCATCACCCAGAACGTCGACGGCCTGCATACCGACGCTGGCTCCCAGGGTGTCATCGAACTCCACGGTTCGGCCGCTCGCGCGCGCTGTCTGTCTGCACAGTGCGGATGGACGGGACCCGCCGACGACCAAGTGTCGGCGGCACAGCCTCCTCGCTGTGGCCGGTGTGGTGGCCTGTTACGTCCCGATGTGGTGCTGTTTGGGGAGGGCATCGACGAGGAGCAGTGGCGAAATGCTGAACGAGCTGCGAGCGAGTGCGACCTGTTTCTTGCTGTGGGGACGTCGGCCTCTGTCGCACCTGCGGTCTGGCTAGCACCCATCGCACGGGGCGCCGGCGCCCTGTGCGTCAACATCAACATCGACCCGAACGCGGATCCGAACGCTAGCTTCCACGAGAGCGTTCTCGGCGACGCACATGTCGTGCTTGCCCAGTGGGCGGCTTAACTGTCGAGCGGCCAAACTCACGAGCGAAGGCCAACCGAGCAGATTCGTGGCCCGCTGGTCGTGCTGACATGATGTGTCACAAGGGGAACGGCTCGCGGACGATTGCCTTCGGGCTGGATCTGGACGAGACGACTCAGCGGCGTCCGATGCCCATTCGGTCAACCGGCCTAGGTCGAACACGCGCGCCGCCCGGACGTGGTGCCCGGTTGCGTGCACCTCAGAACAGCGCGACGCGGGGCACCCGAGGGAAGATCGCGTCGAGCTCACCCAGGTCCTCCGTGGACGGCTCCCACGCGGCCGCCCGCGCGTTCTCACGGACCTGCTCAGGCGTCGTGGCGCCGGCGATCACGCTGGCAACGACCGGCTGGGCGGCCAACCAGGAAACGGCGACGGCAACCTCGCTCAGCCCGCGGGCAGTGGCGAACGCGCTGAAGCGCCCCAACTGCTCGAAGTCCGCCTCCTGGAGCAAGTGAGATCGCGACCGGGTCAGCCGGCTGCCCTCAGGGGCGAACCCCTTGCCGTACTTACCGGTGAGCAACCCGTTGCCGAGCGGGAAGTAGGGCAGGACACCGATCCCATAGGCCTGCGCCGCCGGGATGACCTCCAGTTCCGCGCGCCGGTCCAGGAGGCTGTAATGGTTTTGGGCCGAGATGAACCGAGTATGCCCACTCATCCGCGCAACGAAATCGGCGTCGGCGATCTGCCAGCCCGACCGGTTCGAGTGGCCGAGATAGCGAACCTTGCCCGATGTCACGAGGGCATCTAGTGCAGCGAGTGTCTCTTCGATCGGAGTGGATGGGTCCGGGGTATGAAACTGGTACAGGTCAATCCAGTCCGTGCCCAGCCGGCTCAAGGACGCCTCCACGGCTCGGATGATGTACCCACGCGACCCGCGGGCGCCGTGGTCGGGACCGTTGGTGCCGCCCATGTCCATGCCGAACTTCGTCGCCACCACGACGTCGCCGCGTCGCGTTCCCAGCGCACGGCCCAGAAGTTCCTCACTCAAGCCGGGAGTCTTGCCGTAACAATCGGCCGTGTCGAACAAGGTGATCCCGGCATCGACGGCGGCATTGACCACGGCTGCTGCACCCGCGGCCGACTCCGTCGCCGCACCGGCGCGGCCCAGGTTGTTGCCGCCCAGGCCCACCACAGAGACAGCCAGGCCGGAATTTCCAAGTCTGCGCATGTCCATGACCATGACACTACGGCCGGTCCGGACTTCGGCGTCCAGGAGTATGCCTCGATACAGAGATCATGGTGGGCCTCAAGAGGATCGGCAGATCCGCATGCGCAACGCGGTGGGCGTCGGCGGTCACAAGCCGAGATGGTCGACGGCTTCGATCTCAACAAGCATGCGTGGGTCGAGCAGCACTGCGGCGACGACCATCGTCGCGGCCGGAGGATTCTCGGCGAAGACCTCCCTGTGGGCGCGCCCGACGTGCTCCCAATGCTCTGAGCGAACGAGGTACATCCGCGTCTGGACAACATGCGACAAGTCGGTGCCTGCCTCGGCGAGCATTGCGGTCTCGGTCGCCCGCAGGCTCGTGTATCTGGTCACGGGCGAGTTCCCCAGCCAAGCCCATCTGGACAACGAGGAAGTGTAAGGCGGCTCTGCGGCCCTGGTTGGCGACGGGCTGGGCCGGCCCGCTCCGATACTTGGGCCGGCGGGGTCGTAGATGCCGGTTAGTGGTCCGGTGAGCAGCTCGAGTTGGATGCCTGCGCCCTGCAAGGTGGCGGCCAGGGTCATGAGCTCGGCCGCGTTGCGGGCCAGGCGTTTCATCTCGTGGACGGTGAGGATGACCGTTTGGTCGGGGGCGGCCTCTTTGATGTCGCGGGCGAGCTGGATCGCGTTCTGAAGCTCGGGTCGGATCTTGATCCGGGTGCTGATTTTTCTCGGAGAAGATCCGTTTGCATTCGGCGTGTTTTAGGGCGTCGACCTGACTGGCGAGTTCTTGGGTGGCGACCGAGCACCGGGCGTAGCCGACCCGGATCGGGCGGCCAGGGTGGTGCGGGTGGTCGGCGGGCTCGACGTGTGGGCCTTGTGTCCACGCCTTGCCGGGACGGCGGTCGGCGGGCACGACGACCTCCAGCTCCTCACGCAGTGCGGGGACCAGGACGAATCGGGCGGTGTGGTACTTCCCCGCGGTCTTGCCCGCCCTGGTTCGGCACGGGCTGCCGGCGGGGGAGTGCACTTGGGGCAGGCATGGCGTCGATGTCGCCCGGGCCCTGATCGGGGGTGAGATCCATCCGGACATCCTCTCAGAACTGTCTCTCAGAAGGATCTGGTTGTGAGAGGACTTCTGCGAGGGACGGCATTGGTGGAACCTGGCTCGGGACGAGCTTCCCGTGGGTCTCTCACAACTGACCATTTGTGAGAGAGTCGATCGCACGTCACTCGAGACGCCGGTTGGCAACCTCGTTCCGTTGGAGCAGCTACCCCAGCGCTTGGACTGCCTGGTCGGTGTCGGGACGATGTGGCAGGAAGGACGCGGGGATGCCGACGTGCAGTACCCCGCGCGCCGAGGCGTTCCGCGAGACGAAGTCGGACCAACTGAGCGTCTCGCTTCGCTTCCCTTTACGGCTGCGCTACCCCAGGTCGATCTCGGTCATCGGTGGAACAGGGCTGACTGCACATACGTTCTAACAAGTGACGCGGGTCCTTCACTGCATGGTTCAACCACGGTGGGGGTCCCGCCAAAGTGATGAGGTCGCGATCTGGCAGGTCGATCTCGCTGGAAACCCATGCGGCGCTTGGGTGCTGCGCTGCGAAGATCCTGGCGCAGCACGGCGGAGGCCTCGTGCATCAGCACGGCCACGAACGCAACTGGACCGCGGTCGACGCAGAGCGGCCGCTGGCACAGTGTCGGGGCGATCGTCTTGGCCGCGACGATTGGTTGGGCGCGAATGGCGTTTCCTGACGTGATTTGTCTTATGTGCGCGCTTCCATGGAAGTACCGGCTCAGGGATTGCCTTCATCGCACTGATCAAGAGAGCCGGGG
>DASRUA010000084.1:0-2923 GCA_035655615.1 Dermatophilaceae bacterium
CCGGAGCCCCACCCCACCAGTACCAGGTATGGGCCTGGGTGGTGCGGTCGAACGGAACCGGGCCCGGACCTACTCTCAGGCCTATGCGGCCGAGTGATACCTCATTTCAGGATGTTGACCGCGCGTGCAAGGACAAGGGCCGTGGTCGAGAGGGCAATGGCGCTTTGCAGGGCCATCAATGACTTCGCCCACCGCGACAGCGGCATGGTGTCGGTCGGCGAGAACGCCATGACGTTGGTGAAGCTCGTATAGAGGTAGTCGAGAAAACGTGGCTCCCAGTGTTCCGGGCTCAGCTCTGGGGAGACCATCTGCGGGAAGAGGAAGTCCGGGTGCGGGTCGGTTCCGGCTGCCCGGTTGAACGGGCCTCCACGGTCAAGCTCCCAGTACCAGATCCCGAAGACAATGATGTTGGTCAGGTAGATCGCGGCGCCGGTGCTGAGCAGGCCAAGCGCATCATTGCTCGTCTTGCCAGTCACGATGCCGTAGTCCAGGACGAAGGCCGACACCACGTTGTCGAGGGTGATTAGACCGGCCAAGGCCATGGTCAGGTAGCGCCCGACCCGAGTCCGGCGAGACAACCGCACCGGGTTGATCGCCGTCAACACGACCAACAGGGCGACTTCGAGCAGCGGCAGCAGCCAACGCGGGTGCAAGCCGTAACGGCCCGACAGCCAGATCTGCAATGCGATGGCGACGACGATGGAGGCGGCGACGGGCAGGCGGTTCTCCGGTCCGGTAGGCCGCAGCCAAGCCGGCATCCAGTCGGAGTCGACAGCATGTCTGGCCCCACCGCGGTATAACTGTGCCCACGTGGGGTGAACTGGGCGCACCGCGGAATCCGCATGTTGGGGTGCTGCAGGTTCTTCTTGTTCGGCCATGGCGTCATTGTGCGCCGTGGATCTCCAAGGACCAGTCGCAAGCGTCAAGCAAGCAGGAGGTGAAGATCGCCAGGGTCGTTTCCGCGCATCTGAGGGAACTTTTCGCGCGCCTGAGGCATTCTTGTTGCGACGCCCGTTGCGGTTTGTCGGTGTTGGAGGAGGAACGCGTAGTTGACTGCAAGAACTGACCTGAGAATCGAAGACCCCGAAAAACGTCGGCGATCTCCGAATGCCCAGGCCTGACGGGCCGTCCCAGCCGTCCTTGCGGTGCACCACTGGGTCGTCGGGCACGTGCCGTTGGATCCGGAGGTGACATCGAAGAGCGCTGAGGTGTGTGTGTACGGCACGGCGTTGGCGTAGCCGGTTGTGTTGCCGGACAGTGCGTACACCGAGCCGATGATCGGGGCGGAGGCGCTGGTGCCATCGAAGACCATCCACCCGGACGAGCCCTTGTACGCGGTCGAGTCGTACACGGCCACCCCGGTGTTCGGGTCAGCCACAGCAGAGACGTCAGCCATCGCACGCTTGGCGCAGCCGGTGTTGGCTGAGGCGGCGGCGACCAGCGCCGTGTTGTAGAGGGAGCATCCGGAGCCGGCGCCGGACCAGACGGTCTCGGTTCAGCCGCGGGTGTTGCCGGCCTTGTTGAGGCTGGTGCCGCCGACCGCGGTGGCGTACGAGGACGACGCCGGGTAGGAACCACCCTGGTACCCGCCGTCTCCGGTCGACGCGGTTACGGCGATGCCGGGATGGTTGTAGTACGAGCCATAGGTGGTGTCGGCAGCGTCTCCACCGCCGTAGCTGTTGGAGATGGCGCTGACTCCGGCGATCCCGGCCGCTGTGTTGACTGCGGCGCCGAGGTTCGCGAAGGAGTTGCTGTCGGCTTCGACCAGCAGGATGTGGCAGTCAGGGCAGGTGGCCGAGACCATGTCCAGATCGAGTGAGATCTCCTGCGCCCAGCCGCCGTTCGTGCGCGGGTACGACGTGCCTCCACGTTGGTCCACCTTGCGGAAGCAGCCGTTGGCGGTTGTGCACGCAGGCAGTCCATAGGTGCTGCGGTAGGTCGCCAGGTCAGCTTCCTCGGTGGGGTCGTTGTAGGCGTCCATGAGGGCGACGGTGCGACCGGCGGACTTCAGACCGGCAAGCTTGTGGCGGACTGGATGTCGACCGGCCCCAAGCCGCTGGGGGTGATGGTCGCAACGGGCTTTTCCTTTGCGTCGGTGCGCACGAGCGACATGCAGGCGGCGTAGCCCGCAGATGGTGCGGCGCAGACTTTGGCTCAGTGCAGCTGCCCGGTCTGGGAGGGGGCTGCGTTGGCAGTGGTGCTGCCGACCATGGTGGTGAGGCCTGTCAGGGTTGCGGCAGAGACCGCGAGGAGTACGCGAACACGCATGATGGACCTGTCTTCCTTGTGGATCAACGGTTTCCCGACCGGGATCTCGTTTGTCCAGACGGTATCGGCGTCACCCCGACATGAGCTCCGGATGCGGATGAAGAACAGGTCAAGTTCTGCCGGGATGCCCACCATGCCTCGGGTGGCAAGCGTGATGGCGACACGGTCAGAAACCTTCGGATGTGGGCACAGGAGACTTTCGGCATACCGACTCAGGTCACTTCGCTCGTCACCGAGGACGGGAGCCACGCTTACAGTGCTTCTTTGGTCTTGTTGGTTGGCTACGCGGCGGTGGCGACCGGAAGGACCTGCCTTGGAGATCACGGTCCCCAGCCGACTAACGTTGCCGGGCAGTGAGTGCCGCCCGGCACCTGACGAAGGAGACAAAGGTGGGCGTTCCGGCTCGGGCCTTGGGTCTCTTCTTCGGGTATGGCGCTGACCTCGCCTTCGCTGACCCGCGTCGCGGTCATCCTGTGGCCGGGTTCGGGAAGCTCGCGTCGGCTATGGAACGGTTCTGCTGGGCCGATGACCGTACGCGCGGCGCGGTCTATACGGGGGTGCTGGTCGGCGGTATCACGAGTGCTGGCTGGGTGGCTCAGCGCGCCACTCGGGGGCGGCCGGTGGCGGAGGCTGCGATCGTCGCTGTTGCGACGTG
>DASRUA010000085.1:0-5849 GCA_035655615.1 Dermatophilaceae bacterium
AAACCCGATCCACCCAGCAACCCGAAGGCCACCGAAACAAACCGAGATCAAACTTGGCATCGATTTTTGGCACGCTGTTGAGTTCTCAAGAATCGGACGCACACCAACACAACACCTTCCAGTGTCACACCGGGGCAACCATACAAACTTACTCTGACCCGCCTCGCCAGTCAAATCCGCTGATCCGAAGACCAGAGAGGATTTTGCGGGCTCGGCTTGTTGGGCCGTGGACGACTTTAGCACCGTTTGGGGCCACCCATGACCGCGACGTCCTGGGCCGCAGCGTCTCCCCCTCGCAGCGGGTGTGAGGGTGGGCACCGCAGTGCTGTAACGGCGTTCGAAGAGGGCGCCAGGCGAAGCTCAGAGCGATGAGACAGCCTTCGGCCCCTGCTGAGCGAGCGGTTCCGTCCCGCTGCTCTGACGGGTGGCACACCCCTTCGGCGCCGGCTGAACGACCCTGCAGCTCAGACCGGTGGCACACCCCTGCGACGCTGGCTGAAGGTGCGGTCTCGCCGTGCTGCGTAGGCAAGGCGGCGCACCAGCTCCCCCCGGAGCTCGTCGGCCTCAATGATGGCGTCGAGCACGAGATCAGCGGCGAGACGCTCGAGGTCGACATCCTGCTCGTACTCGCGACGCTTGTCCTGCACGAACTGCTCTCGCTCGGCAGGATCCGTGATCTCGCCAATCTTGTTGGCGTAGACCGCATTGACGGCTGCCTCGGGACCCATCACGGCTATCCGCGCGGTGGGCAGGGCCAGAGTCGCGTCTGGACCGAAGCCTGGACCGGCCATCGCGTAGAGGCCGGCGCCGTAGGCCTTGCGCACGATGACAGAGAACTGCGGAACCGTCGCCTCCGAGACAGCCGTGATCATCTTGGCGCCGTGCCGGATGATCCCGGCCCTCTCAACCTCTGAGCCGATCATGAAGCCAGGGACGTCAGCCAGGTAGATCAGCGGAATCGAGAAGGCGTCACACAACCAGATGAACCGCGCCGCCTTGTCAGCGCTGTCGACGAAGAGCACGCCGCCTTTGACCGCGGAGTTGTTGGCGACCACGCCGACCGTCGACCCCGCCATCCTGCCGAACCCGGTGACGAGCTCCGCGGCATACAACGGTTTGAGCTCGAAGAAGGAGTCGTCGTCCACCAGCCCGTCGATGAACTCGTGGATGTCGAAGGGCTGGCTCTCGATCTCGGGAACCGTCGAACGCGTCAACGGGTGAATTGGCTCCTCGGACACGTAGGAGGGGACCTCAGACCGCCAGTTCGAGGGCACGTAGGAGAAGTAGAGCTTCGCGAGGTCGATGGCCTCGCCCTCGTCGGCTGCGAGCAGGTCACCACAGCCGGACACCGTGCAGTGCATGCGCGCGCCGCCCATGTCCTCCAGTGAGACCTTCTCGCCGACCACCATCTCGGCCATCCGCGGGCTGCCCAGGTACATGGACGCGTTGCCGTCGACCATGATCACGATGTCGGTGAAGGCCGGGATGTATGCCCCGCCCGCGGCCGAAGGTCCGAAGAGGCAGCAGATCTGGGGAACCTTGCCAGAGAGCGCGACCTGGTTGTGGAAGATGTGTCCGGCGCCGCGACGGCCCGGGAAGAGATCGACCTGATCGGTGATACGCGCTCCGGCGGAGTCGATGAACCAGAAGACGGGCAGCTCTTCGCGCAACGCCATCTCGGTGGCGCGAATGATCTTCTCGACCGTGCGCGCGCCCCAGGATCCGGCCTTGACCGTCGGGTCGTTGGCCACCACGATCGCCGGCCGGCCCTCCACCGTCCCCCGCCCGGTGACGACGCCGTCGGCGGGCAGCCCAGCCGACATCGCGTTGGCGTAGCGCCCGTCCTCGACGAAGGAGCCCTCGTCGAAGAGCAACGAGATGCGCTGACGCACATGCAGCTTGTTCTGCGACGCCAGCTTGGCCGCTGCCTTCTCCGGCGGCGCCGCCGAGGCAGCATGAGCGGCCTGAAGGCGCCTCCGCACGTCGGCGACCCGCGGGTCGCCGCCCTCGGTGGGGCCGGCAAAGGGGGGCTGCGGCTGGGACTGGACGTCCGTCATACCGACATCTCCTGACATCTGTTCATGTGAGCGTGAACCATGGATCTGCTCATGCGACCGTGAACCATGGATCAAGCGCCTGGCAGACCGAGGCCACGCGCGATGACCATGCGCTGAACCTCACTCGTACCCTCGCCGATCTCGAGGATCTTGGCATCCCGATAAAAGCGCGCCACCGGGAAATCCTCCATGAAGCCGTTGCCGCCAAAGATCTGCGTGGCGATGCGGGTGGCCGTGACCGCCGCCTCGGTCGAGTAGAGCTTGGCCACTGCGGCAGCCTTCTTGACGTCCTTGACGGAGCGACGCCCGGCGTGGAGCTCGTCCTTGAGCCAGGCGGCCTTGTAGGTCAACATGCGGGCTGCCTCAACCATCACTGCCAGATCGGCGATCTGGAAGGAGACCCCCTGGTTGACTCCAATCGGTCGGCCGAAGGCGATGCGAGTCTTGGCGTATTCGGTAGAGGCCTCGAGGCAGGCTTGGGCCAGCCCGACGGCGAGGGCGCTGATCGCGATACGTCCGTCATCAAGAGTCTTGAGGAACTGCCTGTAGCCGGCACCCTGCTCGCCGAGCAGATTCTCGGCGGGGACGCGGCAGTTGTCGAACAACAGGCCGTGGGTGTCGGACACATGCCAGCCCAGCTTGTGGTAGGGCGCCTCGACGACGAATCCCTTTGTGCCGGAAGGAATCAGGATCGCGCTGATCTGGGCCGAGCCGTCAGGGTTCTCACCAGTACGGGCTGTGACCGTCACGACGGAGGTGAGGTCGGTGCCACTGTTGGTGATGAAGGCCTTGGAACCACCGACAACCCATTCGTCGCCGTCGAGGCGGGCCCTCGTGCGAGTGGCACCAGCGTCGGAGCCGGCCTCGGACTCGGTCAGGCCAAAAGCTGCGAGCGCGCGACCGGCGACGAGATCGGGCAGCCAGCGCTCCTTCTGCTCCTGGGAGCCGTAAGTGAGGATCGGGTTGATACCGAGTCCGACACCGGCAGACAGCGTGATGCCGATGGACTGGTCGACCCGACCAAGCTCCTCGATAGCCACGCAGAGGCTTGTGAAGTCGCCGTCGGCGCCCCCGAACTCCTCCGGCACCACAAGGCCGAACAGCCCGAGGTCACCCATCTTCGGGATCAGGTCGGCCGGGAAGTGCTCCTCGCGGTCCCATTTTGCGATGTGCGGAGCAACCTCCGCCTCGGCGAACTCGCGCACGACGGCGCGGAAGTCTTCGTGATCCTTGCTGAGCTCGAACATGAGTTGGTGGGCCCTTCGTTGGCGCCGAGGAACGGGGAACATGCTTGGCGAACCTGTAAACGCACTCGCGTGAAAGTCTGCTTGACGTTGACGTAAACGTCAACGTCAAGCATCCTGACGAACATGACAAGGACTGATTCGGTGAACGACCCGCGAACAGCGAGCAACCCGCGAACGGCAAGCGACCCGCGAACGGCAAATGACCCGGGAACAACGGGCGACGCGGGAACAGCGAACGACTCAAGGACCTGGACGATCGCGCAGGTCGCCGAAGAGTTCGCCATCACCCACCGAACCGTTCGCCACTACGAGGAGCTCAACCTCATCTCCCCGGAGCGTCGTGGGACGGCGCGCATCTACCACCGCCGCGAACGCACCCGTCTCAACCTGATCCTGCGCGGCAAACGACTCGGGTTTCCGCTCGAGGAGATCCGCACGATCATCGACCTGTACGACGAGCCCACCGGCCAGGCGAGCCAGCTCCGTTACGTGCTCGACCAGATCCACGACCGACGCGGGAATCTGGAGCGACGCCGCCGTGACATCGAGGACGCGTTGAATGAGCTGGAAGAGTTCGAGCGTCGCTGCCAGAGCGATCTGAGGCAGCTGGGGCAGCCAGGCGAGCTCGGGCAGCCGGGCGAGCTCGGGCAGCAGCCGGGTTTGCCTACCTGACCCACATCTGACTCAGCAGCGGGCCGACCCAGGGACTGCTCTGGTAGTTGCCGACCCTGGATGAGACAAAGACCGACGGCTTGAGATTCCCGAGAGCAACGACCGGCGCGTCGTCGGTGATCAGGCGATCGACCTGAGTCCACAGTCGGGCGGCTCTTCCGGGGTCAACCAGCTCTGCCGCGCGCGCCGCGGCGATCGTCCGCTCAACCCGTGCGTCGCAGTACCAGCCTGCTCCGGCGACTCCGGTCCCGCACGAGAAGATGCCGCCAAAGAAGCTGGGAGGCGCGGGACAACCGGCGACCGACCCTGAAGCGGACATGACCTGCACGTGGTTGATTGCCGGCAAAGGGTCCTGGTCCGGCATCGGGGCACCTCGTAAAGCTTCACTGTGTAGCCGAGCTGCCTCAGAGTCGTCGCTATATACGCGTTGAGCTCGCGGTCACCGGCGGGTGCCCGCCCCCACCGCTCGGGCCCCGGCCTGGGTTCCGTAATCACGTTGCCGGACGGACCGGACCCCGGCCGGGTGGTGGACGTCACGTCTGCTGAACCCCACGTCACGCGCTAGGCTCCGCCAATGGCGCCCATCCGCAAGGTACTAATAGCTAATCGAGGCGAGATCGCCGTGCGGATCGCGCGTGCATGCAAAGACAGCGGAATTATCTCCGTTGCTGTCTATGCCGATCCCGACCGTGACGCGCTGCACGTCAAGGTCGCGGACGAGGCTTATGCCCTTGGCGGTGTGACGCCCAGTGATTCATACCTGGTGCAGCAGAAGCTGCTCGACGTGGCCGCCAAGGCCGGCGCTGACGCGGTCCACCCCGGCTACGGCTTCCTGGCCGAGAACGCCTCGTTCGCCCAGGCAGTCATTGACGCCGGACTGATCTGGATCGGGCCCTCCCCCGAAGCGATTGACTCACTGGGCGACAAGGTGAAAGCCCGCCACATCGCCGCCCGGGCGAACGCGCCCCTCGTGCCGGGCACCTCCGACCCCGTCGAGAGCGCCGACGAGATCGTGGCGTTCGCCAAGAAGCACGGTCTCCCGGTCGCCATCAAAGCCGTCTTCGGTGGTGGCGGCCGCGGGATGAAGGTCGCCCGAACCATCCAGCAGATCCCCGAGCTGTTCGACTCGGCCACGCGCGAGGCGATCTCCGCCTTCGGGCGCGGCGAGTGCTTCGTCGAGCGCTACCTGGACAAGCCTCGCCACGTCGAGACCCAGTGCCTGGCCGACAACCACGGCAACGTCGTGGTCGTCTCAACCCGCGACTGCTCACTCCAGAGGCGCCACCAGAAGCTGGTTGAGGAGGCGCCCGCGCCGTTCCTGTCCCGTCAGCAGAACGCCGAGATGGTCCGCGCCTCCAAGGCCATCCTGAAGGAGGCCAAATACAGGGGCGCCGGCACGTGCGAGTTCCTCGTCGGACAGGACGGGGTCATCTCCTTCCTGGAGGTAAACACGCGACTGCAGGTGGAACACCCGGTCAGCGAGGAAGTCACCGGCATCGACCTGGTCCGCGAGCAGTTCCGGATCGCCAGCGGTGAGGCGCTCGGCTATGTCGACCCCGCACCCCACGGCCACTCGATCGAGTTCCGGATAAACGGGGAGGACGCCGGCCGTAACTTCATGCCCGCACCGGGTGTGGTCGCGAGCTTCCGTCCGCCGTCCGGCCCAGGTGTACGGCTGGACTCCGGTGTCGAGTCAGGCGACGTCATCGGCGGGGCCTTCGACTCGATGCTGGCCAAGCTGATCGTCACCGGCAAGGACCGCACCCAGGCGCTGGCCCGGGCGCGCCGCGCGTTGGCCGAGTTCGTCATCGACGGCATGCCCACCGTTCTGCCATTCCACCAGGCTGTCGTCAACGACGAGGCTTTCGCGCCC
>DASRUA010000086.1:0-11804 GCA_035655615.1 Dermatophilaceae bacterium
AGCTCACGCAGAAGCAACCTGCGGCCTCCATCGTCTCGGACCACGAGGCGCCGCCACCGTTCTGACACCGCGCCACCGAAGTTCTCGCCAGGGGCTGATGCCGCCGGAGCCTCGGCAACGACTCTGAGCGAAGACACAGCGCGGACTTTGCCTGAGCTCACGACATCAGACCGATGGCGCGGGCCGGGTTGCACCTCGTTTGCCAAAGCCGTCCCGCATGGCGAGTTCAATACCGGGCTGAGGACTGTGCTGCGCGGGCGGCTGGCTAACGCAGGGCTTGTTCCACGGCGGCTCGCAGCCGGGCGTGCAGATCCCGGTGCCCAGAGCGGTCAACACGCACCTCGACCACGCAGATGCCACCAGGGCGCTGGCTCAAGACCGCGCGCAGATCCGCCTGGGTTGAGGCCAGTCTGTATCCCACCCCGTGGGCACGGCAGATGTCGGCGATGGACGCACCCGTCGGCGTTCCGAAGATGCGTTCGAAATCTGCTGCCCTGCCTGTCTCGCCGGGCTCCAGCAGGGTGAAGATGCCACCTCCGTCGTCGTTGTTGACGACGATGGTCAGGTCGGGCCGGGGCTCGTGTGGACCGATGAGCAGACCGTTGCTGTCGTGCAGGAACGTCAGGTCGCCCATCAGCGCGTAGGCCCGTCGCTCCGGCTGCGCCAGCGCGAGACCGATGGCGGTCGACACGCACCCGTCAATACCGGCCAGTCCGCGGCTGGCCACGACAGTCAGCGGCGCGCTTCTCGCAGATGGCGACATGGCGAGGTCGACGTCACGGGCAGAGTTGGAGGAACCCACGAACAGCATCGCTTCGGCTGGCAGCTCGGCCAGCACTGTGGCTGCGATTTTAAGCCCGCTCGGCCAGGCCGCCTCGATGATCGCCCCGCCGGCTTTGGAGACCAGCTCGCCCGCTTCGGCCCACTCCCGTGCCCAGGACTCGTCGACCTGTCGACCAGCTGGGATGGACGCGGCTACCGCCGCGAAAGGGTGGACAGCCGAGGAGGCGTGCGAAGGATCCGGCCAGTTCGAGTGAGCCGCCACGATCTCCACCGTGACTGCGGGGTTGCGCAGGAGTTCGCCCACCGGTCGCGAGAGCGTGATCCGCCCGACGACCAGGACCCGATCAGGCAGATGGCTGTCCAGCCACTGACCGGCCGTGAGTAGCAGCGGACCATGCGGGATCCGGGCGCTGCCTTCGTGAGCACTGCTGTCGTGAGCACTGCGGTCGTGAGCACCGAAGGGCTCAGCGATGAGGGGCCACCCCGACGCCCGGGCCAGCGCCGTCACCTCCATGGCCATGGCCGGGTCGGGCAGATCTCCAAGCACGATCAGGGTTCTGGGGACAGAGGTCAGGCCCTCAGCCTGAGGTCTGGCCGGCCGGAACGTGACCCACGGGGCCGCGTCGTCACGCCCCTCGAGGCTCTCCGGCCATTCATCAACTGCCACCAGCCCGGGAACCAGCGGCTCACGAAGGGGAACGTTGAGATGCACCGGACCGGCGTCCCGCCCGCTCGACCCGGTGGCTGCCGCGTAAAGCCGACCCACCACGGACCGCCATACCGCGTTCTGGCCCTCGCTGCGCTCAGGGGCACCGAGCTGATGGAACACGCGGACCGCGGTACCGAACAGGTGGGCCTGGTCGGTGGTCTGGTTTGCCCCGGTCCCCTGCAGCTCCGCGGGACGGTCGGAGCTGACGATGATCAGCGGCACGGCAGCGTGGCTGGCCTCGAGGACGGCCGGGTGGAGGTTGGCGACCGCTGTCCCGGAGGTCGTGAACACGGGCACCGGCCGGCGCGTGAGCTTGGCCAGGCCAAGAGCCAGGAAGGCTGCGGAGCGCTCATCCACCCGGACATGAAGCCGGAGTCGGCCCGAGCGGTCAGCCTCCTGCAGGACGTACGCGAAGACAGCAGAGCGCGAGCCGGGGCAGAGGACGACTTCGCGGACTCCGTGACGAACCAGCTCGTCCACCACAACCGTAGCCAGAGCAGTCGACGGATTCACTCTCTCGATCCTGCCACACCCCAGCCGGCCACCCCCGGCAACCAGGCAACGGTGCGGTTTTGCCCGCCCAGCCCTGGGGAGCGTGCTTCACAGTGCGGGATCGCGCTGGGCCCCGAGATATCTGACCGCATCGGCGCCGGCAGCCAGGGCGGTCTGCAGAGCCTCATGGCGATCCGCTCCGGCGACCAATGCGGCGCCGAGAGCGCCACAGAAAGCGTCACCAGCGCCAGTGGTGTCGAGCACGTCGGGTTGGTCGACCACCGGTCCGGTCAGCTGGTCGCCATCCCACGCCGCGCCTGCCGCGCCGAACGTCACCACCAGCGACGCCGGCATCGCCTCCGAGTCGGCCAGCCACAGTGCCTCGTGCTCGTTGACCACCAACGGGTCGGCGAGCGCGACCACATCGGGTGGCACCGCGGCATACGGGGCGAGGTTCAGGACGACCCGAGCACCTTTTGCCGACGCGCGACGCGACGCGGCGATGACGACCTCGGGCGGGACCTCCAGCTGCAGGAGCACGACATCGCCGGGACCGACGGACTCCAGCACCTCGAGGTCATCGACGACCATCGCGGCATTGGCGCCGGCGACCACGACGATCGAGTTCTCGCCGGCATCGTCAATGGTGATCAGGGCGTGACCGGTGGGGCAGTCAGGCGCGACCCGGATCGATGCGACATCGATTCCCAGGGCCGACAGCCGCGCGACATAGGCGGATCCAGCCTCATCCGACCCCACGCAGCCGACCATGACCACGGCGGCGCCGGCCGCGGATGCCGCCACCGCCTGGTTCGCGCCCTTACCCCCCGCCAACCGCTCGAGGCCGGTGCCGCGGACGGTCTCCCCCGGCTTCGGGTGTCGCTCGACATGGGTCACCAGGTCGATATTGAGCGAACCAACCACGACAACCCGGCCCATCAGCACGTCCCGTGTCTCACGGCTCGCAGCCAGAGCTCTGCGTATCGGTCAGCGTCCACCGACAGTGCCACCTCCACCGAAGTCGGTGCCATCCCGTGCGGATCGTGGGCGATATCCCCGGACCAGTCGCGACGGTCGACGATGGTCCGGCCCCGCGAGTATGTCCCGGCCAGCTCGACCCTGACAGGAAGGCGCTTCGTGGTCAGAGCCGCGCGATCGATCACCGCGCAGACCGCGCCCGCGTCCCCGATGGTCGCGTCAGGCTGCCCAAACCGACCGCACTGGAAGTCGATCAGTCGCCCCGCCAGCTCGGCCGGCCCACGGCCGCCGATCGCCATGAGCTCTACGGCCTGCTCACGGGTGACCCTCACGTCGTAGAAGACGTCCAGTCCGTACATCACCACCGGGATGTCGAGCTCGCCGGCCGACTCGAGGACGATGGCTGCCGCCTCGGGGTCGTGCCACACGTTGAACTCGGCAGAGGCTGTGGCGTTACCCACGTTTGCCGCACCACCCATGACAACGATCTCGCGCAGGCCGGCAGCGACCTCGGGATGGGTTCGCAACAGAAGCGCGATATTGGTCAGCGGAGCCAAAGTCACCAGGGTGACTCGATCAGCTGGTCCCCCGCCCGCCGCCTCGCTCAGCAGGTCTCGCAGCAGCTCCACCGCGTGCCGAGGATCGGGGCGGCGGACCGACGACGGCCAGCCCAGGTCCGCCATACCGTCGTTGCCGTGGACGTGCCGGGCATGGCTGACGGGTTCGAGGAGTGGTCTGGCGGCGCCGCGGGCGACCGGGACATCCGCGCGACCGGCGACGTCGAGCACTTTCAGGGTATTGCCGACCACCTCGTCCACGCCGGCGTTGCCACCCACACAGGTGACGGCGCGCAGCTCAACGTCCTGGTGCAGAGCGGCCAACAACAGCGCACAGGCGTCATCCACTCCGGTGTCGACATCGAGGATGACGGGCACCGGCTGGGTAACCTCCCGCCTCGTCATACCCGGACCAGGGTCACCGGCATGGACGAGTCGGCCGGCAGGTCCAGGTCGGAGGGAAGACGACCTCTGGCCACCATCGCGGCGCCCAGTGCTGCCACCATCGCGCCGTTGTCGGTGCACAGGCCAGGCCGTGGCACCCGGAGACGGATCCCCGCAGCATCGCAACGCTCCTGGGCCATGGCACGCAGCCGCGTGTTGGCCGCCACACCGCCCCCGATCAGCAGGTCGTCCACCCCATGCTCCCGGCAGGCAAGGACGGCCTTTCGCGTCAACACGTCGACAACCGCCTCCTGGAAGCTCGCCGACACGTCGGCCACCGGCACCGGCTCACCTGCCCGCTCACGCGCCTCGACCCAGCGGGCCACGGACGTCTTGAGGCCGGAGAACGAGAAGTCGTAGCGGTGGCGCTCCATGTCGCGGCCCGAGGTCAGGCCGCGCGGGAAGACCACAAAGGCCGAGTTGCCCTCTCTGGCGACCAGATCCACCTGTGGCCCGCCGGGGAAGGGCAGCCCCAGGACTCTGGCCACCTTGTCGAAGGCCTCGCCCGCGGCATCGTCAATCGTGCTCCCCAGGGACCGCACATCATTGGTGACATCCGGGACGAGCAGGAGGCTGGAGTGCCCGCCGGAGACCAACATCGCCATCGTCGGCTCTGCCAACGGGCCGTGCTCGACGATGTCAACGGCGACGTGCGCGGCGAGATGGTTGACGCCATAGAGCGGTTTGCCCAGGGCAACGGCAAGCGCCTTGGCCGCGGCCACGCCCACCAGCAGTGCGCCGGCCAGGCCCGGGCCGGCGGTGACCGCGATCGCGTCAAGATCATCCAGGCGGATGCCGGCGTCGCGGCAGGCCTTGTCGATCATCGGCACCATGGCCTCGAGGTGGGCGCGACTGGCCACCTCCGGCACGACGCCACCGAATCGAGCGTGCTCCTCGACGCTGCTCGCAACGGCGTCGGCGAGCAGTGTGTGACCGCGCACGATCCCGACACCTGTCTCGTCGCAGGAAGTCTCGATCCCGAGAACCAGGGGGCCGTGGGTCACTTCGACACTTCTCCGGTGGTGGTGGTCTCGGTCTGGGCCTCGGTTATGTCATCAGTCATGTCCCACAGATGCATTCTCATGATGAGCGCGTCCACGTCCCCGGGCTGGTAGTACTTGCGTCGCACGGTCAGCGTCTCAAAGCCGGTTGCCGAATAAAGCCGCTGTGCCACGGCATTGTCCGCCCGAACCTCAAGCATCAGATGCTCGGCGCCCGCGCGGCGGGCCTCGGCAATGAGCCAGTGCAACAGTATGGCGCCCAGACCCTGCCCCTGGGCTGCCGGAGTGACGGCAATGGTCATCACGTCCGCGACCTCGCCACCACAGTCGACGCCCGCGTACCCGACCACCGTGCCACTCCGCTCAGCGACGACGTAGGAGCGCCGTGGACGGCCGGCCAGCTCCGCCCACCAGCTCTGCTCCGACCACGCATCATCAGCGAACAGCACGGGTTCGATCGCGGTCAGGGCTGGGATGTCCTGCCAGGTCATCTGACGCAGGGTTGTCTCGGGCAACGACGTGTCACGCGAAGTCGTCTCACGGTTCGCACCCGGGATGCTCATGGCAGAACCAGCTTGCGAGGGGGCAGGGGCATCGCATCCGGGCGACGCAGGTACATCGGTTCGGCGGCGGAAAGCTGCTCACCGGCTGCGAGTCGCTGCGCCGCAAGACCAGCCATAGCCCCTGCGCTGACATCGAGGGGGCCACCCACGCGCGGACCGAACCAGTCGGGGTACAGGACGGCGCCCCGCCCGATCACGGGCAGACCCCGCACCTCGTCGGCGATCGCCGCCGCCTTAGAGACCATCGGCTCGCCGGTGCGCACGACGCCGCGATCGGTGATGTCATAGCGCGCCCAGTACACCTCCTTGCGCCGCGCATCAGTCGCCACCACACACGACGTGCCCAGCCCGGGCGCGTTCTCCAGCCAGGCTTGGTGGGCCAGTGCGTCCAGGCTGCACACCCCGAACACGGGTATGCCGCAGGCGAACGCAAACGTGCGCGCCGTGACCAGACCGATGCGCAGCCCGGTGAAGGGCCCCGGGCCGGTACCAGCGACCACGGCGCTGACGTCAGCCGGCGTGCGGCCCGCCTGTGCCAGAACGTGAGCGATCCCCGGCGAGAGGTACTCCCCGTGCCGCCGGGCGTCGAGCATGTTCGACTCGGCCAGCACGCGATCGCCGTCGTGCAAGGCGACGGTGATGGCCGAGGTGGCGGTGTCTATCGCGAGCAGAAGCACAGGCTCAGGGTAATTGGACGAGATCGTCCAGTTTTGCGCCGGCACCCGGATCGGCCCAGCGCCGGCCATGGCCGACCAGCTCAACGGTCCGGGTGTCGTGTCCGCTCAGGGTTACTTCGAGATAGTCCTCGCTCAGCTGCTCGGCCACACCATGACCCCACTCGACCACAGTCACCGCCTGTTCGAGGGAGGCGTCGAGATCCAGGTCATCGAGCTCGGCGAGTCCACCCAGTCGATAGGCATCGACATGGACGAGGTCGGGACCGCCGACCAGGGAGGGGTGCACGCGGGCTATCACGTATGTCGGCGAGGTGATCGGGCCACGCACGCACAGGCCCTCCGCGATCCCCTGCGTCAGGGTGGTCTTGCCTGCTCCCAGGCCACCGGCAAGCACGAGCAGGTCTCCGGCCTCGAGCAGGGCCCCAAGCCTGGCGCCCCAGGCTTGGGTGTCCCCGACGGTGTGCAGCCGTACCCGACGGGTCGGGCCGATGGCCCCGAAGGTCTCAGTAGTCAACGACAGGCATTCAGGAGGCACTTCGGCGACGTCCTTCAAGCGCCTTCATCCGTCGTCTCTTGGCAAGGTCCGTGATCGTTCGCCGTACCCGCGGTTTGTCGCGCTGGTCGAGGTGGACGGCAGCGGCACGTTCCGCACGACCGATGAGCGCGAGCAGCTGCTCGCTGACCACGTCGCCATGCTCCAGCATGATGACGTGCCCGGCATCGTTGACCAGAACGTGCTCGGCACCGGGGATCAGCTTGACGATCTCCTCGCTGTGCTCTGGCGGCGTCAGCATGTCCTGGACTCCGTTGATGACCAAGGTCTCCACGCCGCTGAACTGCTCAAGAGCCTCGCGCTTGTCATGCTTGTCGAAGGTCTCCATGAAGTCGGAGATGACCTCCATGCGGGTCTTGAAGATCATGTCGGCGGTCAGCCGCACGATGCTCAGCGGCACCGGTGAGGCGAACGAGTAGAGGTCAACGAAATACTCCTCGACCTCGCGCCCCGCCTTGCGAACCGAGTTGACCAGACCCTGCCGTCCGGCGAGCTGCCCGACCGCGAACGGCCCCAGCCGGTGAACAGCCTTGCCCAGCACCTTCCCCAGACCCCACGAGACGGCCGAGATGCCTCCTGGGCTGGTTGCCACGAACGCCACCCCGATGACGCGATCCCTGATCAGGTCGGGATGATGAGCCGCCAGGGACATCAATGTCATGCCACCCATCGAGTGGCCGACCAGAACCAGCGGGCCGAACGGCGCTACGGCAGTGATGACTGCGTGGAGGTCGAGCCCGAGCTGGTCGATCTCGTAGGACTCCGTGGACCCGGCTCCGGACAGGCCGTGGCCTCGCTGGTCCCAGAGCACGACACGGTAGCCGGCCGCCCGCAGGGCTCGCCGCTGGAAGACCCAGCTGCGCAGGCTCAGACAGTAACCGTGGCAGAACACCACGGTCGGGACAGGTGCGTCCTTGGCCAACCCCGCAGGACGAACGTCAGGTTCGTCGACCTCGACATGCAGCGGGACACCGTCGTCGGCCAGGACGACGATCTGCGCGCTGGCCTCTTCTTCATACGTGTCCAGCGAATCCAGCTCTTTGGCAGTCTGAAGTGCGCGGGCCAGACGATCGGCCACAATCTTCGCCGCAGCGGTTGTGCCCGCCGCGGCCAGGCCGATGCCGATTCCGGTGAGCGTACGACGCCGGAGATTCACCGGGGGCCTCCCACGTAGACGCGGGGAACCCGCGACCCGATCCGGGCGATGATCTCGTACGAGATCGTCTCAGTTGCCTCAGCCCAGTCCTGGGCCGTCGGCTCCCCCGACTCACCTGGTCCGAACAGCGTTACCGGGTCCCCTGCCTGCGCTGTGCTCGCAGGACCGAGATCAACCACGAACTGGTCCATACAGACCCGGCCAGAGACCGTGTGCCGGATGCCGCCCAGGCTCACCGGTCCGACGTTCGTGGCATTTCGCGGGATGCCGTCTGCGTAGCCGATCGGCACCAGACCCACTGTCGTGTCCTGTGATGTGACGTACAGATGTCCGTAGCTGAGGCCCTGGCCGGCAGGAACGCGTTTGGTGACGGCAAGGTCGGCGCTCAGCGTCATGGCCGGCGTCAACCCGAAGGACTGCGGGTCACCCAGCTCAGGGACCGGCGACAGCCCGTAGACGGCCAGCCCGGGTCGGACAAGGTCATACGCCGCGCGGGGATTTGTCAGCGTGGCAGCGGAGTTTGCGATGTGCCGGACCTCAAGGTCGCAGCCCGCGCGTTCGGCGTCATGAACGGCCTCGGCGAATCGTTCCTCCTGTTGTCGCACCGTGGGGTGCGTCGGCTCGTCCGCGTAGACGAAGTGGGACCACACACCCACGATCCGGACAAGCCCCTCTGCCTCAAGGCGTCGGGCGGCCGGGAGCAGGGTCTGCCAGTCGTCGCCGAACGCGCCGTTGCGGCCGAGTCCGGTGTCGACCTTCAGGTGGATGCGAGCCGTGCGTCCCAGCCCGCGGGCCGCATCGGCAACCTCGCCCAGGGACCACAACGCCGAAACGGAAAGGTCGATGTCAGCGGAGACGGCGCCCACGAAGTCGGAGCCGGGAACGTGCAGCCAGGACAGGATCGGCGCCTGGATCCCGCTGTTCCGCAGGGCCATCGCCTCACTCAGCTGGGCCACCCCGAGCCATGACGCGCCGCCACTGGTGGCAGCACGGGCGCTCGGCAGCAGGCCGTGCCCGTAACCGTCGGCCTTGACGACAGCCATCACGGCGGCCGACCCGGCGTGCTTGCGCAGAACCTCCACATTGCGGGAGATCGCGTCCAGGTCCACGGTGGCTCGTGCTGTTTCACGACACGCGGGCGAGCCCAAGTCATCAACAACCAACCCATGAATCCCGTCCGTCATGGTTAAAGTCTCTCAGGATCGAGCGCTCCGCCTGACCATTAACGCTGCAATGACCCCCGGTATGGCATGTGCCACACCCAGCGCACGCACGGGACCCCCGGGGTTACCGGCGTCCCCGGCCAGACCGTGAACGAGCGCGGCGACGCTGCCCGCGTCCTGCGGGGACAGCCCCGACGCCAGCAATGTCCCAGCCAGACCGGCAAGCACGTCTCCCGATCCGGCTGTTGCCAGCCATGGCGGCGCATCGGCCTGGGAGCGCACCGCCAGACCCGACGTGCCGGGTGACACCACCAGCGTCGTTGCCCCTTTCAGAAGCACCGTGCTGTTCGTCAGATCGGCCAGCCGCCGGGCATGGGCCAGGGGCGCGCTGGTCACCGCGGCGCGATCCACACTGCCTCGGCCGCCCTCCAGCCGGCTCAGCAGAGCGGCCAGCTCGCCGGCGTGAGGTGTCAGCAGGGTGGGCGCCGTACGTGGCTCGAGGATCAGGTCGAGGCCGCCCGCATCCACGACGCAGGGCAGGCCGGAGTCCATGGCAAGCTGCGCGGCGGCCCGCTGTGCCCGGCCGGGCGCAGACTCGTCGGCAACGTCAACACCCGGCCCGACGAGCCACGCCTGCACCTGACCCTCGCCGATGACCGCCTCAGGCACCTGCGAACGAATGAGCAGGGTCGGCGTCGGCGGGCCGACGTAACGGACCATCCCGGCGCCCGAGCAGACGGCCGAGGTAACCGCCAGCAGTGCCGCCCCCGTGTACTTCTCGCCGCCGGCAACGATGCCGAGCACGCCGCGGGAGTACTTGTCGTCCGCCGGCCCGGGCCGCGGCCAGAGCCACGCGACATCGTCACGGGTCACTCGCTCGACAACCGGCTTCCGGTCGATCTTCACGCCGATGTCCACGACCGTGAGTCGTCCCACGGCAGGCTCAGTGGCCGGCAGCAGATGCACCGGCTTGGCCGCGATAAAGGTCACCGTCTCATCGGCGAACACGCAGGACTGCGTTGCCACCTCGCCATCGGGGTCCGCCCCGCTGGGCAGGTCCACCGCCAGCACGTATGCCGTGTCGCTCACCTCACGCAGCAGGGCCTCGATCAGCGGCGACAGGCCAGGACGTCCGCCGATGCCGACGATCCCGTCGATGACAAGATCGGCTTCGTGCAAGGTGGAGGAGACCACCGAAGCCGTATCGGCACCGGCACCAGTGGCATCGAGCACCAGAACGCCGGCTTCCCGGGCTGCCCGAAGGCCGCCCTCATGCACTGACTCCGCGACCGTGAGAACCACGGCAGTCGCGCCGTCGCGCGCAAGCGAGGCCACGGCATACAGGGCGTCCCCGCCGTTGTTGCCGGCGCCGACGATCGCCACCACGCGTCGCCCACCGGCGCCGCCCAGCCGCTGCGACGCGACCTCGGCGAGGCCGGAGGCCGCGCGCGACATCAGCTCACCCTCTTGCAGCCCGGCCGACGCGGCCTGGGTCTCGGCCTCGCGAACTGATGACACGGCATACGCGCGGATCATGGTGGCCTCAGCTCTCGACAATCACGACAGCCGAGGCGATCCCGGCGTCATGGGACAGCGAGACATGAAGCCCCATCACACCGAGGGCATCCGCCCGGGCCTCCACCGTCCCCCACATCTTCAGGTGCGGGCGCCCGTCGTCGCCACGCAGGACGCTGGCGTCCACCCAGCGCAGGCCGGCCGGTGCGCCCAGAGCCTTGGCCAGCGCCTCTTTGGCCGCGAACGTGGCCGCCAGCGAGTTGAGCCCCATCGAGCGCTCGGACTCGATGAACAGCCGCTCGAGCAGCCGTGGCGTGCGTTGCAGCGTCTGGTCGAAGCGCGCCACATCGACGACGTCGATGCCGACCCCGATGATCATTTGGACGTCACAGTCATTCGACTGTGACGGACTTGGCCAGGTTGCGCGGCTGGTCGACGTCCAGACCCTTGGCATAAGCCAGCTCACAGGCAAACACCTGCAGGGGAACGGTCGTCACCAGTGGAGCCAACAGGGTCGGCGTCACCGGAACACGGATGACCACGTCAGCGAACGGCACGACGTCCTCGTCACCCTCCTCGGCGATCACGATGGTGCGAGCTCCCCGGGCACGGATCTCCTGGATGTTGGAGACGATCTTCCCGTGCAGGCCGTGCTCGCTGTTGGGCGAGGGCACAATGACGAAGACGGGCTGCCCGGCCTCGATCAGGGCGATGGGTCCGTGCTTGAGCTCGCCCGCGGCGAAACCCTCCGCGTGGATGTAGGCCAGCTCCTTGAGCTTGAGCGCCCCCTCGAGGGCAACCGGATAGCCCACGTGACGGCCCAGGAACAGCACCGACCGGGTGTCGACCATGAAACGCGCGATCTCGCGGACCCGGTCCAGCCCGTCCAGGACCGTCTGGATCTTGGCCGGCATCCCGCACAGGTCCTTCATCACGGCCTGAGCCTCGTCCGCGTAGGTGCCGCCACGCAGCTGGGCGAGATAGAGGCCCAGGATGTAGCAGGCGGTGATCTGGGCCAGGAAGGCCTTGGTCGAGGCGACCGCGATCTCCGGGCCGGCGTGGGTGTAGAGCACCGCGTCCGACTCACGCGGGATCGTCGAGCCGTGGGTGTTGCAGATGGCGATGACCCGCGCACCCAGCGCGCGCGCGTGCTTGACCGCCATCAAGGTGTCCATGGTCTCCCCGGACTGCGAGATCGCGACCACGAGGGTGC
>DASRUA010000087.1:0-6354 GCA_035655615.1 Dermatophilaceae bacterium
TTGCGGCGGAAGATCTCTGCGTAGAGCCCGAGCGCCACCACACCCTCCTGGATGCGGGCGCCACCCGAGTCGTTGATGCCGATGACCGGACAGCCGATCTTCATCGCCAGGTCCATGATCTTGACGATCTTCTCGCCGAACACCTCGCCCAGCGATCCGCCGAAGACGGTGAAGTCCTGGGAGAAGACGCAGACCTGCCTGCCGTCGATCGTGCCGTAGCCGATGATGACGCCGTCACCGTACGGGCGGTTCTTCTGCTGGTCGAACGCCGTCGACCTGTGGCGACCGAGCTGGTCGACCTCGATGAACGAGTCCTGGTCCATCAGCGCCTCGACACGCTCTCGCGCGGTCTTCTTGCCCTGGGCGTGCCGCTTGTCGACCGCCTTGGCCGACCCGGCATGCACGGACTCTTCGTTGCGCCGAATCAGGTCAGCGAGCTTGCCGGCCGTCGTGTGGACGTCAGGACCTGGCACAGCAGGGTCGCCATTGAGTGCTACATCAGCCATGGCGGGGAGCATAGCCTTAGGTCCGTGTATGAGGCTCTTAATTCTCAGTCCGTGAAAGCGGCGTTGATCACGGCGCCAAACCCTTGGCAGGTGGTGGATGTCCATGCGTCCATCGACTCGACGAATCTGGAGGCGCTGCGAGACCCCCATCCATGGCGGGTCGTGGTGGCTGATTTTCAGAGTGCCGGTCGTGGACGCCTGGCGCGCCAGTGGCGGGCGCCGGCCGGCACGTCGATCGCCGTGTCTGCCGTCGTTCCGGTGCCAGGTGGCCGTACCACCGACCTGGGCTGGCTGCCACTGCTGAGCGGTATGGCGATGTGTTCGGCGCTGGCGGACGTGGCCAAAGTGGCCGGCCTGCTCAAGTGGCCCAATGACGTGATGGCTCAGGAAAGGACGGCCGGACCTGTGGACAGCGGCACGCCGTGGCTCAAGATCTCGGGCATCCTGTGCGAGATGGCGCCCGGTGAAGAGCTGGTGGTCATCGGCGCGGGCGCAAATATCGCCCAGGAGCGCAGCGAGCTTCCGGTGGAGACGGCGACGTCATTGGCCCTGTGCGGTGCGGGGGACATAAGCCGCGAGGATCTCATCGTGCGGTATCTCGGGGAGCTGGCCGACCTCCACCGCGCGTGGTCGTCAGGCGGCTCCGGGCTGGAGGCTCTGCGCACGGCATACCGCTCATCGTGCCTGACCATCGGGCTGGAAATCGACGTGTATCAACCTGATGGGCAGGTCGTCAGGGGTACCGCGACGGGGGTCGACGACATGGGACGGCTTGTGGTTGCGTCCGGCGGGTTGAGCAGGGCCCATGCGGCCGGAGACGTGGTGCACGTACGCCGCTCGCAAGGTGACCCAGGGCACACGGCATGATCGCAGACATGGTCGTCCACGTGCTGCTCCACGCAGGGTGCCACTAAAATGCCCCGCGCCGGTCGACATCGCCCCGGTACCGCGGTGGAGCTTGCCGGTGGGATCTCGCCGGCAGCCGATGACATCGAGGCACGGTTGCTCGGTCAACCGCGCTCCATGGCTTCGCGCGAGGTCAGCGCCAGGGCGTCGGTGTCCATCGTCAGCGCTCGCAAGTTCTGGCATGCACTCGGGTTCCCCAACGTAGAGGACGAGGACACGGTCTTCACCGAGGCTGACCTGATCGCACTGAAGTCTCTGGCCGCACTGGTGCGTGATGGCGTCTTCGACGAACCGACGGCGCTGGGGATGACTCGAGCTTTCGCCCGGACCACTGATCGTCTGGCTGTCTGGCAGGTCCAGCTGATGGCCGAGGCCATCGGCGAGCTGCAGCAACAGGCGGGCATCTCGGGGGCATCTGAGGACGGAGGGGGCGACGCAGGTCAGGACATGGCGCGAGGAATGCCGGATCCTGCGACGGCGCAGGCGGCTGCCGCGAAGCTGGCTGACATCGCCGACGACCTGGAGCCGCTTCTGGTCTATGCCTGGCGCCGACATCTCTCGGCCGCGATCTCGCGCATGATCACTGATGCCGAGCCGATCGAGGATAGGCCGGGCGTCGAGCGCTTCGTTGGATTTGCGGACCTCGTCTCCTTCACCCGTCTCGTCCGTCGCCTCTCGGAGCGCGAGCTGGCGCGGATGGTGCAACGGTTCGAGGCGCTGGCATCCGACGTCGTCACGGCGCATGGTGGCAGGGTCATCAAGACCGTGGGGGACGAGGTCCTGTTCGTTGCGATAGGTGCCGCGCCTGCCGCGGCGATCGCGCTCGACCTGGTCGAGGCCATGGCGGAAGACGACCTCCTGCCGGACGTTCGGGTGGGTATGGCCAGTGGGCGGGTCATCTCGCGTCTCGGTGACGTCTTCGGGAACACGGTGAACCGCGCCAGCCGGTTGACGGCCGTGGCGAGGCCCAGAACGGTCCTGGTCGATGACGCCATCGCTGCCTCCCTGGTGAGCACGTCGGGTTTCGAGATGTCCGCGTTGCGCCGCCGGACCCTGCGCGGGATCGGACCCGTGACACCTTGGGTCCTGCAGCGCGCCGACCCGGCCGGGCGCAGGGCCATGATGGGCGACGACCACCCGCGCGAAGATGACGTGGCTGACGACGTGGGCGCAGATGACGTGGCTGACGACGTGGGCGCAGATGACGTCGGCGTAGATGACGTGGGCGGAGACGACCGAGGAGACCTGGACCATGAATGATCTGAACGGCCCCACCCCGTCGATGGTCACGATCACCCGGCATGGCCCTGGTGGTCACATCGCCGAGCTGGCACTGGACCGGCCTGAGGCGATGAACGCGGTGTCGACGCAGATGGCCCTCGACCTGGGCGCGGCATGTGCCCAGCTCGGCGCTGACCAGGACGTGCGAGTCGTGATGGTTACCAGCACTCACGCGAGAGCGTTCTGCGTGGGTGCCGACCTCAAGGAGCGCGCTTCCTTCACCGACGCCGACCTGGTGGCACAGCGGCCGGTGGCGCGCGCGGCATACAGCGGCGTGTTGAACCTGCCGATGCCCACCATCGCGGTGGTTGAGGGATTCGCCCTTGGCGGTGGCCTGGAGATCGCGCTGTCCTGCGACCTGATCATCGCCGGGTCGGCAGCAGTGGTCGGCCTGCCGGAGGTGTCCGTCGGCGTCATTCCCGGCGGCGGCGGCACCCAGCTGCTGACGCGTCGTATCGGCTGGTCCAGAGCGGCCGGGATGATCTTCACGGCGCGCCGGATGTCGGCCACCGAGGCGGCAGGGCTGGGCGTTGTCGATGAGGTGCTGGAAGCTGGGACTGCGCGGGACCGCGGGCTCGAGCTGGCCACGCAGATCGCGGCCAACTCGCCTGTCGGGCTGCGCCAGGCCAAGCGTGCGATGCGGCTCGGCAGCGACGTTGATCTGGCGACCGGCCTCGAGGTCGAGGATGGTTGCTGGCGCGCGACGGCATTCTCCGGTGATCGGGCAGAAGGCGTCGCGGCTTTTAATGAAAAGCGTTCCCCGGAGTGGCCCGGTCGCTGATTGGGACGAACGTCCTTACGATGTCGGTATGACCCGTGTTCTTCTTGCAGAGGATGACCCGGCGATCGCGGAACCCCTCGCACGGGCTCTGAGGCGGGAGGGCTATGAGGTCGACGTGCGTGTCGACGGCCGCGCCGCACTGGAAGGCGCCAACAGCAAACCCGACATGGTCGTGCTTGACCTCGGTCTGCCACATATTGACGGGCTTGAGGTCTGCCGACGGATCCGCGCGGACGGGAGCAAGGTCCCGGTCCTGATCCTGACAGCCCGGGTCGACGAGGTGGACCTGGTGGTGGGACTCGACGCAGGCGCCGACGACTATGTCACCAAGCCCTTCCGTCTGGCCGAGCTGTTGGCCCGGGTTCGGGCACTCCTGCGCAGACAGCCCACCGACGACGATGCAGCGGCTGCCGTCGTGCGTGTCGACCCGGATGCCCGTCGTGCCTTCTTCAACGAGGAAGAGCTTCAGCTGACCGCCAAGGAGTTCGACCTGCTGCGAGTCCTCGTGCGCGAGCAGGGCAAGGTCGTCTCTCGTGAGCAGCTGATGCGTGAGATCTGGGAGACAGTGTGGTTCGGGTCCACCAAGACCCTCGACATGCATATTTCGGTGCTGCGCCGAAAGCTGGGTGACGATGCTGCCCAGCCTCGCTTCATCTCGACCGTGCGTGGGGTCGGTTTCCGTTTCGAGCGCGCTGAGCGAGGCTGACCTAGAGCATGCGCCGTCAGTTGGTGCGGTCGACCTTCGCCGCCGTGCTGCTCTCGGTGGGGATAGTCGTACTGCCGTTGGGGTTCGCTGTGTGGTGGGCAGCCGTCGACAACTTCAGGCGTCTGCGCGGGTGGCTGGGGGGGCAGTCGACTCTGCCGCTTGAGCCGGTTCTGCTGTTGGGTGTCGTTGTGGGGCTGTCGGTGCTCGCCGTGCTCGCCGGCGTAGTGGTCGCCTCCGTGGAGGCCCGAAGGTTCGCGGAGCCGATGACCCAGCTGGTTGACCGGGCCGAACGGCTGGGGGCTGGCGAGTCACAATTCCAGCCGCTGGTCACCGGCATCCGCGAGGTCGACCGAGTGTCGGAGGTGTTGGCCCGCAGCGCGCATCAGATGACCCGGTCACTGGCCTCTGAGCGTGACTTCGCGTCGGATGCGTCCCACCAGCTGCGAACCCCGCTGACCGCGTTGCTCATGCGGCTCGAGGAGATCTCAGTGACCGACGATCTCGCCGTCGTGCAGGAGGAGGCGAGTATTGCGATCACGCAGGTCGAGCGTCTCACCACGGTGGTGGACGAGCTGCTCTCACGGACCCGCACCGGCCACGATGCGAGGCCGCCGACAGTCTCCCTGGACTCGGTGATCGCGTCACTGCAGCGGGAGTGGCAGCCCGCGTTCGAACAGGCTCACCGCAGCGTTCGGGTCCACGGTCAGCGTGGCCTGTTCGTGCGCGCCACACCGATGGCGCTGTCCCAGGTGCTGTCGACGCTTCTGGAGAACTCCCTTGCCCACGGTCGTGGCACCGTGGATGTCGAGGCCCGACGCAGTGGACCTTCAGTCGTCGTGGAGATAAGCGACCAAGGTGACGGCGTGCCCGCAGCGATTGCGCCGCACATCTTCGAACGCTCGGTCAGCACGGCGCAAAGCACCGGCCTGGGGCTGGCTCTGGCCCGTGACCTGGCGGAGGCCAACGGAGGCCGCCTCGAGCTGATCCAGCGGCAACCGGCGATCTTTGCCCTGTTCCTCTCCGAAGCCGATCCCGGCTAGCCCTTGCCTGATGGATCCAGCTCGGCGGGATCCAGCTCGGCGGGATCCAGCTCGGCGGGGGCCCTCACAACGGGATCCCTCAGATCTTCGTCAAGGCTGCCGGCGAACACCCACTTGCGGTACGACCAGAAACGGAACAGCGTCCCAAGCACGATCCCGATGATGTTGGTGACATTGTCGGCGAGCTGGGTGTGCAGGCCGAATCCGTATCGGGATATGCCCAGGCAGGCGACAGAGATGACCATGGCGATGACGTTGAAGGACAGGTACAAAGCGAGCTCGTGGCCGGCCTCCCGACTGCGACGGTGGCGGAACGTCCACAGCCTGTTACCGACCCAGGCCACCAACGTCGACACGGTCGCTGAGATGATCCGGGCTGTGAGGGGCTTGCCGTTGAGCCCCAGCAGGTTTGGGCCGAACACCAGGAGGTTGTAGCCACCCAGGTCGATGACGAACGCCACCGCTCCGACCACGCCGAACTTGAGCATCTCGCGGACGAGGACGTCTAGCGCCTCCCGGGCACGACTGAGCAGCGCAAGTCCATTTGTGAGCACCCAACGAGCGTAGCCGCCGAAACTGGACGCCGGTGACGACTTGCCCGGATAGGCTCCTGTGGTGACTGCCCCGCAGCGTGCGCCTGGAGGATTCCCCGTCGTTGGCATCATTGGTGGCGGCCAGCTCGCGCGGATGTGTCAGCCCCCTGCCGTGGGTCTGTCGATCACGCTGTCGGTTCTGGCGGAGTCAGCGGACGCTTCGGCAGCCCTGGTCATCCCCTCGTCCGCCGTGGGCAGCCACACCGACATCGGGGCCGTTCGCGCCTTTGCCAGCGAATGCGACGTGGTTACGTTCGACCATGAGCATGTGCCTGCCGAGGTCCTTGCCGCGCTCGAGGCCGATGGCGTCATCCTTCATCCGTCGCGCGAAGCCCTCGTGTTCGCCCAGGACAAGCTTGCGATGCGGCGGCGGCTCACCGAGATCGGGATCGCCTGCCCTGCCTGGGCCCAGGTGCGCGATGCAGCCTCACTTCAGGCATTTGGCGACGAGGTGGGCTGGCCGGTGATCGTCAAGACCCCCCGCGGGTATGACGGCAAGGGAGTCCGTGTCGTCGGTTCGCCGGACGAGGTTGCCGACTGG
>DASRUA010000088.1:0-2068 GCA_035655615.1 Dermatophilaceae bacterium
GTATACATGCCTTTCGTGTCAGCCAGCACCATGGCAGGAGGAAGCAGTTACTCCATGCCGCCCCTACCCGTCGGGCTCAACCCCCTCCCTTTCGCCGGGGTTGCCGCACTACTCGTCGCCATCGCATGGCTCATCTCAGCCGTGGCCGCCCACACCACCACCCAACGCGACATCACCTGAACGGTCAGGGTTCGCTCATTGGCCATGGATCGTGTTGGGGCGGAGATCAGACCTGCCTGCTTTGGTCTAGCCTCGGAACAAGGGGGTGACCACTGTGGCGGGTGAGTATCTTGACGACGTGGTCGAACGTGCCCCGATGGTTGACCACGAGGGCAAGTCCGGCGCTCACCTGGAACGCGTGACGCTTGCGGATGGTCGTCGTCTGATCGTGAAGAGGTTCTCGCCCAAAACGGATCTGCTGATGGCGGTGCTGGGTGACGTGATCGGTCGTGAGTACGTCGTCTGGTCGCGGGGCATCCTGGACCTGTTGCCTCCTGAGGTCGGACATGCCGTTGTCGATGGGTGGGTCGATGGCGACGAGACGGTGATCGTGATGCGGGACCTCGGCGACTCAGTGCTCACGTGGCATGACCGTCTCACTCGCGAACGATGTCGCGCGATGCTGTTCAGAGTGGCTGCCCAACACCGTGCGTTCCTGGGGGCGGCGCCAGACGACCTGACCCCGTTGCCCGACCTCATCGCTCTGTTCGCCCCTGACCGCATGGCGCCCTTTGTGAACTCGGCGAACCCCTTGGCAGCGATCTGTATTCGTGGTTGGGGTGTCTTCGGTGAGACTGTTCCGGTCGACGTCGCCGAGCCGGTGTTCTCGCTTCTCGCCGATCCGCAGCCTTTGGTCGACGCGCTTCAGTCCAGACCAACGACTCTGGTCCACGGCGATCTCGCGACGGTCAACATGGCGTTCAGTGACGGAGAGCTGACCCTGCTCGACTGGGCGATGCCGGCCGCCGCACCGGGTGCCTTTGATATCGCCAGGTTCGTCGCCGGCTGCTCCTCCGTCGTCGACACCTCCAGGGAACAGATCATCGCCGACTACGCCGAGGCCGCTGGCCCGGCATACGACGAGATCGCGATGCGGTTGTCCCTGCTGAGCGCCTTCTGCTGGCTCGGGTGGAACAAAGCCCTCGACGCGGCAGGACACCCGGACCCCGTCGTGCGAGCACGCGAGCAACAGGACCTGGACTGGTGGATCCAGCAGGCCCGGTTGACTCTCAACGCCGGATTGCTGTGAGGTCTGAGGTCAGTGGCCTGAACACTTGACGCTGCTTGGACCACTGGGCGCATGCTGGACGAAACCGCGATCGGATGGAGGGGACATGGAGCTCATGGAGTTGCACCGGCGTGCCGTCGAGCATTGGGCGGCCCGCGTTGCAGCGGTCAAGAACGAACAGTGGGGAGACCCGACGCCGTGCGCGGAGTGGTCGGTGCGCCAGCTGGTGAACCACGTGGTCTCAGAAGAGCTCTGGGCGGCGCCACTGTTGGGCGGTCAGACGATCGAGGAGGTCGGCAACCAGTTCGACGGGGACGTGCTGGGCGACGATCCTCTTGGCAGGGCTCGGATGGCAGCGGACGACGCCGTGGCCATCGTCGAGGCGATTGTCCCAGGTGGGGGACGCGTTCAGCTTTCGTATGGCGAGGAGGACATGGGTGAGTACGTCCGCCAGATGTGTGCCGACCACCTGATCCACGGTTGGGACCTCGCCGCGGCAACCGGCGGTGACACCTCGATGGACCCTGAGCTCGTGGCTGAGGTTGGAGCCTGGTTCGCCGAACGAGAGGCGATGTACCGCGGCGCCGGTGTTGTTGGTCCGCGCCCAGCAAGTGCCGGTGACCCGCAGTCAGACCTTCAGGCAGGTTTTGGTCGGATGTCGCAATGGGGTCCCAACCATGCGGTTCTGGCCGGTTTCTCGGCCGCGTTTGGCTCCGGTGACGTCGACGCGATCATGGCGCGGATGACCGATGACTGCGTGTTCGAGTCGACCGGCCCGGCCCCGGATGGGCAACGCCATGATGGCCAAGAGGCGGTGCGAGCGGTGTGGGAGAAGCTCTT
>DASRUA010000089.1:0-3234 GCA_035655615.1 Dermatophilaceae bacterium
ACCGGGTCACCGTTCCCTTTGTGGGACGGCCTGAGCAGGGAGCGATCGCGCCCGACTGGCGGTAGATCCGGATGTTTGTGAACAACACATGGACCAGCCACGGCCTCAAGTGTGGCGCCGGACCACTTGCTAACAGCCTAGCGTTACGCCTACTTCTGTTCGGTCATGTCGCGGGCGATTGCGGATGCGCCGATGATCGCGCCGTCAGCGTCGCGGATCGGTGAGACAGTGAGCGAGACCGGGACCACCGTTCCGTCCTTTCGGACACTGAAGGTCTCAAAGTCCTCGACAGCCTCGCCATCCCTGACCCTGGTAAGGATGGAGATGATCTCGCCGGTTCGATCCTGGGGGCTCAGGAGGCTGCCGGACTTGCCGATGATCGCCTCGCTGGAGTAGCCGTACAGCCTCTCGGCGACCGGGTTCCAGCTCGTGATGATGCCCTCGAGTGTGGTGCTGATGATGGCTTCCCCGCTGAACTCGACGATGGCCGCCATCTGCTGGGCGCCCGCCAACGCCTGCCTCTGCTCTGTCACGTCGCGGGCGATCGCGGATGCGCCGACGACCGCGCCACCCGCGTCACGGATCGGTGCGATGTTGAGCTTGACCGGGAACGTCGTTCTGTCTTTTCGGGTGCAGATGGTCTCGAAGTTGTCGCCAGGTCGGCCCGCCTTGATCTTGGCCAGGATGGCTTTGATCTCGCCGGTGCGGTCCTTGGGGCTGAGCAGGTCGATGGACCTGTGGATGATCTTCTGGCTGGAGTAGCCGTACATCCTTTCAGCGGCCGGGTTCCAGCTCGTGATGATGCCCTCGAGCGTACTGCCGACAATGGCATCGTCCGAATACTCGACGATCGCCGCCATGCGTTGGGCGGCCTCGAACGCCTCCTTCTGTTTGGTGATCTCGCGGGCGGCGGCGAAAACGCCGAGGACGTTTCCGCGTGCGTCGCGGTAGACCGAGGCGTTGTACAGAACGTCGGTCAGGGTGCCGTCCCGGTGGCGCAGGGTGAGCGGGTAGTCGGTGACCAACCCCTGCGCGAAAACTTGCTGGTAGCCCTCGTGGGCCTCGTGGGGGTCGGTGAAGTAACTGGAGAAGTCGGTCCCGAGGAGCTTGTTGCGGGGGACGCCGGTGACCTTGACCGTGGCCTCGTTGACGTCGGTGATCCTGCCTTCGGGGCTGATCGTCACCAGCGGGTCCAGGGCTGCCTCGATCAAGCTCCGGGCATACAGGGCTGCATGCTTCAGCTCGGTCACGTCGCGGCAGATCACGGAGGCGCTGACGACCGCGCCCTTCTCGTCGCGGATCGGCGAGATGGTGAGCGAGACCGTGAACGCCGTTCCGTTCTTTCGGACGTGGAGGGTCTCAAAGTTCTTGACAGGCCGGGCCGCGCTGATCTTGGCCAGGATGGAGATGGCATCGCCGCCTCGATCCTCGGGACTGAGCAGGTCGATGGGCTTGCCGACGATCTCCTGACTGGAGTAGCCGAACATCCTCTCCGCGGCCGGGTTCCAGCTCGTAATGACGCCGTCGATCGTCCTGCCGATGATGGCATCGTCTGAATACTCGACTATCGCCGCCATGCGCTGGGCGGCCTCGAACGCCTCCTTCTGTTTGGTCACGTCGCGGGCGGCGGCGCACACGCCGAGGACGTTTCCGCCTGTGTCGCGGAGGACCGAAAAGTTGCACAGAACGTCGGTCAGTGTCCCGTCCCGGTGGCGCAGGGTCAGCGGGTAGTCGGTGAGCGATCCCTGCGCGACCACCTGCTGGTAGATCTCGTCGGTCTTCTCAGGTTCGGTGTGGTAGAGGGAGACGGCGGTCCCGATGAGCTCGTCACGGGGGACGCCGGTGACCTTGACCGTGGCCTCGTTGACGTCGGTGATCTTGCCTTCGGGGCTGATCGTCACCAGCGGGTCCAGGGCTGCCTCGATCAAGCTCCGGGCGTACTGAGCTGCATGCTCCTGTTCGGTCATGTCGCGATATATCACGGATGCGCCGACGCCCGCGCCGTCAGCGTCGCGGATCGGTGAGACGGTGAGCAAGACCGGGAACACTGTGCCGATCCCAGCGCCCCGACGCTGGGATAGACTGATGCGAGCATCATCAGCGCGCGGTTGTAAGTGACCTGGGACAGGCCCAACCCGCCATACTCGCGAGGGATCTTGATGCCGGAACAGTCGAGGTCGGCCCAGCCCTTGATGTCGGTATCGGGTATGCGCGCCTCGCGCTCGATGACGGCGCCGTCCAGGGTGGCGCAATAGTCGCGCAGCTGGTCCAGGAACGCGGTGCCCCGCTCCGCATCGTCGACGCCTGGGCGGCGATGCGGATGGATCAGGTCGAACCGGAACTCGCCGAGGAACAGCTCCTTGGCGAAGGAGGGCTTCGACCAGCCGGATTCCCGCCCCTCCTCGGCGACCGCCCGGGCCTCGTTCTCGCTGATGTGCGCGGTCGCAGACATGGCAGCCCTCGTTTCCACCGGTTGTTCAACCGTCCTACACCCGCGGACAGCCGCTGGCTAGGTGTTCGGTCCTAGATTCGCACCCGCAACGTCGGCATGAACCGCGTACTGCAGCGTCTTGGTCACCAGGTCGTCGACACTGGATACCTGCAAGCTCCGGACGGACTCGCAGGGCCAGGGACCTTCCACACTTATGAGATCGACTGACTAGAACGGCGCCGCCGAAGCCCGGTCCACAGGAGGAACCTCCTACGGGCACGCGCGGAGGCTGCGCAGACCTGGCACAAACATGGTCTTTGTCGTTCCGTAGCGGGATCGTCCAGCGGGGCCCGTTCAGTGGGACGACACTGCTGCACGGTTGCGAAGGATGTCGCCAAACCGGTCAAAGAGATCGCGGCCAGCCTCGGCTGCCGCTTCAGAGACGTGACTGAGCCCGAGGAAGCCGTGGACCAGCCCGCTGTTCTGTACGTGCTGCACCTCGACACCCACATCGCGTAGCTGCTGAGCGAGAGCGTTGCCCTCGTCGCGCAGTGGATCGTGCTCGGCGGTCGCAAGCAGGGTCGGCGGCAGACCAGTCAGGTCCGCGTGCGCAGGGCTGACTTGGGGATCGTCGAAATGAACGGTCTACGGGTCGTGTTGACCGAGGTCTTCAGCTCGGGCTGGCGCTGACCGGATCTTCGTTTGGGGATCCTCTTGCGACGACGAGCGCACCGACCTGGCGCGGCTGAATCAGCCGCCGAACGCGTCCGCGGCAGGTTCCTTGATTGGGCCCGGACGGTCTT
>DASRUA010000090.1:0-4938 GCA_035655615.1 Dermatophilaceae bacterium
GGGTGACCAGCATGCGCGCGGCGCGATTGGGCCGGTACTGGATCTCCTCCATGACCTGGGTCACCCGCGCCTTGGTCGTCTCGCGGATGCTCGGATGGTTGTTGAGCACTCGGGAGACGGTCTGGTAGGAAACTCCTGCAAGGCGCGCGACATCCCGGATGCTCGGTGCGCGATCTTTGGGCAGCTGAGTTGTCACGGGAACCTTGCAGCGCGTGTGAACGGTCACAAATGTGAGCCAGGTCAATTATGCACCCCATGAGCCGTAGCGCTGGCTACTGATTCGAGGCAGGTATCACGCGTATGCTGGCCGCGATTGGGGGTTGCGGCATGGCACAACCGGTAACCGACCCCGGCCCAGGGGGCGTCTCGGTCGTTGACCCTCAGGAGTCCATTGCGCGACTCCTGCGTGACTTGCGGACTCGCCGTGCAGGGCTCTCGGATCGGGAGGCGGCCAGGCGGCTGGTGGTCTTCGGGCCGAACGAGCTCGTACGACGCGGTGGCCGGGGGTGGCTCCGCGAGCTGGTGCAGCAGCTGGTGCATCCGCTGGCGCTTCTGCTGTGGCTTGCGGCCGCCCTTGCAGCCGTCAGCGGCACCACTCCCTTGGCGATCGCGATTGTCATCGTGATCCTCATCAACGCGCTCTTCGCCTTCCTACAGGAGCGGCACGCCGAGCAGGCAGTCGAGGCTCTCTCGGCATACCTGCCTGTCACGGTGCGCGTCGTTCGTGACGAGATCCCCAAGGTGATCGAGGTTCGCGAGCTCGTCCCGGGGGACGTGATCGCGATCGAAGAAGGCGATCGTGTCTCGGCGGACGCACGGCTGCTGTCCGGGTCGGTGGAGATGGACGTGTCCACGCTGACCGGGGAGTCGCTCCCGGTGCTGCGTGAGGCCGATCCGTTCGATACTCACGGGCCCATCCTGGAAGCGCGCGACCTGGTCTTCAGCGGCACCAACTGCACCGCGGGCGAAGCCACTGCCGTGGTCTTCAACACGGGCATGCATACCGAGCTGGGACGTATTGCGGCATTGTCGCAACGGGTGGGCCATGACGAGAGCCCCCTCGAGAAGCAGGTCAAGCATGTTGCTCGGCTGATCGCGTTGGTGGCAGTCGGGATGGGGGTCGCCTTCATCCCGCTCGGCACGTTGTTGGCGGGTCTGTCACTGGGCGACGCGTTGAACTTCGCGATCGGGCTCCTGGTGGCCAACGTGCCCGAAGGGCTGCTGCCCACGATCACGCTCGCACTCGCCGTGGGTGTCCGGATCCTCGCCCGAAAAGGGGTCCTGGTGAAGCGGATCTCGGCGGTGGAGACGCTCGGCTCCACCAGCGTGATCTGCACCGACAAGACCGGCACGCTGACCCTGAACCGGATGAGGGTGACCAGGGGCTGGACCTCGCAGGGCATTCTGCACCTGCGCGCCCCGCTGCCCGAGGCCCGGCCGGAACCGGCGGAAACACGGATGGCCCGAGCTGTCGTGGCCTGCAACAACGCTCAGATCGAGCTCAACGAACCCGACGATCGCCCCGACAGTGAGATAGGTGACCCCACCGAGCTGGCCCTGCTGCACATGGCCAGGTCGCTGGGCGTCGACCTGGCCACCGGCTCCGGGCAGCGGTTGGCCCAGTTCCACTTCGACCCCGCGCTGCGCCGGATGTCCACGGTCGACATGGACCCGGACAAGGATTTCGACCGGGTCCGGGTGCACACCAAGGGCGCGCCCGAGGAGCTGCTGCCGCTGTGCACCCGCCTTGGCACCCAGGATGGTCGGGAGCGGCCGTTGACCCCGCAGGACCGAGAGGCATTCGACCGGCTGGTCACCGGGTGGGCGCAGGAGGGGCTGCGCCTGCTCGCGGTGGCCGAGCGCGACATCGACCAGAGCGACCTGGCCGGGCTGACCCGCGAACAGGCGGAACGCGACCTCACGCTGCTTGGCGTGACGGCGATGCTCGACCCGCCCCGGCCCGAGGTGGCCGGCGCGGTCGCCCGCTGCCACTCGGCCGGCATCCGGCTGATCGTGGTCACCGGCGACCACGGCCTGACCGCCCGCGGCATCGCAGAGGCAGTGGGCATCGGCCACCAAGGCCTGGGAATCATCACCGGCGGAGAGCTCGAACACATGCCGGAAGCCGATCTGGACGCGCTGCTGGCCACCGGCGAGGAGCTCATATTTGCCCGCAGCTCACCCGAGGACAAGCTGCGCATCGCCGATGCCCTGCAGGACCAGGGCTATGTCGTGGCGATGACCGGTGACGGCGTCAACGACGCACCGGCGCTGCGGCGAGCAGACATCGGCGTGGCGATGGGCAGGTCAGGGACCGAGGTTGCCCGCGAGGCAGCCACGATGGTCCTGACCGACGACAACTTTGCCTCCATCGTGACCGCGGTCGAAGGGGGCCGGCGGGTCTACGACAACGTCCGCAAGTTCATCGTCTACATCTTTGCGCACGCGACTCCGGAGGTCGTTCCGTTCCTTGTCTATGCCCTCTCCGGAGGCAAGATTCCGCTGCCGCTCACGGTCATGCAGATCCTGGCGATCGACCTCGGCACCGAGACCCTGCCCGCCCTGGCGCTCGGGCGGGAACCGGCCGAACCAGGGCTGATGGCGCGACCACCCCGACAACGCCATCAGAATGTCATCGACGCCCCGATGCTGGCGCGTGCCTGGGGGCTGCTGGGTGGCGTCTCCGCGCTGCTGGTGATGATCATCTTCCTGCTGACTCTCAGACAGGGCGGATGGCACCTAGGCGCAGACGTGAGCGCAGGTCCGCTCAACCATGCCTGGCAGCAAGCCACCACGATGAGCTTTCTCGGCATCGTGGCCTGCCAGATCGGCACCGCCATGGCTTCACGCACGCAGCACGCATCGCTTCGTCAGGTAGGTGTCTTCACCAACACTCTGCTGCTGTGGGGAATCGCCTATGAGGTCGTCTTTGCTGCTGCATTGGTGACTGTGCCATGGCTGCAGGCCGTGTTCGGCACCGCCACACCTGATCTATGGCAGGTGCTGTTCATTCTGCCGTTTCCCATCGTGGTGTGGGGGGTCGACGAGCTATGGCGGTGGAACACGCGGCGACGTGTCGCCGTACCCGCCTAGTCCCTCCGCCTCGTGGGCGATGTTGCGCTGCATGCCGCCAAAGACAAGCCCGTGGAAGGGGTAGATCATCGCCCAGTACAGCCCTCCTGCCGGGCCCTGGGGGTGGAAGAGGGCACGCTGTCGGAACAGGGTCCGGCCATCCTCGTCAGTTTCGACGATGAGATCGAGCCAGGCCAGTCCTGGCAGTCGCATCTCTGCGCGCAGACGCAGCAGGTGCAGTTCTTCTATCTCCTCGACCCGCCACCAGTCGAGGGCGTCCCCGACGGCCAGCTCGAAGGGGTCTCGGCGACCGCGGCGCAGCCCCGGGCCGCCGAAGAGGCGGTCCACCAGGCCGCGGGTCCACCATCCCAGGCGCCAGGAGTACCAGCCGTGCGCGCCTCCGATGCCTTCGATGACGGTCCACAGCTGCTCAGGGGTGGCGTGCACGGAGCACACGCGTTCGTCGACGTAGAGCGAGCCTCCGGCCCAGTCCGGGTCGCCGGGCAGCGGGTCACTGGGTGCGCCGAGGGTTGCGGCGGAGGACCAGGACGTTGACACGCGGCGGTCATGGATGCGCTGAAGTGCCAGCTCGACCGCCTGGTGGAAGCTCGTGAACCCCTCGTCGGGGTCCGGCACGTAGCGTGAGATGTCGTGTTCCTTGCATACGACCTCGTTGACGAGGCTCTCCATCAGGGGCCGCGCGATGCTGTTGGGAACGGGCGTCACCAGACCCACCCAGTGGCTGGAAAGGGAGGGAGTCAGCAACGGAAGCGCTATTATTCGCCGCGGTTTCAGGCCGGCGATCCTGGCGTAGTCGGTCATCATCTGCCGGTAGCTCATGACGTCCGGTCCGCCGATGTCGAAGCCTCGGTTCACCTCCGGCGGCATGCTGGCGGATCCCACGAGGTAACGCAGGACGTCCCTGACCGAGATGGGCTGGATCCGGGACTCGACCCAGCGCGGCGTGATCATGACTGGCAGACGCTCGGTGAGGTAGCGAAGCATCTCGAATGACGCAGACCCAGAACCGATGATGGCGGCGGCGCGCAGCACCGTCGCGGGGACTCCGCTGGCCAGCAAGATCTCGCCGACCTCCCTGCGGGACTCCAGATGGGGGCTCAGCTTCCCCGCCGCGGGGTACAGACCGCCGAGATAGACGATCCGGCTGACGTCGCAGGTGCGAGCCGCAGCCGCGAAGTTCAACGCGTTCGTGCGGTCGACGGACTGGAACTCAGCCCCGGTTCCCAAGGCGTGGATGAGGTAGTAGGCGATGCCCACGCCGGCCAGTGCCCGCCTCAGGCTGTGGGGGTCGGCCGCATCGCCATAGACGATCTCCACCTGGTCTCGCCAAGCCCGGTCGGCCAGGTTCCGGGGCTGACGGGCCATCACCCGAACCCGGAAGCCGGCCGCGAGAAGCTCGGGGACCAGCCGACCGCCGATGTATCCGGTAGCGCCGGTCACCAGGGCGAGCTGGCTGGTCGGCAGGCTGAGTCCGGTCTTCACGGGGTGCACCTCAGGGTGGGGCCAGTGGTCCTCACAGTCGGGCCAGAGCTCCTCACAGTCGGGCCAGAGCCGAAGCCATGCCACTCTCGGCTTCGTTGCCGAGCCGGGTGAAGGTCGGTTTCATCAGGGGCGCGATGAACCTGGTGACGCCTTTGAAGGTGAAGCTGGCCGTATGGGTCACTTCGTGTCGTTGTCCACGTCTCGGAAGGGATTGTCGTTCCCTCATCGGTGATCGGGGGCGGAAACCCTGTCCTTCGGGGCAGGGAGGAAGCCTTGCCTGGTCGGGTCGTTTCTGGTCTGCGATGTTGTCCTTGACGATGTGCAGTGGTGCTCCGCCGCACGATCGGGCGAAGTACGACGGGG